>JAILJC010000078.1 GCA_024694965.1 Lachnospiraceae bacterium
GGATTTATGACCCGCCCCTACATGAGCAAGAAGTGTTACGAAGTAGCACGTAATTGCGAATGGAGGGCAGGATTGCGGGAGTGCGTAGCACACAGCAATCCGTGAATAATAAATGCGAAGGATGATAAGATGAGAAGAAGAGGCGGCGGACTCTCGACGGGGATGCTTGTATTGCTGGTAGTGATAGCGGCCCTGTTGTGCATAACGATGGGAGTCCTTATGTATATGGATAATCACGGCATGCTTGGCGGCAGTGCCGAAACGGGGGAAGAAGGCGGTACAGAGCAGGAGCCTGATGCAGAGGCATCGCAGGAAGCCGGAACCGATACGTCTGATTCTGATACAGGTGAAGAGGAAATACCTTTCCCCGATAAGGATGCGGATATTGCAGGACTTGTTAAGGAGCAAAATCCCGATATCTACGCATGGCTGTATATTCCGGAGACGGGTATTGATGCACCCGTACTTCAGCACCCGGAGGATGTATTATATTACACTACGCATAATGCAAAGGGAGAAGAAGATCCAAACGGTGCCGTGTTCAGCCAGATGTTCAATACCAAAACCTTTGAAGATAACGTGACTGTGATATACGGCAGTAACAACACGGAAGAAGGCCCGTTTTACAATTTAAGCCTGTTTTCCGATCCGGGATTCTTTAATACGCATCCGTATATTTACATATACACGGATAACGAAATTCTCGCGTATGAGACCTTTGCGGCATATGAATCTGACGACAAGCTTATCGTTATGTTTTACGGTACGGACGTTGATGACCAGTTTTACGTGTATCTTGACATGATAAAGGAAAACATAGGCATGAACGGAAACCTTAAGGAAGATATCTATCCTACGGTATCCGACACTGTACTGACCCTGTCAACAAGGGTTAAGGGCAAGGATGACAGGCGGTATCTCGTACAGGCAAAGCTTATAGGCAGAAAGCCGAGATAGCGGGATTTCCGGGGTAGTATTAATGAGAAGAAAAGTAGTTACAAGAAGAGAATTTATCATAAGAAGGACACTGCTCATCTTAGGATGCATAATGGCAGTGGTGGTAATCCTTGCGGCGGCGGTTAAGATAACGACCATTGTCGGAGGGAACAGGCTTGCTAAAAATGCGAATACCGAAGGGCCTTCCGCGGAGGAATTGAGCGATGAGCCCACCGAGGAGATATACTCCTCCGACTGGCAGGAGGGCTGGGTCCTGTTTAACGGGAAACCGTACGAATACAATGACAGGATAAGGACCTTCCTCGTACTGGGTATCGACTATGCACATCAGGACAAGGAAGTGGATCAAAGGCTTCTCGAACTTACCAAGGGCGGGCAGTCAGACGGTATTTTTCTCGTGATCCTTAATCCGGATGATGAAACCATGAAGGTACTTGCCGTAAACAGGGATACGGAAGTGGATGTGGTCATGGTCGGGATCGGCGAGGACGGCGGTGATATCATAGCCAGGTCATCGATCACGACACAGCATGCTTTCGGCGGCGGCGGGGAATACAGCTGTGAGCTTACAAGGGATGCCGTCAGCAGGCTGCTTTACGATATTCCGATACACGGCTATATTTCGGTCAATTATCAGGCTATTCCCGGCTTGAACGATGCGGTGGGAGGAGTTACCCTGACCATCCCGGAAGGAATGCCCGATCTTGAGGCGATCGACAGCAGCTGGACCACCGGTACAACAGTGACTCTTAAGGGAAACAAGGCGTATGACTTTGTCCATATAAGGGATACGGAGGTATTTGAGAGCCAGCGGATGAGGCTCGCGAGGCAGAAGCTGTATCTTAAGTCATTCATAAAGCAGATGAAGGAAAGAACAAAAGAGGACATTACGCTTCCGGTAAGCCTGTATAACGGGATGAAGGATTATCTGGTAAGTGACCTTACCGTGGATACGATAAGCTACATGACATCCGAATATCTTGGCTATTCCTTTGATGATAACTATATTTACACAATGGAAGGCGAAACCGTATTAAAGGATGACGGTTTTGAATACTTTTATCCCGACGAGGACAGCTTAAGGGAACTGATCATCGGGCTGTTCTACAATGAGGTTGACCGTGCGGATTAAGTATTGTAAAATGAGATGATGTCACAAGTACATTACGAAAGGAGGGGATATTAAATTGAGTAAGAGAATCATGTCGGTAGTTGTGGCTGTGCTTCTTGTAGCTGCAATGACGGTTAATGTATTCGCCGGCTCTAACTCGGGTTCCAATGCTGCTTCTCAGGCATCACAGGCTCCCGCTGTTGAGACGACACCTACCGGACAGCCTATTACCGATGCTTATGTTGCCGCTCTGGCCTCTTTGACTCTGGATGGAAACGGAGCTGCGCTTCCCGCTATTTCAAAGAACACACTGATAGCCTTCAGTAAGTATTTCAAAAACCTTTTAAAGCTTAATGCGGCTATCATCGCAGGAGCCACCGAAGATGGTAAAGGCGGTAAAAGGACCCTTAAGGGACCTCTTTATGCTGCAGGTATGACTTACACTGTTTATGCGCAGGTAACAAGCGGTGCAACCGTAACGGTTCAGCCCGTTCAGGCTACATGCACAAAGGCAGGAACAATTAACTTCACTCTTCCTGTAGGCACTATTTCTTACTGCGTAGCAGGTAACGCTGTAGCGCCGTAAATCTTAAGTATTTGTTTTAAATTTAATTCTGCGGTTCGGTTAATTCCGGACAATGCAGGATTAGTCACGCGTGATTAATCAATATCTTTTTTGTATTTGACTTGTGACATGACCCCCTGCCGGTTCATCCGGCAGGGGGTTTTGTGTTTTAATCTCTAAAAGTCCCGTAACAATTTTGTAACGGTGTGTGGCACCGTTTTGACATTAATTACCGTATAGAGTATTATTATATGGGTTTTTATGCCTTGCGAGCAAATAGCGCCGTAACAATTTTGTAACGGTGTGTGGCACCGTTAAGGGAGGATCATGAGAAAGAACAGAGTTTTGGTAACCGGTGGAGCGGGATTTTTGGGATCGCATCTTTGCGACAGGCTGATCAGCGACGGCAATGATGTTATCTGCGTTGACAACCTTTTTACCGGATCCAAAGACAATATAAGGCATCTGCTTGACAATCCCTATTTTGAGTTTATACGGCATGATGTTACACAGCCGTTGTTTATAGAGTGCGATCAGATATACAACCTGGCATGTCCCGCCAGTCCCAAGTGGTATCAGAAAGACCCTATCTATACTTTCAAAACCTCGGTATACGGGGCGATGAATGTACTGGGTCTTGCAAAAAGGACCGAAGCGCGTGTCCTTCAGGCAAGCACCAGCGAGGTATACGGGGATCCCGAGGTCCATCCCCAGCCGGAGGATTACAGGGGATGTGTAAATACTATCGGTATCCGTTCCTGCTACGACGAAGGGAAGAGGGCTGCCGAGACACTGTTTTTCGATTATCACAGGAAACATGAAGTGGATATTAAGGTGATGCGGATATTCAACACCTACGGTCCGCGCATGGATGTCGGAGACGGCCGTGTTGTCAGTAATTTCATATGCCAGGCCCTTAAAGGTGAGGACATTACTATCTATGGCGACGGACAGCAGACCAGGAGTTTTTGCTATGTTGATGATATGGTAGAGGGAATGGTCAGGATGATGAACAGCCGTGATGGTTTTACGGGACCTGTAAACATCGGAAATCCCGGCGAATTCTCGATAGAAGAGCTTGCAAAAACGGTGATAGGATTAACAGGCAGCAGGTCAAATATAATATATAAACCCCTTCCGTCGGATGACCCGGCAAAACGTAAACCGCTTATCGATCTTGCCAAAAAGGAATTAAACTGGGAGCCCGGGATCGGACTTGAGGAAGGGCTTAAAAATACTATTGAATACTTCGCGGAGGTACTGTAGTTTGTCGCGGATAAAATTCATGTGCACCGAAATTGACAACCTGACAATGAATGAGGCATTGGAAAGGATCGAAGAGTTTATTAAAGAGGATAAAAGTAAGTTCGTAGTTACAGCCAATGTCGACCATATTGTTCAACTTGATAAAGGCGGAGAGCTGACAAAGGCTTATGAACATGCGGATATGATCCTTGCGGACGGGCAGCCGCTCATATGGATATCCAGGTGGTACAAAACACCGATAAAGGAAAAAATCAGCGGCTCCGATCTGTTCCCGAAATTATGCGCTCTTGCGGCAGCGAAGGGATATCGTATGTATTTCCTGGGTGCGGCAAACGGCGTGGCGGCCCAGGCCGCAAAAAATCTTGAAAAGAAGTTTCCCGGTCTGCAGGTCTGCGATACCTATTCACCGCCGAAGGGCTTTGAAAACGATGAGGCCGAAATCGAAAAGATAATAAGGCAGATCAAAGATGCCGCCCCTCAAATTTTGATAATGGGACTGGGGACTCCCAAACAGGAATTGTTTATATTTAATAACAAGGATGAGTTAGGCGTTCCGGTTTCATTGGGGCTTGGAGCAAGCCTTGATTTTGAAGCCGGAAGGTTAAAAAGGGCTCCGAGATGGATGTCAGCTTCGGGTCTTGAGTGGTTTTACAGGGTATTGCAGGATCCCAGGCGGCTTGCGAAAAGATATCTTGTGGATGACACCAAGATATTGGGGCTTATCTTCAAGTACCGGCCCGGAGCACGAAAAAGAGCATGAAAATATTATTCATTACAAATACGTTATCCGAACACAGGGTGTGTTTTTTCGAAAATCTGGCGGGGAAGAGTCATATTGATTTCATGTTCACTCATCCCGATATGGCAGTAAAGATTTACGGTGCAAAGGGTAACAGTGATGCATTTCGGGCGATCGATCTTAACGGAAACATTCTTAAAAGAACAAAAGCCATTAAAAACGAGATAGCCATGGGTGGGTATGACCGGATCATCCTGCCGCCTGCCGACAGCATAACGCAGGCCATCGAAGGCTATACGGCAATGAAGGCTGCGCAACGGTCGGGAATAAGGTACTATACCTGGACGGAAAAATGGGAAGCACCAAAGGAAACACAACCGTTTAAAAAGAAGATAAAAAACCTCGTCCAGCGCAGGATATACAGAACACTGACCCGCGGGACGCAAAAGTGTATAGCCTACGGGACAAAATCAAGGGAATACCTTTTAAGTGTCGGAGTACCGGAAGAAAAGATCGGAATCTCACACAACACTACCCTGCCTCCCGAACCGAAGGAGCAGTTTGACATCCGTGATAAACACGGCCTCCCGAAAGATAAAAAGCTTGTTTTCTGCATGGCCAGGCTGGTTGAGCGCAAGGGCTTGGATATACTGATCGATGCCATAGCTCTTCTTAACCGGGGGCACAGTGATCTCATACTTGTAATCGGCGGAGACGGTCCGTTAAAGGAACCGCTTAAAATGCAGGCAGAAAAGCTCGGACTTAAAAACGTATTCATGCCGGGAAGGATAAATTCGGACGTCAAGGCACTGTACTACCGGCAGGCCGATCTTTCGGTCATATCCAGCAAGATCTGCGGCGGCGTGATCGAAGGCTGGGGGCTGGTGGTCAACGAAGCATTGTTTAACGGAAGTCCCGTTGTGGCAACGGATTGTGTGGGTGCGGCATATGATATGCTTGACGGAAACACGGGTATCATGGTTAAACAGGGAGATTGCAGAGCCTTGGCAGAAGGCATTGAAAAAATGCTTTACAGGGAAGATAAGGAAAGAATCACCCGTGCGATCGCTGATATAAACGAAAAGTACAGTGTGGATGTCATGGGAGACGGCTTCCTTGAATGCCTTCAGGGATAAAAGGAGATATCTTGAAAATCGCCATTGATTTAACCCCGGTTTACGATCACCTTACCGGGGTGGAACGATACAATATAGGCATTGCGCAGGGGTTGATAAAGCTTCATCCGGAAGACAGTTTCATTCTCGTATTTAAGAATGAGGTGCATCCGGAATTTTTAAACCTCATAAAGCTTGATAATGTCAGACATTTGATCCTTAAGTCATGTAACAAACTCTTTTTTATACAGTACAGGCTCATGAAAGAGATGAATAAGATCGATGCGGATTATTATCTTTTTCTGAGCTTCACATCGCCTTTTTTTTTCAGAAAGAAAAAGGCAATAAGCGCCATATTTGATCTTACCTGCTGGGATTGCCCGGAAACGATGCCTGTCAAAATGAAATATTATTACAGGCTGACGTATAAAGCATCCGTAAAACATGACTGGAAAACCATTACTTCATCCGAGTTTTCGGGTAAGCGTATCCGAGAAAGATACAGGCTTGAAAAAGCCGATGTTCCTGTCATTTACGGCGGACTGTCACAGGTGTTCTTACATACATCGGATAAGGAAAAAGAATATATATGTAAAAAGTACGGGATTCCTGAAAATTATATCCTGACCCTTTCGACCGTTGAACCAAGAAAAAACCTGCAGTTGTTAATATCCGCATACCGGGAGCTTGATCAAAAGGAGCTGCCGGACCTTGTTCTTGCGGGAAGGAAGGGATGGAAGCTTGACGATGTCTTTAGCGGCAAGGATAAGGAAATCCTTAACAAGATCCATTTTACGGATTTTGTGGATGACGAGGATCTGCCTGCGCTTTATGCAAATGCGGCTTTATTTGTATTTCCGTCAAAATATGAGGGCTTCGGATTTCCGGTCATTGAAGCCATGAGTCAGGGGACGCTCGTTTTAAGCTCGGATGCCGCATCACTCCCCGAAGTAGTCGGAACCTGCGGAGTACTTTTTAAGTCGGAGGATAAGGAGTCTCTTAAGAGTAAGCTGCTTGATTGCCTTGCGATGCCGGCGGAAGAAAAAAACAAAATGATCACGGAAGCAAAAATGAACGCCGAAAAGTTTAACTGGGATAATGCAGCAAATAAGCTTTATCGCATAATGAAGGACGGCGAAAAAGAGTAAAAAGGCAATTATGGTAAAGACCAAAGTATTTGCTGCGTATCTGCCGCAGTACCATATAACGGAAGACAATAACAGGTTTTGGGGCGAGGGGTTTACGGACTGGGTCGGAGTAAAGAATGCAAAACCCCGGTTTGCCGGGCACAAACAGCCCAGGGTTCCGCTTGACTTAAACTATTATGACCTGTCGGATGTGAATGTGATACGCTCACAGGCAAAAATGGCCAGGGAATACGGTATTGAAGGCTTCAACATATATCATTACTGGTTTAAGGACGGAAAGCAGGAGCTTGAAAAACCTGCCGAACTTCTTCTTGAAACGCCGGATATAGATATAGCCTACTTTTTTTCCTGGGATAACTGTCCGTGGAGCAGAACATGGGGCAATATCAAGGGGAATGACTGGGCGCCGCTTTTTGACGGTATGCGTGAAGATCGGGATGAAGGCGGAGTTTTGGTACCGTTTGAATATGGGGGAGAAACGGAGTGGAAAAAACATTTTGATTATCTGCTTCCTTTTTTCAAAGACAGCAGGTACTACAAGATAGGCAACAGACCGGTATTTTTGTTCTGTACAAGGCATGAACCGGATACGCTTTTTAAAATGGGCATGTTCTGGGATAAATGCGCGAAAGAGGCAGGATTCGGGGGCCTGTACTTAGTTGATAACAAAAAGTATCTGTTTACAAAACCGATTTTTGATATGGAATTTTGCTTTGAGCCGGCGGCATCGGCATGGGGCAGGAGAAGTACCGTTGAAATAAAGCTTAATGACTGGTTTCATTTAAGAGTCAAGCATCATGGTCCTGTTAAATATATATATTCATATGACAGGGTTTGGAAAAGGCTGATCAGATCAGCCAAGCGAAATATAAACAGAGAGATCGCAGGTTCGATCGTTCGCTTTGATGATACGCCGCGCCGTGGAAATGATGCAAGGATCATTGCCGGTGAAACTCCTGAAAAGTTTAAGTTTTATTTTTCACAATTATATGAGCTTTGCTGTAAGAATGATAAGCCGTTCATGCTGCTGACCGCCTGGAATGAATGGGGAGAAGGTGCTTACCTTGAGCCGGATGAGGAATCGGGTTATGCATATCTGGAAGCGGTAAAGGAAGCAATGGGGAAATAAGAGGTCTTATGAAAAAGTTTGTTATCAACGGATTGTTTATGTGCGAAAAACTGTCGGGAGTTCAGAGATATGCTGTCGAGGTTTTAAAGATAGTGGATGAGCTTATCGGCAAAAACGATATTTCGATGGAAATCCTGGTCCCGTGCGAAACGGTTGAAACATGGAGGCCCGTAAACATCAGGCTGATCGAACCGAAGACGAAGTCGGATATTAACGGCATAGGCAAGCATTGGTGGTTAAATGTGATCCTGCCTGCATATGCTTCAAAAAATAAAGCGACAATCATAAATCTGTGCAACAACGGACCGTTGTTTAAGCGATGCCTTACTTCCATGCATGACATTATTTACAGGACGGATCCGGAATTTTTCACTTTTAGACAGAGACTGCTGCCTGAGATTTACTATTTTTTTCAGGCAAGGAACAGTAAGCATATATTTACTCTGACGCAGTATACGGCAGATCAGCTTAAGAAATACTATGGTGTTAAAGATTACAGGGTAACGGTGACAGGGGTCGGATGGGAGCATATACTAAAAGTCGGAGAAGATAAATCAGTACTTGATAGATACGGGCTTTCCGAAGGCGGATATTACATTTCCGTTGGGAATGTAACGCCGCATAAGAATTTTCTCTGGGTCATTGAGGAAGCGATCAATAATCCCGCTGAAAGATTTGTGGTCATCGGAAGCAATGTACATGGGATTTCACGGGGCAGGAGAATTGAGATCCCTGAGAATGTGCAGTTTGTGGGAAGGGCTTCGGATGAAGCGGTTAAGTCGCTGATGCTTAATGCAAAAGCGCTGTTATTTCCTTCGTTTTGCGAAGGATTTGGGATACCCCCTCTGGAAATGCTGGGTCTTGGGGGAAATGCCATTGTAGCGGATTCAAGCTGCCTGCCTGAGGTGTTTAGAGGATCGGTGCTGTATGTCGATCCCTTAAAGACGGATTACCGTTTTACTGATTTTTCCTTTGAAGGTCTTGAAGCCGAGAAGGAGCGTGTATTAAAAAAGTATACCTGGGATGTCGTAGCGAAGAGGTGGATGAATCTGCTTAACGAAGTATGATACAGAAGGAGACGTAGCATTGAAAAAAGCATTGTTATTCGGAATGGATGGTTTTGTGGGAGACCACATGGCCAGGGAACTGACAGCTAACGGATATGAAGTATATGCCAGCAGCAGTCACGGAAATAAGCTCAATACATATGACGGCTGGTACGGCTGTGACCTGACTGACGCGGATCAGGTTAAGAACGTTATAGCCGAAGTCAGTCCGAGCCACATTGTAAACCTGGCCGGGCAGAGCAACGTCGGTATATCATGGAAGATCCCGAGGAGAACGGTGGAGGCTAATGTATGCGGGCCGCTGAACATTCTTGAAGCGATCCATCAGTGTGAACTTGATTGTGAGATCATGATGATCGGTTCCAGTGAAGAATATGGCGTATCTGATAAAAGCCTTTGCGAAACCGATAAGCTTGATGCATCCAATCCGTACGGTATTTCAAAAGAAATGCTCGAAAAGTTCTGTTATCTGTACAGGGAGCGCTATAAAATGCGCATTCATTTTGTACGCTCCTTCAACCACACCGGAATTGGCCAGAACGACAACTTTGTCATTCCTTCCTGGTGTAAACAGGTTGCCGCGATAAGTAAGAGCGGCATGCCGGGTGAGATAAGCGTGGGTAATCTTGATATCGTTAGGGACTTCAGTAATGTAAAGGATGTGGTAAGGGCTTATCGGATGATCCTTGAAAGTGATGATTGCAGTGTTGTTTACAATGTCGGCAGCGGCGAGGGTGTTCCTTTAAGAAAGATCCTGGATTATATAGTTTCGCTGTGCGAGTATCCGGTAGAGGTCAAGGTCAATAAAAAACTCATAAGGCCTATCGAGAATCCCCGGATCTGCTGTAATTCGGATCTGCTTAAGGAAAAGCTCGGATGGAAGCCGGAGTATGATATATATAAAACAGTGAAAGAAATATATGAATTCTATTATGAGGATATGAGTGAGTAAAGAGTTACGGTTGACTGTCTTAGTGTTGCGGGAGGAATTCAAATGGAAAAAGCAAAAGTATATTTTACCGATTTCAGGACTGTTTTGGGAGTGAGCCTTACAGCCAAGCTTCAAAAGCTGATACGGCTTGCAGGGATCGGAACCATCGATATGAACGGCAAGTTTGTTGCGATAAAGATGCATTTCGGAGAACTGGGTAACCTTGCATATTTAAGGCCCAATTACGCAAAAGCGGTTGCAGATGTTGTTAAAGAGTGTGGAGGACTTCCGTTCCTTACGGACTGTAATACCCTGTATCCCGGGAGCAGGAAGCATGCGCTTGAGCACCTTGACTGTGCGAATATCAATGGATTTAATACCGTAACTACCGGATGTCAGATCATTATCGCGGACGGCTTAAGGGGTACCGATGATGTGGCCGTACCGGTTCCTAACGGAGAATACATAGAAGAGGCATACATAGGCCGTGCTGTTATGGATGCGGACATAGTGATATCACTTAACCATTTCAAGGGTCATGAACAGGCAGGATTCGGCGGTGCCATCAAGAACATCGGAATGGGCTGCGGAAGCCGTGCAGGCAAAATGCAGCAGCATAATTTCGGACATCCTCACGTTATTGAGGAGCTGTGCAAGGGCTGTCGCAGATGTGCCAAAGAATGCGGATCGGATGCAATAAGCTACGAGGGTAACAAAGCATGGATCGATCCCGAAAAGTGCAAGGGCTGTGGGCGCTGCATCGGTGCCTGTGCTTTTGATGCTATTGAGAATGACAACTGGGATGCTCCGCAGATGCTGGGGCGGAGAATGGCGGAGTATACGGCTGCCGTTGTAAACGGCCGTCCATGCTTCCATATAAGCCTTATTACGGATGTGTCACCGAACTGTGACTGTCACGGAGAAAATGATGCACCGATACTTCCCGACATAGGCATGCTTGCATCTTTTGATCCTGTAGCTTTGGATCAGGCGTGCGTTGATCTGTGCCAGAAGGCGGAACCCATAAGGAACAGCCAGCTCGGCGATAATATGGCAAGTGAACATTTCCACGATCACGGAGATGTATGGCATAACAGCAATCCGAATGTTTCCTGGGCGGAGACTCTTGAGCATGCCCAGAAAATAGGGATCGGAACGCGTGAGTATGAGCTTGTTACTATGAAGTAGGTAAGGAGCAAGGGTGATTTTATGGGACTCTCGGTCAGGGAATGGTTTCAATATTCTCTTATTAAAGATATACGGGATAGGCTTGGGCTGAATGCATTCAAAAGAAAATGGCGCAGGTTAAATAAGCATAACGGAACTTTACCGATGAATGTTTTTCCGCTGGAGACCGTATCTGTCGGTAAAGCTTCATACGGTGAGCTGAATGTTATAACATTCGGTGATAAAACCCAGCTTAAAGTAGGAAACTACGTATCTATATCTCAGGATGTAAAGTTTCTGCTTGATGTTGAACATCATTTAGATCATATTTCCACGTTCCCGTTTAATACAATAATCCTTAAAGAGTGTGAAAATGAGGCTTTTTCAAAGGGAGATATCACGGTTGATGATGATGCCTGGATAGGATACGGATCTATAATAATGTCCGGAGTACATATCGGGCAGGGCGCCGTAGTCGCTGCAGGCAGCGTGGTCACAAAAGACATTCCGCCATATACCGTGGCAGGCGGAGTCCCGGCGAAGGAGATAAAGAAAAGATTTACTGATGATATCATCGAAGAATTACTGGGCTTTGATTTTGAAAAGCTTGACACTAAGCTGATCAGGGGAAACATTTCACAACTATATAAAAGGGTTGATGATCCGGATCAGGTTAGAAGGTGGAAGGAAATGACGGATGTTTATAATTAGCGCCGGAGCAGGGCTTGGAAACCAGATGTTTGAATATGCGTTTTATTTAAAAATGCAGTCGGTATATAAACGATCGGTCATCAAGCTGGATACACAGTATGCGTTTCCAAAGGCTCATAACGGATATGAGGTAGAAAGGGTTTTTGGTTTAAGCAGTGAGAAGGCTGCACTCGAAGAAGTCAGAGAGTTGGCAGACGTTGATTACCTAGCTTTTTTTGGAAGGCGGGACAAACTTCTTTCCAGGTTAAGGAGAAAGCTTAAGCTTCATAAAAACTCATTTGTTATGCAGGTTGATTTTACTGAATATTACGAAAGCTTTTTTGACCTGAATGAAAACGAATCAAAGTATTTATACGGGCCGTTTGCAAACTCACGATATTTTGAAGATATTAAGGATGAAGTTTTAAAAGCTTTTACATTTCCGGCCCCGGATAAAAAAACGGAAGAGATCGCACGTCGTATATCGGAAACGACTTCGGTTTCAATTCATCTAAGAAGGGGCGACTATGTAAGTGACGGAGTAAAGTTGTTCGGATCGGAATACTATAACCGGGCGATTGACAGGTTATCGGATATTACAGGAATTGATAAAGAAAGCATGACATTCTTTGTTTTTTCGGATGACCCGGGAGCCGCAAAAAGCGTCTTTAAAGGCCTTGAAAATGTTTATTTTATCGAAGGAAATTCAGGCAGCGACAGCTTTAGGGATATGCAGCTTATGTCGATGTGCGACCATAATATAATCGTTAACAGTACATTTGGTTTTTGGGGTGCGTATCTTAACAAAAACAGTAATAAGGTTGTGATCGGAACGAAAAAACCATTTCCGGGTTTCAAATATCCGTTCACATGTGATGACTGGGTGCTGATCTAGTGATAAATGGGTGGATCTATGAAAATTTTATGGCTGATTAATTTTGAACTTCCCATATTAGGCAATAATGAGATGGTGAATGAAGGTTGGATATCGGGAATGTATCTGGCAATAAAGGAGTATTTCTCCGATGCAGATATTATCCTTTTATTCCCTCAGATACGCTTGGAAAAAGATATAAACAATGTGAACGGTGTTAAATCAATTGGGTATTATGAGAGGGGAAACATAGAGCATTATGATCCCGGGCTTAAGAATAAGTTTAAACAGATAATAGAAAGCCTTGATCCCGAAGTGATCCATATAATGGGAACCGAGTACCCTCACGCATTTTCCATGTGTGAGGCATGTATTGAATCGGGTATTGTTGACAGGCTGATAGTTTCCATCCAGGGAATGGTCAGTTACATTTCCGAGGCATATTGTCTGGGGTTACCTAATAATGTCAGGTATGGCTTCAGGTTAAAAGACCTGGTGTATGGGAATGTGAACAGACAGGCAAAGCGGTTTGCGATGCGGGGCGAATACGAACGACGGGTATTGGAATGCACTCATCGTGTCATAGGCAGGACCGAGTGGGATAAAATGTGTGTCAGGGACATAAATGATAAGATTACTTATTATCACAATAACGAGGTTCTCAGGCAATCGTTTTACGATAATAAATGGGAATATGCAAATTGCATGCCAAATACGGTTTTTATAACTCAGGGTAATTATCCGATAAAAGGGATACATATCCTGATAGAAGCGGCTAACGTATTAAAAAGAAACGGATATGATCTGCAATATAGAATAGCGGGTGAAAACCATTTTAGTAAACCCAGATGGAAATGGAGTAAGTATACCGAATATTTACATTCTTTGATGAATAAGTACTTATTATCGGAAAACTTCGTATTTCTGGGACCGCTTGATGAGACGGCGATAGTGAAGGAATATTTAAAAGCGAATATGTTCATTTTGCCCTCACTGATCGAAAATTCATCAAATTCCCTGGGAGAAGCGATGATCCTGGGAATGCCCGTGATCGCATCTGATGTCGGCGGGACGAAGGATTTTGTAAAACACGGAGTAAACGGCTATCTTTTCTCGATTTCGGAACCCTATATGATGGCACATTATGTAATGGAGTATCTTGAAAACAGGGATAATGCCATGGAAATGGGAAGGCAGGCAAGGATAACGGCACTTAAGCTTTATGACAGGGAGAATAACGCATCGGTTTTAATGGATATATATAAAGGCATGGAGTCATAAGATGGATTTTACAACGCATATAAAAGCTAAAAACGGATGGTTTGATATCAACTTAAAGGAGCTATTCCAATACAGGGATTTGATCATCCTTTTTGTGAAACGTACATATACAACTATGTATAAACAGACTATATTGGGACCGCTGTGGCTTATACTTAACCCGTTGATCACGGTTTCCTTATATGCCTTGGTGTTCGGAACAGTCGCGCGGTTATCGACGGACGGTGCACCGCAGTTTGCATTCTATTTATGCAGTAATGCGATATGGTCGTTTTTTGCTGTATGTATAACGGAAACATCGACCACTTTTACGGCGAATGCGGCAATAATGGGAAAGGTATACTTTCCGAGGCTTGTTATGCCGATATCGTCAGTCATAACGGCTATGCTCAATATGCTTATCCAGCTGGGGATATTGATCATTGTTATGATCGGTTATGTGATGTCGGGAATCAGGTTCAATATAACATGGACAATTATGCTGGTGCCTGTGCTCATTATCCAAACCGGCCTGCTTGGCCTTGGCTGCGGGATCATTGTGGCGGCACTGACCACTAAATACAGGGATCTTGTCATCCTGGTTTCGTTCGGTGTTCAGCTGTGGATGTATGCAAGTCCGGTGGTATACACTTTCTCTCAGATACCCCCAAAATTTATAAGGTTTTATTTATTGAATCCGATGGCCCCCATTATTACGATGTGGCGTAATGCCATATTGGGAACAGAAGGTATTTCGGGAATATATTGGGGGATAAGCTGGGGTATAACCGTTGCAGTGCTATTTATAGGAATTGTTTTGTTCAGCAGGATCGAAAGAACCTTTATGGATACGGTATAAGTATGTCGGATATAGCTATTAAGATAGAGAATCTTAAAAAAGAATACAGACTTGGGACCATAGGCGGACGTACCTTAAATGCCGAGCTGCAAAGCTGGTGGGCGAGAAAAAGAGGCAAAGAGGATCCAAACCTTAAGCTGGGGGAGGACTACGGCAATTACGGTGAATCCTTCCTGGCGCTTAAAGGCATTGATCTTGAGGTGAAAAAGGGTGAGGCACTTGGCATTATCGGACCAAACGGAGCCGGAAAATCGACTCTTCTAAAAATCCTGTCAAGGGTTACCGCCCCTACGGAAGGGGATATTTGGATAAACGGAAGGATCGCTTCGATGCTGGAGGTAGGCACCGGTTTTCATGGAGAGCTTACGGGTCGTGAGAATATCTATATGAATGGTGCCATCCTTGGGATGACTAAGAAAGAGGTTGATTCAAAGATCGAATCCATCATAGATTTCTCGGAATGCCGCCAGTTTATAGATACGCCCGTTAAACGCTATTCTTCGGGAATGTATGTAAAGCTGGCATTTGCCGTGGCTTCACACCTTGATGCCGAGATAATGGTCATGGATGAAGTACTGGCAGTTGGGGATGCGATGTTTCAGAAAAAATGTTTGGGAAAGATGGGTGATGAGGCAGCCGGAGGAAAGACAGTTCTCTATGTTAGTCATAATATGGCCACAATTCGCAAATTATGTACAAGATGCATTGTACTACAAAAGGGACAAATTGTTTTTGATGGGGATGTTGAAAAAGCTATTGATGTATATATGGAAAATGCTACTGGAGATTTGTTGACTCACTACTGCTTTGATGGACAAAGGCGCTCGGTTCCTGAAAGGGGCAGAGAATTATATCTTCACAGCTTTGATTTTTTAGGAAAGAAAATTGCAAAGTTTTCATCTCTTGAAAAAATGAGATATGGTTTTAATGTTGAAGGTTTTGAAGACATTGACAACGTGAGAGTACGACTGGAAATTCGTACTGTAGAGGGTACAAATGTTGGAATGTCAGAATCTTCTGATTCCTTTTGTATAAAAAAAGGCGAGAGAAATGATTATGAGCTTGAATATGACATATCTAATTTAGCTGAGGGAAGTTATACGCTGCGTCTTACCTTGTTTGAATTAAATGATATGGGAATCCATAAGGGATTTGATGAATCAACAGAAACTATTTATTTTGAAATAGTTGAGGATGAGTCAAATAGAACGAATTGGTTCCCTCAGTATTGGGGAAGAGTGAAACTACCTGCTTCAACAATTGTTGCATGCAAGAGGGGGTAGTTATGAAGATCGGAATCATAACATTATCAGCTTCGGATAATTGTGGCTCACTTCTTCAGACGTATGCTCTGAAAAAGGCATTGGAAAAATATGGAGATGTTGAAGTAATAAATTTTTCCTCAAAGGAATCTCATGCTATGTATGACGTCCCGCACTATTGGGGCATAAAGAGACTATTAAACAATAAAAAAATAAAGTTGCTTACAAAAGGCTCTAATGATTATGCATCCTTTAGGCATGACTTCATCGGGATTAGTGGCAAAGAATATTTGATTGAAGATTTGAGGGATATTAGTGATTACTATGACGTTGTAGTCACCGGAAGCGATCAAGTTTGGAATGTTCAAATGCAAGATTTCAGTGAGGCTTTTTTCTTGGGGTGGTCAAATTCAAAAAAAGTGGCTTACGCTCCGAGCTTAGGAGGAACACATCTTAAGCATAGCAGCAATTTTGCAACAATAAAGCAATGGTTGGAGGATTTTTCTTTTCTTTCTGTCAGGGAAGACATTGGTAGAAAATGTCTTGAAGAAGTCACTAGGCATGAGGTTCAAAAAGTTCTGGATCCAACGTTGATTCTGGATGAGGCTGAGTGGAATCGGATTGTCGAAGAACCGCTGATACAGGGAGATTATATTTTTTATTATTCGTGGGCATATTGTGAGGATTCTATTTCACAAATAGTTGCAGATACATCTAAGAGATTAGGTATACCTGTCTATGTGATCGATCCAAGGAAATGGATATCAAGGGATCCAAGGAAATGGAATTTTAAGTTGTATGAAAGTACCGGACCATATGTTTTTTTAAATCTCATGAAATATGCAAAAAGATGCTATGTTGAGTCATTTCATGGCATGGTATTTGCTTATATTTTTAGAAAGAACTATTGGCTATTAGACATTCATGAAAATATTGAAGAACTTGACACGCGTTTGATGGAATTTGTCAAACTGCTGGGAGCTCAAGACAGGATCCTGACCAAGTTTAATGTTTCTACTGTAGATCAGGATGAGGCTGTTGAATATGGAAACAATGAAATATTAATGGGGTTAAGAGCAGAATCATGGAAATACCTTGATCTTGCGTTTGGTGAGGTAGAATCATGAAGTTTGCATATTTAATTATGGCTCATGATAATGAGCAACAGCTAAGGCTGCTTCTTGAGGCATTGGATCATAAAGAAAATGATATATACCTTCATTTAGATAAAAAGAGCGAACTGAAGTGGATGACTTTTGAAACACAAAGAGCATGTCTTAACGTTTATTGTAAATTTTCTGTCTATTGGGGGGATATATCTCAGACAAAATGTCAAATATTTCTATTAAATGAAGCAACCAAAAGCTATCATGATTATTACCATCTTATTTCTGGACATGACTTTCCGATTAAAGCACATGAGGAAATCTTGGCATTTTTCAAAAAGAATGCAGGGAAGCAGTTCATTCATTTTGAAAGTAAAGATTATTGCATGAAGGAAACCTGTAGATATTATCATGTCTTTGCTCCATTACTTTCAAGATGTCACGATGGGTATTTGAAAAATATAATTTGTTTGATTGAGAAGATAATATTGGATTTTCAGCGGAACAATGATGTTAAAAGAGAATTGTTTTGTGGAGCAAATTGGTACAGTATTACTCACGATTTGGCACAAGAGTTTTGTTCAAAACGAAATGAAGTCTTAAAAAGGGTTAGATGGACTATTTCCTCTGATGAGTATGTTTTGCAGACATTCTTCAAGTCAATTGCTACTGGAAAATATGTACTTTTTGCAGAGACAAAAGAGCCTAATGATTATTACAGTACTGCAAGAGAAATTGATTGGTATCGGGGAACGCCATATGTGTGGCGGAGTGAAGATTTTGATTATCTTATGAAATCAGACCGGATGTATGCGAGAAAATTTGATTTAAGCGTTGATAGCGAAATCCTTAAGCAAATTGGGAAGGTTATTGGTAGGGAAAATTAAGATATGATGAAAATATTAATTGTATTCGGCACCAGGCCGGAAGCGATCAAGATGTGTCCGCTGGTACTCGAACTGAAAAAACATGATAATATTGAGTGCACTTTGTGCCTGACGGGACAGCATAGGGAAATGCTCGATCAGGTTATGGACGTATTCGGGGTTAAGGCCGATCATGATCTAAATATAATGAAAGCCGGTCAGTCGCTTACTTCGATCACCGTATACGTACTTGAGGGCATGGAGGATGTGCTTAAAAAGGAACAGCCCGATCTGGTTTTGGTGCATGGAGACACGACCACATCGTATGCCGCAGCTTTGGCTGCGTTTTATCGTAAGATCCCTGTAGGGCATGTAGAAGCGGGACTTCGAACAGGAAATATCTACTCGCCTTTTCCCGAGGAAGTGAACAGGCTGCAGACAGACAGGATAGCCTCTTACCTGTTTGCGCCGACGCAGCTTAATAAGAGCAATCTTTTGCGGGAAGGCCGGAGTGATAATATATTTGTTACCGGAAATACGGTTATCGATTCTTTTGCATACACGGTTAAAAAGGAATATAGATTCCATGAATCAAAACTTAACGGACTTGACTTTGACAAAAGAAGGGTGATCATAGTTACCGCTCACAGGCGCGAAAATTTTGGGATGCCGCTTGAAAATATCTGTAACGCAATAAAGGATATCGCATCGCGATATAATGATGTGTCGTTTGTTTATCCGGTACATTTAAATCCTGCCGTGAGGGGTACGGTATCTGATATGCTGTCTGATGTAGAAAATGTTATGCTCCTTGATCCCGTGGATGTATCTGATATGCATAATATGATCTCGCGTTGCTATATGGTGATGACGGATTCCGGCGGCCTGCAGGAGGAAGCCCCGCATTTTGGCAAACCCGTACTGGTATTAAGGACAGAAACCGAACGGCCGGAGGCGGTTGAAGCAGGGACCGTTAAAGTCGTGGGTGTCAATAAAGAAAACATTATCTCTGAAGCGCAAAAATTGTTGGATCACAAGGATGCGTATGATCTTATGGCGGCGGCGGTAAACCCGTATGGTGACGGACATGCATGCGAGAGGATTGTGGAAGCTATTTTAAATTCGGAGGAGTTTTTTTAGTGCGTTTTTAACCTGTCTTTTAAAGTACGCAAATCTAAATGATCTATCGAGTTTATAAAAACGATTTAGGGTGGCCCTTTTTTTGCTATCATCGGAAATACAGAAAAGCATGCTGAAGAAAAGCCGGTGTTTTTCATTTATGGTATTGCAGGATGAGTACAGATAATCAAAATGCATATCCATTACTTTGTATGTTTGCCTGAGAATATCGTGATACCGTGTGGATGTAAGGCTGTTATCATGCATCCCGTAGTCATACAGGATCTTGTTGAGATGATAGAACGAGCCATGCATATAACATCTTAAAAAGAACTCGTAATCCTCTGCAAGGAACAGATCGGCATTATAGATTCCTGCTTTTTCAGCCAGTGAATTCCGGTAGAGAAAACAGGCACCGACGATGCTTCCGAACCTGATCGAATCGGGTGATTCTTTAATCTCTTCTCTTATGAAATTTCCATCTATGTCGACAACATTGTAATCCGAGTAAACAAGGTCAATTTCGGGATTGTTATCAAGCACATCCGCCATGACATAAAGGGCATCGGAATGATAACGGTTATCATCGGATGTCCATGTAAGGTAATCGCCTGCAGCCTGTTCAAATCCTATATTAAGAGACCGGGGCAGTTTTTGATTGGTGGGGTTGTCGATAACCTTGATCCGCGTATCCCTGGCAGTATACTCCCTGATTATCGAAGAAGTATTGTCCGTAGAGCAGTCATTTACGATTATCAGTTCCCAGTTTTTGTAAGACTGGCTGATTATACTTTCTATGGATTTATTGACACGCACCGCCCCGTTATATACGGGGAGCACGATGCTGATCTTACTGTTCATATGAGTTTATTTGCTTTGTGCAATCAGCGCATCTATATCATCTGCGACATATTCGTATTCACCAAGGGCAGCCCGTGAGCTGTCCATTGTTTTTTTGAATCCGGCAGCGCCCGCTGTATCGCCGGCCTTAATGTAGCCGTTATAATCGATGGCAGCCTCATAGTAATCAGCCGCTGCGTAGGGAACTGTGTATGCGGAACTCTTTTGAAGGGTTTCCCCAAGCATTTCGTTTGAATATCTTTCCTGCATGAGTTCGGTGTATCTGCCGCGCTCTAACATTATTATCAGGCGGTCGGCCGGTTCCGGGCCGTAAAGTGTGCCCACGCGAGGCTTTGTTTTGTTGACAAAGATCGCAGCCGTGATGAACAGGATGAATGTAAGGATGACGATGACTATATTGAGTATGGTGTCCCTGACACCTGATTTTTTTTCGGGGCGTTTTGCCGGTTTATTCTTTGCCATTATTCCAGCCCTCCTCCAGCATTACCTGTTTTCTTGCCTTACTTAAAGTTCCGAAACTCTCCATATCTTCAGCGCTTAATCCGAAGTAGCCCTGTATGAGTGTTTCGGAATGATCCGCAAGGCCGTTTATATAGGCGACAACATCTGCGTTATTATAATATTTCTTTTTTTCAAAGTCCGACTTGGGATCCTTCATCTCGGCGAAGCGTTCCATGATACCCGCAATGCGTTCCATCGCCTCCTCGTCCGAAACGTATGAATCCTCATGCAGCAGATAACCGAAGTATTCAAGCAGCTGGTTGTAGCAGCTTGAAGCCGTATATGCCATGTAGTAATCCTCCAGGCTTTCGGAATATGCAAGGCGGTTGGCCTGGAAGTAATAATACAGGCCGATATAATTCTTTGAATCCATAAAGTTCTCTATGTTTGCCTTGTGCTCATTAAGATGCTCGCGGATCATCCGCTCTTCCCGGGCACTCCTTATATCGAAAGAACCTCCGATGCATAAGATAAGGGCGGCGATAAGGGCCACAAGTACGGCGATAACGGTGATTCGTACCGTAAGTCCGCTTAACCGGCGGCTGTTTGTTAAGACCTCGTTCTTTACGGAAGCGTAGTCCTTCTCAAACTTCGCCATATCCTTATTGTGTTTTTGTGCAAGAGTATTTTCTTTTCCGCAGTAGGGACATACCTTGTCTTCAAGCGACAGGTTATTCCCGCAATGTTCGCATTTCATTGATGTTCTCCGTTCTATTTAAATTGCGACATGCGCTCTTTGGCGATACGTGAGCACTCGTCATAGTTGAGATAGTTATATTTTCCGATGAGCGTGCCCTTAAGTTCTGCCATATCCTCATCCGTAAATCCCAAGCGCTCATGCAGTACGTTATTCATAAATGTTAGAGCCGGCTCAAGTTCTTTTATCTCATCATCGGTTAAGCTGTTGGAGTACGCATTTTTGTACAGATCCTCATAATAACAGAAACAGCACCGGTTGAAGATGATGCTTGCATCGTATTTGTTCCAACCTTCTTTGTCGATGCGTTCAAGGTCGCTTTGGGTCATAAGATAATCGTTGTATATCTCGGCAAACCAGTAATGTTTCCAATCAGATGCGGGATAGTTTTCGGGGGACGGATCAAACACTGCTGCGCACAGTTTTTCGTATTCGCCGGCCTCATAAAGCCTGTCGAATTCCGCAAAAGCTTCCTTCTTCCAGGTCATCTCCTTAAGCATATCGTCGCTTTTTTGGGGAGAGGAGTTAAACTCCCTCCTTTCAATGGCTCCCGATATACCAAAACCGATGCCGGTTATTATGATAAGTACGATAAGTGTGACAGCGACGATCTTAAGAGGCTTTTTAAAACTCGTGCCGTATCCTGCCGCGGCCTCGTCATCTACCGTATCAAGGTCATTGCGAATGTCATAGAGGCGGTCCATGTATTTCTTCTCGGCGCCTTCCTCATTTATGTACCCGCAGTAGGGACATTTTGTATCAGATTTTTTGATCTCCGCCCCGCAGTTTTGGCAAAGCCGTTGGGACGGCTCTTTTGATTCTTTATTTGTGCTCATTTTTTCCTCCAACGCACATCCTAACACAATTTTTGGCTTAAGCCAAGCCAAAAGAATATACTTGATTTATATACTGATTCTAATTAAAATAGGATTGATAAAATCTGATGGAGGGATTGTGATATGGCAATGAGATTGGTTACGAGGTCTGATTTTGACGGTCTGGCATGCGGAGCACTCCTGTTAGCAGCCGGGGTTGTGGATCATTGGACTTTTGCTCATCCCAAGGACCTGCAGGACGGACTTGTTGAGATAAACGAAAACGACTGCCTTGCCAACGTGCCTTACGTTGAGGGCTGTGGTATGTGGTTCGATCATCATTCGAGTGAATTCGAGCGCAATCAGCTTGAGGGAAAATACAAGGGCGAAAGCCGCATTACTCCTTCATGTGCGCGCATCATTTACGAGTACTACGGCGGAAAGGAAACCTTCCCCAATTTCGATGATATGATGGTTGCCGTTGACAAGGTGGATTCGGGCGACCTTACGATAGACGAGATAATGAATCCCACGGGCTGGATACTGGTAGGATTTCTGATGGATCCCCGTACCGGTCTCGGACGCTGGAGGCAGTTCACGGTTTCCAATTATCAGCTTATGGAAAAGCTGATGATAGCATGCAAGGAAAAGACAACGGATGAGATCCTTGCGATGCCCGATGTTAAGGAACGTATCGAGGTATATGAGGAGCAGACGGCCAAGTTTAAGGAAATGGTCAAGGCCCACACCCGTACCGAGGGCAATGTTATAATAAGCGATTTAAGGGGCGTGGATCCTATTTATACCGGTAACCGTTTCCTTATCTACAGCATGTATCCCGAGCAGAACATTTCCGCATGGATCGTTAACGGACGCGGCGGCCACGGCTGTTCGGCAGCAGTCGGCTACAGCATCTTAAACAGGACCTGCAAGGTTAATGTGGGAAGCCTGATGCTTAAGTATAACGGCGGCGGTCATGAGAAGGTGGGAACCTGTCAGTTTACCGATGACAACATGGAAACCGATCTTCCGAAGATGCTTAAGGAACTTTGCGACATGGCTAATGCTTGATCAGCCGCGGGGACGGTTCTTTTGGCACGAAATCCTACTGAAGGATCTTTATCTTCGCCGAATGTTTGCGGTTATACAGTCCGGCGATGATGATGAGGAACAGATACAGATAAGCGGTGATATACACCGGGAAGTAATATTTGAAATA
>JAILJC010000105.1 GCA_024694965.1 Lachnospiraceae bacterium
AAGACGGTGGAACCTTAACGAAGTAAAGTTAAGCTGTTTCCTTATGCCTTCGATCATTTCCTTATAGTTAGTACTGTCGGGATCCGCATAATCCTTAAGTACCTCGTCCGAAACCTCCTCGCCTTCGCGCTCCCTAATAACGCGGCGGGTGATAAGATCGTACTCGGAATTCGACCTTGAAAAGTTCAAAAACTTACAGCCGTGCAGGAGCGGAGGACATGCCGGCCTTATATGCACTTCACCTGCCCCGCTGCGGTACAAAAACTCCGTCGTCTCGCGAAGCTGGGTTCCCCTGACTATGGAATCATCGATAAGCAGCAGTGACTTGCCCCTTATAAGCTTGTCGACGGGTATGAGCTTCATCCTCGCTATAAGGTTTCTCTGGCTCTGGTCGGTGGGCATGAACGAACGCGGCCATGTGGGCGTATACTTGATGAACGGCCTTGCAAACGGGATGCCCGACTCATTGGCATAGCCTATGGCATGTGCGGTACCTGAATCCGGGACTCCGGCTACGATATCCGGCTTTACAAAGTCCCTGCGCGCCAGCGCCTCGCCGCAGCGGTAACGCATATCCTCAACGTTCACTCCCTCGTATGTTGAAGTGGGATAACCATAGTATATCCATAAGAACGTACATATCTTCATGGTTTCCTGAGCCGGACGCAGTGTTTCGTATCCGTCGGCGGTAACATATACTATCTCGCCGGGGCCGAGTTCCTTCTCATCCTTGTAACCCAGATTTATATAGGAAAAGCTCTCAAACGCAAGGCAGTATGCCTCATCGTCCTTGCGCCCTATCATAAGAGGAGTCCTTCCGTACAGGTCGCGCCCCGCATATATCCCGTTTTCAGTCATTACAAGCAGAGTCAGTGAGCCGTCGATCTTGTCAAGGGCATATTCTATTCCTTCGCTGATGGAGTCCTTCTGATTTATCAAAGATGCGACAAGTTCGGTGGGATTTATATTGCTCCCGCTCATTTCAAGGAACTGGGTGTGACCGGCCTGATAAATCTCCTTTACAAGTTCGTCGATATTGTTTATCTTGCTGACTGTAGTGATGGCAAAGCTGCCAAGGTGTGATCGGATGAGCAGCGGCTGGGGTTCATAATCGGAAATACAGCCTATTCCGATGCGGCCGTTGAATTCATTGACATCCCGTTCGAATTTCGTACGGAACGGTGAGTTTTGAATATTGTGGATCGCACGGTCAAAGCCGCGGTCCCCATACATAGCCATGCCGGCACGCCTCGTTCCCAGATGAGAATGATAATCCGTACCGAAAAACAGATCAAGTGTACAGTCCTTCTTGGAAACAACTCCGAATATTCCGCCCATTTACAGCCTCCCAAAATATAGTGACTTCCGAAAACACAATAAGATGATATCACGGCAATGGCTCAAAAACAACCACATCATTATGGTTACTTTTACCCTTATGATATGATATGATATACTGTATCCGTATTTATCCTACTTTATCGGGGAGATGACATGAACAGGAACCAAATCTTCACATACCAGCCTTTCATACTTCTTACGGCACTTACGTTTTTCCTTGCCTTCTGCATGGATACGACCGCCGAAACCTTAAGAAGGCCTCAGTATATGTTCTTTCTTCTTTCGGTGTTTATTGTCCTGTTCGTGTTCAGGCAGATCGTCAGCATCAGCGAACCCGCTCTCATCCTTCTTGCGGGAGTTATGCTGCGCACTTCCTACATATTATATACGGCTATCTGGACAAGGCAGCACGATGTCATCGATTTCGGCACAGGTGAGGGACACGCGGGATACATCGAATACATTTACTCAAACTTAAGGCTTCCCGGCGGCGATCCGAGACAGACCTGGGCGTTTTTCCAGCCTCCTCTCCACCACATCATTGCCGGCGTATGGATGAGGTTCTGCGCACATTTTCAGCTTGCCTACCGTCAGGTACAGGAAAACGTACAGCTGCTCACACTTTTCTATATATGCTCCGTCACGGTACTTACCTTCTTTATCTGCAAGGAACTTAAGCTTAAATCCTGGGGGATAAGGACGGCACTTCTTATAGTATGCGCCCATCCGGCCCTTACGATAATGTCAGGCAGCATCAACAACGATGCGTTAAGCCTTGTGTTTGCGGTACTTGCGGTATACCTTGTCATCTTATGGTACAAGGCTCCTTCGTACAGGCTGATCGTCATGCTGGCCCTGTCTGTCGGCGCCTCAATGATGGCCAAGTTATCGGGAGGAATGGTCGCACCGGCCATTGCCGCGCTGTTTGTATTAAAGCTTATAAAGGACAGGAAAAATGCCCTTAAATACATATCGCAGTTTGCCGTATTCGGCGTCATTGTATTTCCTCTGGGTTTATGGTGGGAAATAAGGAATAAGATATTGTATGATATGCCGTTTAATTATATTCCCGGTGTCGGCGAGCAGTTTGACGTTCCGCTTATCCGGCGCATCTTCGATATAAGGATGCACAGCATATACCCCTCTATGATCTCAAACGGCGATGCCTACAACGAATTCAACGTTCCGCTTACCATGTTCAAGACTTCGCTGTTTGACGATGCAAACCTTTCCGCGGGTTCGGGAGGCCTCACACTTATTGCTTCCATCATGTTTATCACGGCTCTTGCGCTTGCGGTGATCTCACTTATCGCAACGGTCATGATCCTTACGGATAAGAAAGGCAGGTATGATATATCATTTGAACATAAGCTTCTGTTTGGTATACTGTATGTGACCCTGTTCCTGTCCTATTTAAGCTTTGCGTTTAGTTCAAATAATTACAGCGCAATGAACTTCCGTTACATTGCGCTGATAATTCCCGTTGAAGCCGTATTCTTAGGTATTTTCACCGATGCTTTTAAAAACAAGCAGCATATACGCTTCAGGCTGTTTGCGGCATCGGTTGCCGGATTTGCGGTAGCTTCGGGTGCGACGTATCTTCTTTTAGGGTTTTCACAAGGAAGTTAGGCACGCTGCCGCGTCCCTAACACGTTCGCACCAGGCTCGTAAGATACCTCGCCAAGTGTTCACAGCTAGCCTGTAATATAATCCGCGGCATCCAGTGCGTTCTGGGTGTCGGGGAAAGAATCAATAACCTGCTGGTACAGCTCATCGGCCTTCTTCGTATCACCCGACTGCCTGTAGCAGTGAGCCAGGTTCATAAGCACATCCGAATTTGACTTATCAAGAAGCCACGCCTTTGTATATGCTTCTATCGCAGCATTATAATCATTTGCCTTTACAGCCGACTTTGCTTCTTCTATATACTCACCCGCGGCAAGCATTCCCGCATCGTTTTTAAGCGCCGCATACAGGTTCCTGAAGGAATCCGTTGTTGTTTCAAGGTATTCCTCCGAAATGTGATCCATGTCCTCCATGATCGTAACAGAATCGGTGGGATCATCCACATAAGCGGAAGCGGCATCCATAAGATAATCGTGTTCCGTCTTCCTTCCCGAAGCACCGGTGATATCGTCATAAGCCCGCTGCAGCTCATCCATCTGATTCTGCTTGTCGGAAAGGGCTTTTTCTATCTCCTGTTTTGAAGCCTGCTCCGCAGCCAGTTCCTCGCTCACTTCCTTGAACTTTGCGTCATTAAGCTGGGTCTGCCCCGCCATTTTTGCGGGCATTACAAGGAACCAGCATATGGCGACTCCGACCAGCAGGCCTATTATTATATTTATGATGCTTGAAAAGCCTACTTTTTCCTTCTCGTAAACAGGCTGGATGATGACCTCGTTACCGTTCTGGTAACTGATGGTCTCCATTGGAAGTGTGCTTATCTTTTTACCGGTCTTTTCCTCCTGCTCTCTGATAAGGTTGTTTACCTCCTTAATATAACCGAGCGTCGTTGTATTTCCGGCATCTATAGACAGCGCCCTGAAAAGGGTCCGCTTGGCATTGTCGTAATCACCCGTGCATATATACAAAAGTCCAAGCAGCTGATATCCGCTTATAAGGTTCCTGTTTATTGAAAGCACCTTCTTAAGCTGGATGATCGCAAGGTCCTTGCTGTCCTGATAACAGTACTGCAGGGCCTGATTGTATTTTTTAAGGGTCTGGTCGATGTTTTCTAATTTTGTGGGACTGCTGTGAAGAATGCTGATGTATTCATCGGCGATGTTCTTGGACGGCTCGAAGTTCCTGCTTATTATCCATTCACTTAAAGCAAGAACCGCCTCGCCCATTTCAAAATAAACGAGGCCCAACAGATTCCTGGCCTGCGAGTTCCGCTTATTATACTTAAGGGACTGCCTTAAGCTAATGACCGCTCCCGAAAGGTCGCGCACGTTCGCCTTGGCAAGTCCGTCGTTGTAATAATAGTTGGACATCGCCATTATTTTTTTGTATACACCGACATCCGCTCCGCAGCTCGTACAGAAATCCTCGGCTGAAAGGCGGTTGCCGCAGTGATAACAGTTCATATTACACCCCTCTGAATGGCATTAAGGTAAGTTTATGGTGGGCAGGGGAGCCGTATACATCATCTGCCCCATCTGCGCCTGTGCCTGTGCCTGACCCTCAACCCTTGCCTGCATTGCCGCATCGGCTTTTTCACGCATCATCGTCATAAATATGTCCGTCATATCGGTCATATCATGATTCTGCACCGCTGCTTCTACCCCTTCTATTTCCATGCTGGGATGGAATTTCTTAAGTTCCTCTTCAAAATTTATCATGTGACACCTCATCAGTCAGCCTGAGGCCGACATCTTCCCCTCTTAAAATACTACGAAAGTTGTGACAAACGCTCGCGTACCTGTTCCATCATCTGCGTGTATTTCGCAAGCTTGCCCTTCTCCTCCTCTATCTTGGCGGCCGGAGCCTTGCTTACAAACTTCTCGTTGTTAAGCATTCCGTTTACACGCTTAAGCTCGCCTTCAAGACGTGATTCTTCCTTCTTTAGACGTTCAATTTCCTGTTTTATGTCAACCAATTCCGCAAACGGGATATAGATATTCGCACCGGGTATAACAACGCTTACCGCATCACTGCCCCCGAGCATTGTCTCGGGGGAGCCCGCCGGCTTTGAGGCATCAGAGGAATCCGACAGGATTCCTTCCGCTTCACTGCCCCCGAGCATTGTCTCGCCCTCCAGTATGGTAACATCGGAAGCATAAGCTAAAGATGCAAAGAAAAGCTTACCCTCATCAAATGTCTCCCGTATATCCTTATCGGCAGTTACAACAAAAACATGAGCCTTTTTGCTGGGCGGAACGTTCATTCCCGTGCGGGCATTCCTTATTCCCCTTACTGCTTCCTTGATCGTTTCTATCGCCTGCTCTTCCTTTGCATATTCACGTTCGCTCAAATAAACTGGCCATGAAGAAACCATTATCGATTCTTCTTCATCCTGCAGGGTGCAGAAGATCTCTTCGGTAACGAACGGCATGTAAGGATGCAGGAGCTTCAATGCATCGATAAGCACCGTCTTAAGAGTATAAAGCGCAGCGTTCTGCGACTTTGCATCATCCGAATTATACAGGCGCGGCTTTACCATTTCAATATACCAGTCGCAGAATTCATCCCAGATGAAATCATATATCTTGCCTACCGCGATACCAAGCTCGTACTTTTCCATGTTATCGGTAACATCACGGACAACGGAATTAAGCCTGCTGATGATCCACTTATCTACAGGTTCAAGATCGGAATCCGCCGGTTTTGTTACGGTTTTGTCTTCCATGTTCATCATTATGAAGCGGGAAGCATTCCATACCTTGTTTGCAAAGTTGCGGCATGACTCTACCTTCTCATAGTAGAACCGCATGTCATTACCGGGTGCGTTGCCGGTCATGAGCATAAGGCGGAGCGCATCCGCACCGTACTTGTCAATGATCTCAAGGGGATCGATGCCGTTGCCGAGTGACTTACTCATCTTGCGGCCCTGCGAATCCCTTACAAGTCCGTGGATAAGCACCGTATGGAAGGGCGAATGCCCCGTATGCTCAATACCTGAAAATACCATACGGACTACCCAGAAGAATATAATATCGTAACCCGTAACGAGAACATCCGTCGGGTAGAAATAATCAAGCTCCTTAGTCTTTTCGGGCCATCCCAAAGTAGAGAAAGGCCAAAGTGCGGACGAGAACCATGTATCAAGTACATCCTCATCCTGCTTTAAGTGACTCTTCCCGCACTTGGGACATACAGTCGGTGCTTCCTTTGATACTATAGTTTCACCGCAGTCCTGGCAGTAATATGCCGGTATCCTGTGGCCCCACCATAACTGCCTTGAAATACACCAGTCACGGATGCCTTCAAGCCAGTGAAGATATGTCTTGTCAAAGCGCTCGGGAACGAACTGGAGCTTACCGTATTCACAGTCGCGGCCTTCGCGTGTTGCCTTTAATACTTCTATCGCGGGCTTTGCCAGTTCCTCCATCGCAACGAACCACTGTGCCTTGGCCATCGGCTCAACCGTACAGCCGCAGCGGTCATGGGTTCCTACATTGTGCGAATGATCCTCTATCTTTACAAGGAGGCCAAGGTCCTCAAGATCCTTTACGACCTGCTTCCTTGCTTCGTATCTGTCCATCCCCTCGTATTTGCCGCCCCTTGCGTTAATCGTGGCATCGTCGTTCATGACGTTGATCACTTCAAGGTCATGACGGAGTCCAACCTCGAAATCGTTGGGGTCATGTGCGGGGGTGATCTTAACGACACCCGTACCGAATTCCTTATCAACATACGAATCCGTTATAACGGGTATATCCTTATTTATAAGCGGCAGTACTACCGTCTTGCCGGCTATCGACGAATATCTTTCATCCTCGGGATTTACCGCAAGCGCCGTATCACCTAGCATCGTCTCGGGACGTGTGGTCGCAACGACTACGTAATTCTTTTCATCCGCACCGTCGCACTTTTTCCCGTCAAGCATTGCCAAAGCTTCTTTGGTTCCGGCAACAGGGTAACGGATATGCCAGAAATGTCCTGCCTGCTCCTCGTGTTCAACCTCGGCATCGGATATCGTTGTCTTACATACCGGGCACCAGTTTACTATCTTGTTGCCCTTGTAAATGAGTCCCTTCTTATATAAGTTGACAAATACTTCGGTGACCGCCTTGTTGCAGCCCTCGTCCATCGTGAAGCGCTCACGCTCCCAGTCACACGACGAGCCCAGTTTTTTAAGCTGCTCAATGATCCTTCCGCCGTATTCTTCCTTCCATTCCCACGCACGCTTAAGAAAGCCCTCACGGCCGAGATCATCCTTGTCGATGCCCTCCTCCTTAAGCTTTGCGATTATCCTGACTTCCGTTGCAATGCTCGCATGGTCACAGCCCGGCTGCCACAGCGCATTATACCCTTGCATCCTCTTAAAACGGATAAGGATATCCTGCATTGTATTGTCAAAGGCATGGCCCATATGGAGCTGTCCCGTGATATTCGGAGGCGGGATCACGATAGTGAACGGTTTCTTTGACCTGTCAACCTCCGCATGAAAGTAATTCTTATTAAGCCACTTCTTATAGATGCGGTCCTCCATCCCCTTAGGGTCATATGTCTTACTGAGTTCTTTTTTCATAATATATTCCTCCGCGAAAAATAATTATTATTTTTTTACAGGTATTTGTCAAGTATCAGCGAACGTTTCCCTCACCTTTTATAGCCTTCTTGTGCTCATACATGAGCAGGTCGGCGCGCCTGAACACATCTGTCGTATTCGCATCAACGGAAGGATCGAAAACTGCCATTCCGATGGCAAAAGAAACATTGACATAATCAAGCGGCTTGTAGTTTTCGGCGGTCATCCGTTCACGGATCCCGTTTACCAGTTTATCCCTTATCGCATAATCATTGTTCCGAAGTATTGCCACAAATTCATCTCCGCCGATCCTGAATACGGGACTGTGGCTGAATGTCCGGCATATAAGACGGCATGCGTTTATGAGCAGCTTATTACCCTCATCATGGCCTATATTGTCATTGATCTCCTTAAGTCCGTTAACATCACAGATGACGATCGCGAATTCAACATTTTCCTCACTGCCTATCTCAACGTCCAGCCTGTCGGAAGCAAGTTCAAACGCATTCCTGTTCTTAACGCCGGTAAGTCCGTCAGTATTAGCTTCGCGCAGAGCCTTTTCAAGCTGGATAGCCAGGTTGTTGCTCTGTTTCCTCATTGAGGTTATCAG
>JAILJC010000094.1 GCA_024694965.1 Lachnospiraceae bacterium
GTCAATATTACTCCCACAACGGGTAATACGGGAGGAAAAACAAGTATCGTATCAAACACGAGAGGTATTACGGATACCGGAAAAATGTCGGCAAATGTCAACGGTTCTTCAGATAATTATGTGGTGAAGATCAGTGAGACCCAGGAGGCTGATGACGCTGCTGTTGCGGCGCTTACCGGCGAATTCGGTTCTCTTAATGATATAAGGTATCTTCCGATAGACATAAGCCTGTATGATTCTACGGGTACCAATAAGATATCTCCGGTACCGGAAGGAGTTACTGTAAGTATTACGCTTCCTCTGCCGGATGACCTTGCGATATACGGAGGAAACAATAAGATAGCTTCCACTACGGGGGGAAGGCTTGAAAAGATGAGCCCCAGGTTCACTGTAATAAACTCCGTTCCGTGCATGACATTTACGGCATCACATTTTTCGCCGTATGCAATTTATGTCGATACTGCTAATCTGTCAGAGGCGGGTACTCTTGACCAGACGCCCAAGACCGCAGACCCTATACATCCCAAGTGGTTTCTTGTTACCGGAATGGTAGCTGCGGCGTTGTTCATGTTCCTTAAGAGGGACAGTGAAGAGGCAGTTGTCGCAGCATGATGGATATATGTGAGGAATTATGATGGGGAGAAGGATAAGAAGGCTTATCGCACTGTTTTTATGTATAACCTCGGTTGCGATATTATGCGTGCCGTCCGGAAATTCATATGCATCAACGATTGTCGGTGATTATGAAATAGACGGGAGCACACTGATAAAATACAACGGGAAGGATGACATGATCACTCTCCCCAACACCATACAGACTATCGGCAAGGATGCCTTTTCAGGGAATACTTCCCTGATAAAGGTGATAATGCCGGACAGTGTCCGCAGGATCGACTATGCGGCTTTTGAGAACTGCACTTCACTTATTCAGGCTGTAATCCCCGAAAGCGTCAGGGCCATTGGCTCCAGCGCTTTTTCGGGTTGTGAACAGCTTCAGTATGTAAATATACCGGCAAAGTGCGAGAAGATAGGATCGGCGGCCTTTGCAGGCTGTCTCAAGCTTGCCACGATAAGCGTATCACCGCGCAATTCATCCTTCGTCTGTGTAGACGGCGTGCTGTATACTTCGGACGGTAAAAAGCTGGTCCAGTATCTGGCAGGCAGGACAAAATCATCATTCAATATGTCATCAGGGACCGAGAGCATAGAGGAATATGCCTTCTGGGGAGCGCCGCTGCTTACGGATGTTTCACTATCCCCAAAGCTTAAGGAGATACCGGAATATGCATTTGCAAACTGTTCCGGACTTAATAATGTGGTAATTCCTTATAATGTTGAATCCTTAATGGCTTATTCGTTCAGCGACTGTTACAACTTAAAGAGTGTGGTGGTTCCGGACTCGGTAGGTTATATAGATGAAAAGGCCTTCTATCTGACAAACGATGTTACGGTTAACTACTATGATTCTGATAAAGCCCGCGAAAAGGCTGAAAGCTCAGGCACTCTCAATGAAGATTTTGCTTCTTATGCAGCGAGCGTTTCGGACTCGGCATCAGGCGCAGGCAGTGCATCCGGCACGGGCTCGGACCTGTCAGGAACTTCAGTAAGCGGTCAGGATGCCGGAGGTTTTTCCGGCATGGATTCGGTGGACGAGAAGGCTTATATAAACAGCCTTCCCTATGTTAGTTCAATGACTCCCGATTATTCTGATAACAAGATACCCGGCGAGCTGGCATCGGCAAAGGTCGTTGGCGGTGAAGCAATGCTTATGATGCCGAGGGATGTCAGGGTAAGGGGCTTTGATCCTTCAGTTGCGGAGAGCGAAGACGGAGTACCTTACGAGTACTCGTCCGGAAGCCCCGATGATCCTGTCGTGGTACTTGGCGGGACTGTAGCAGGGCATAACGGAAGCGATACCGACGTAAACATTCCTTCCGGTGTAAGCAGGATCGGAAACCGTTCGTTTTACAAGGATCAGGCTATGCGGTCGGTTACACTTCCCGCAGGACTTGAGAGCATTGGTGATTTTGCTTTTGCAAGGTCGGGCCTTGAAAGTGTAAAAATACCGGAGGGCACGAAAGAATTAGGATATGCTGCCTTTTATAACTGTGAGAACTTAAGCGATGTAAACATCCCTTCAACGGTACAGCGGATTGAGCTTGGAGCTTTTGACGGTACTCCTTGGCTGTCGGAGGTAATGGCCAATTCAGGTTCGGATAATATCATTGTCGGTGACGGTGTGCTTCTAAAATATTCGGGACAGGGCGGAAGCGTCAGAGTCCCTGACGGGGTAAAGGTCATAGCACCGGGAAGCTTCCAGGGAAATACGAATATCACAGATGTTTATCTGCCCGAGGGAGTTACGTTGATAGGGGAGGATGCATTTAACGGCTGCAGCAGTCTTAAGGATGTATCAATGCCGGGAACCCTTACGGATATAGAAGACAGGGCATTCAATGGCTGTGACATTAAGAATGTGGTCATCCCGGCAAGTGTGAAAAGCATAGGACTAGGAGCGTTTGACAGGTCGGGAAATTCAAATGAGGAAGCTCCGGATGCGGTTATATTTACCGGAGGAGAGCTTCCGGTTCTTTCATATAAAAATACCGCGACCAGGCTATCGGCATCGGATCTAAGGACAATGGCATTTGCGGGATATGATAATGCCGTGATAGGAAGTGATGTGAGCATTACCGATTCTTCGGTCCTGTCGCCGAGGCAGTACGGTTTCAGGGGACAGGTTTACACGATGACAGGAGGGGAATCAGGAGCGGGAGGAACGCTTAAGCTTATACAGGCGGACACGGAAGCGGATCCTGAAACTTATCAGGCTCTTATAGATCCCCATGTTACGGTAAACGGTGAACCTTACATAATGACAGGGGTAAACAACAGTGCTTTTGACCCCTATCTGAATGTATATGACTGGAGTAAGGGGAGGACAAGCTCAGTTGCCATTTCGGGTAACACTTCTCCCGAGCTGGATGAGATGCTTGAAAGCATAAATACGGCCCTTGGCAGCCAGTCGGTACCAGAAAGGGTTAAACCCGATGAGAACGGAACGATACCTATAAGGGTGAATATG
>JAILJC010000167.1 GCA_024694965.1 Lachnospiraceae bacterium
GATGAACGAGGCTTCCTTTGAGGCGCTTAATGAGGGCTATGTAAGGGAGTATCTAAGCTACTTAAACCAGATAAGGAATGACAATCCGGATATTGTTTTTGAGGATGAGATCCCCTGTTATGAGAACAGGTATTTCGGTGATTCTTCCCACCTTAATGAAGAGGGTGCGAAGCTGTATACCGATGCGATTATAGACAAATATATTAAACAGAATCAATAAAATCACATAAACTTGTGTATTTTTTCAGTGACTTATACAATAATTTGTGGTACAATATGCGAAGTGGTTTGAATACACATTATTAGTAAGGGAAATTGGTAGGGAGGATAGAAATGAAAAGAAAGAATCTGTTCCTGTTACTTGCTTTGTCAGCCGCCCTTGTTTTCAGCGGCTGTAAGAAGGAGTCCGAAGCTCCTGAAGAGCCCGTGGTTGAGGCAGACAACGAACCGGTCATCCAGCTGGTGACCGATGACAATACACAGCCGGCAGTAGATACTACTATCGAGGCTGAGGAAGAAGGCGATGATGAAGTTCGTGAAGGTATGTACCGCAGCGAGCTTACAAACGAGTGGATCGATGAGGCCCTTAAGGACCAGCGTCCCATCGCTGCCATGGTCGATAACGAGAAGACGGCGCTTCCTCATTTCGGATTGTCACAGTCGGATGTTGTATATGAAATGACCAACTCGACAGCCAATGACGGTGTTACCCGTTTCATGGTACTGTTCAAGGATTACAACAGCATCAAGCAGATCGGAAGTATCCGAAGCGTAAGGCCTACAAACCTTCAGATAATCCCGGAGTGGAACGCAGTCGTTTGTCATGACGGTGGTCCTTTCTACATCGATGATTATCTTGCAAAGGATTATGTCGAGAACTTCAGCGGTACTTTCTCACGTGTAAATAACGGTAAGTCAAGGGAGTTCACCGAGTACATCCTCGAAGGCGATGTTGATAAGAACTTCGCAAGCCACAGCAAGTACAGCAAGACATACAACGACTATTATCCCGGTCCGCACTACCAGTTCACATCAGAGAAGAAGCAGAATGATCTGAGCCAGTACGCTGATGCCAAGAGTGCAACTCATATCCAGATGCCTTACAGGCACAACAAGCCTTATCTTGATTATGACGAGGCGAGCGGAACCTATCTGTACAGCGAGTACGGAATGAAGCATGTGGATGCCGGCAACAACGATACGCAGCTTGCATTTAAGAATCTTCTTATACAGAACTGCCGTTACGTACAGTTCGATTCAAACGGTTACATGATGTTCCATTCGGTTGACTTCAACCGTGACGGATACTACATCACAAACGGCAAGGTGATCCCGATCACATGGTCCAAGGAAGATGAGCTTACACCCACAAGATATTACGACAAGGACGGCATCGAGATAGTCCTTAACACGGGCAGGACCTATGTAGCACTTGTTCCCGATGATATCTGGAGCGGACTTACGATCGATTAGTATTGTTGGCAAAAGATACAGATGTGAAAACCTCCGGCTACGCCGGGGGTTTTTTCGGGGACGGTGGCATGGGCGGTAAAGAAAGGTTTTGGCCCGTACTGATAAGCGCGGGTACATATATGGCGGTATTTTTCGGGACTTTTATTATTTTGGCCATGCTGCTGTCTGCATCAGCGCTTATTCCGAAAGAACTGCTTAAACGGAATATGTTAAGTTCGGCTTCCGTTCTTAAGGAAAATGATGATTATTATTATGAGCTTGAAGGTATCACCGGCAGCAGGATCGACAGATATGCGGACGCCATTCTTCTTAATATAGCCTGGCATTTTGATCAGGCAAAGCCGCTCTCTTCGGTGATGGAAGCATCATATTATTATGTTGAGGATATGCCGGAGAGCGATAATCTTAAGGTGTCCGTTGAAAATGACCTTCCTGCGAACAGGCAGTATATGCGCTACTGGCATGGCTCGGCATTTATCGTAAGGCTGATGCATCTTTTTACCGACATTAAAGGAATGTACGTTTTTCATGCCATACTGCTCATAGTCCTTACTGCTTTACTGGTGTACAGGCTTGCTGCGGGCGGATATGGTTACGCCGGGATGGCGGTCGTTTTATCGCTTATAGGTGTGGGGGCCTGGTTTGTCCCCTTTTCGCTTGAGTATATATGGATGTTTTCGGTCATGCTTGTGATCTCATTATTATGTGTCCGGATGACTGTAAAACATAAGGAAAAATATATCCCGCTTTTGCTTATGGTATCAGGGATCGTAGCCGGCTATCTGGATTTTCTGACGACCGAAACGTTGACCTTTACGGTTCCTTTGCTCCTTATATTATACATAAGGACGAAGGAACGCAGGATGGATGCATCGGACGTAAGGCTCACGGCGGTTTCTTCGGCAACATGGCTTGCGGGATATTCATTTATGTGGTCCGGTAAATGGCTGCTTGCGAAGTGTATCCTTAAGACCGATGTTTCCCGGTATGTCACGGAACATATAGTCCACAGGCTGGACGGTGATGTATATTCTTACTCTAAACCCGTGATCATAGTCAGCAGTCTGTTAAGGAACATAAAATGCATATTTCCGTTTGAATACGGCATGACCGGTGTTGTCATAATAATGATCCTGCTCCCGGCAGCCGCATACCGCCTGTATGTGTACGGAAATATAAAGGCGGCGGACCGGAAAAAAGTCATCATATATCTTGCAATGGCGATGATACCCTATTTAAGGTATGCGGTGCTTCATAATCATTCGTTCAGGCACAATCTGTTCACATACAGGGCACAGATGGCAACGATACTGGCACTTATGTTTATTGCGGGTGAGTTTACGAAGGAAAGGGTAAAGAAGTGAAGTTTGTTAATGAACCCTCTCTTGATCTGACGATACTTATGCCCTGCCGTAATGAGGAAGGCGCAGTCGGGATAAGCGTGGCTGAAGCTCTTTCTTTTATACGGGAAAACGGCCTTTTGGCGGAAGTCCTGGTGATAGATAACAACAGTACCGACCTCTCCGTGCAGGAAGCACTGAAGGCCGGGGCCGTTACGGAGCATGAGGGCAAAAAAGGATATGGCGCGGCCCTGATAAAAGGGATCTCGTTAAGTAAAGGGAAGGTCATCATATTCGGAGACTGTGATACAACGTATGACTTTTATGACCTTAACGGTTTTTATGAACCTCTGAAGACGAAAAAATATGATATAATGATAGGCAATCGTCTTAACAAAAATGCACAAAAGGGTGCAATGAAGGTTTCGCACCTTGTTGGCGTAAAAGTGCTGTCATGGCTGGGACGTTTAAGATACGGGACCGATGTGAGTGATTTTCACTGCGGGCTCAGGGGACTTACCAGGCAGGCGGCACAATGCATGGAACTTAAGGCGGCCGGAATGGAATTTGCCACCGAATTTATAGGAGAGGCAGTGAAAAAGGGCCTGTCGATAGGACAGACGGATATCGTCCTTCGAAAAAGCAGGGCCCCCAGAAGATCGAAATTAAAACCCGTAACGGACGCCATACGGCATTTAAGGCTTATGTTTGGCAGGTAAAGTCATATGACGGGCGGATACGGATGGAAAGGAAGAAATAAAAATGAGTAATAGAAAACTTTTAAGAAAAAGGAAGTTAAGGTTCATGACTCTGTTTATGACCGCATTAATGCTCCTTACCAACACGGGGATCATAAGTGCTGCCGCACAGGAAATCCCGGATATCGATGAGGGGTATGCCGTCATAAACGAAGATGAGGACGGGACCGCTGAGGGTAACGGTTTCTTTAATGAAGTTATGGATGCTGTTTATAACCCTGTTTTGGACGGTGATGGTGCGTCAGGAGACCCGAC
>JAILJC010000179.1 GCA_024694965.1 Lachnospiraceae bacterium
GGCAAGGCTTGCCTATATGTCCTCAAGGTTATTAAAACGTGAAGAAGAAAAGCCTTTTGATGAATATTTCAAAAGTGCCGATGCCGTGACAGACCCGATGATAGAACTCATAAATTCGCACCCTGACGTGACCTTCCATATTTACATCCCGCCCTACAGCATACTTTTCTGGGATGATACCGTTCTAAGGGGAAATGCCACGGCGATAATATGTGCCCAGGAACGCGAATTCCGAAAGCTGCTTGGATGCAGCAATGTACGGCTGTATTATTTCCAGGATGATCTAAATATAATCACCGACCTTTCAAATTACAGGGATTACTCGCATTACAAACAGGATATCAATTACTACATGTACGAACAGATGCGGGACGGCGGAAGTGAGATAACCTTTGAAACCTATTTTGATGCTCTGCTTGATATGTATGATTTCATAAACGCATACGATTACGAACAGTGTTTCCACTAAAAAAACCCACCGTACGGCGGGGTTTTCTTTGAGTCACGGGAACAGGTTCCTTGACTCACCACAATCTATCGGGATATTCTCCCTTCTCTTTCAGCTTCCTTATCGATTCCTCGACAAACGGCTTATCCTCCTTGTAAGTAACTCCGAACCAGCGGTCGGATGATTTAAGCACTCTTACACTTGCCTTACCTGCCTTAAGCAGCTCATCCACAACACCCGGGAGATAACATTCCGCCTTGATCGGATCAGCGGGAACCGATTCTTTAAAAAACCTTTCAAAGCTCTTACCGATCTCACCGATAAAGTCCCCTGAAAATCCCCACAGGTTCATCGATACGATGCTTTCCGGAGATATGTCTTCGTAATGCTCTCCGTCCTCGGTAAATACCGCACCGTCCCCCTTCTTCTCTATATGGGTGCGCTCAACGATATCCGTAAGATAACCGTTTTCATCGATGCCGCAGATGCCGCGGGAAACGTACCCGTTTTCGGTGAGCGTATTCTTAAGCTCATATCCCACCATCGCATATTCACCCGCCTGCTCCGGATTTAAATGAGATTCAAGAAAATCATATATAAGCTTAAAAGCTTCCCTTCCGTAAAAATCATCCGCATTTATTACGGCAAACGGCCCGTTTATAACCTTCCTTGCACTGAGCACAGCATGCGCGGTGCCCCAGGGCTTAACACGTCCGTCCGGTACCTGCATCCCATCCGGGATATCGGTTAATTCCTGAAAAACATATTCAACCTCGATATTACCCTTAACCTTGTCGCCTATAAGGGTCCTGAAGTCATGTTCATTCTCCTTCTTAATTATGAACACGACCTTCTTAAAACCGGCCCTTATCGCATCATATATCGAAAAATCGATTATCTTGTTTCCCTGTTCATCCACGGGATCTATCTGCTTAAGTCCGCCGTACCTTGAACCCATTCCCGCAGCCATGATGACAAGTGCGATATTCTTCATTTTGCCCTCCTAACGGGCTCGCTTGTAAGATCAACGCCCAGCCTTTTAAATGTCGTGATATCAACCGAAGAGAGCATGACGGATGTATGCACCTGGCAGCCCTTAAGCTTATGCAGCTGCTCCATTGCTGCCTTTGCATTCTTATCGTTTACGGCCGACATTGCAAGGGCTATCAGTACCTCATCGGTATGCAGCCTCGGATTGGTACCTCCAAGGTACTCGGTCTTTAACGTCTGTATAGGTTCGATGGCCTCCCTTGAGATCACATGGAGTCCGTGATCTATCCCGGCAAGTTCCTTGAGTGCATTTAATAAAAGCGCCGCGGAAGCTCCAAGCAGATCGGAGGTCTTTGAAGTGATTATGCGTCCGTCCTGAAGCTCTATAGCCGCACACGGAACGCCGAGTGATTCTGCCCTGTTATTGGCTGCAACCGTCACCTTGCGGTCATCCGTGGTTATGTTTGCCTGCTTCATGATGAGCTCGATCTTTAAGACCTCGCTCTCCTGGGCCTTTTCGTTTACCACCGCATTTATCGTGGTGTAATAACGCCTTATTATCTCCATAAGGGATGCCTCGCGGCATACCTCGTCATCAACTATGCAGTTGCCCGCCATGTTTACGCCCATGTCCGTAGGCGACTTGTACGGGTTATGACCGTAAATGCCTTCGAAGATCGCATTCAGTACGGGGAATATCTCGATATCCCTGTTGTAATTAACCGTAGTCTCCCCGTAGGCCTCAAGGTGGAACGGGTCGATCATGTTGACATCGTTAAGGTCTGCGGTCGCTGCTTCATATGCAAGGTTAACCGGATGCTTAAGCGGTATGTTCCAGATCGGGAAGGTCTCGTACTTTGCGTAGCCCGCCTTTATGCCCCGTTTGTTCTCATGATAAAGCTGGGATAAGCAGGTTGCCATCTTTCCGCTGCCGGGGCCCGGTGCGGTAACGACAACAAGGGGCCTTGATGTTTCGATGTATTCGTTGCGTCCGAAGCCCTCATCGCTTGCGATCACGGGAACGTTTGACGGATATCCTTCTATCCTGTAATGACGGTATACCCTGTATCCCTTCTTCTCCATCCTTGATTTAAAGGCCTCCGCTGCTCCCTGTCCCGTAAACTGTGTAAGAACAACGCTGCCCACATAGAGTCCGCGGCTTTCAAACTCCTTTATAAGCCTGATAACGTCCTCATCATATGTTATCCCAAGGTCACCCCTTACCTTGTTTTTTTCAATGTCACCGGAATTGATGACCACGACGATCTCAACCCTGTCGGACAGCTTCATCAGCATGCGAAGCTTACTGTCCGGCTCAAACCCCGGGAGCACGCGCGATGCATGGTAATCATCAAACAGCTTTCCTCCGAATTCCAGATACAGCTTGTCGCCGAACTTGCCTATCCTTTCCATGATATGCTCGGACTGCATCTTTAAATATTTTTCGTTATCAAATCCCGTTTTCATCTTACCTCTCCTCACTACTCAATATTTCTATCATTTCACGGACCATTTCCTCGTCCTTTAAGCGGAACAGAAATTCAACACGCCTGGATGCTTCCATATCAACTTCTCCCTCTTCATCATAGACGGGATTGCTGTATGAACGTCCGGTAGCGGATATTACCGAACGCAGATCTTCAAGCTGCTCTTTTGAAAGTATTTTGCTGTTATCCCCGAGACAGTACTCCGCAACCGACAATGCCCTTTTTTGCGAAAGCTCCATATTGAAAAGATAATTTCCTTCGGTATCGGTATGTCCTTCTATCAGGATCTCGGAGATATAGTCCCTATATTTCGGGCTTAACAGCACATCCACGTATCGCGGGAGGAATTCCGAAAGGAACTCCTTACCCGAAGCCGTAAGGGTTGCCTTGTTGTAGTCAAACAGGATATTTGCATCAAAGGTTATCGCGCCAGTCTTTTCATCGACCGCAACACGAAGGTCAGAGTTACCGAATTCGTTCCTTAGTTCTTCTATGAGTTCCGTCCTGACGCCGATGATATTATCAAGCTTCTGCTGCTGTTCGCTCATAAGGGCCTCAAGCTTGTTAAGGAGCTCGTGCTGCTCACGCAGAGTTTTCTCCTGTATCGCTATCTTCTCACCCTGCTCTGCCAGCGCCTCCTCCTGGGCGTTTAGCATCTTTGCCTGTTCGTCAAGCCTTGACTTCTGCTCGGCAACAGTAGCCCTTTCATCCTCAAGTTCATCCGAGCGGATCATAAGCTCATTTTCCTTTGCATCAAACTGCATCTTGGCATGCAGCATCGTAAAGGAAATGATGAGAACAAAGGTAAGGAGCAGTCCCGCCATCATATCCGAATAGGACAGCCAGTATGTGGTTTCCTCATCCATATGCCTTAATCGTTTCATTTTCACCTGTTACCCATATAATACTCTTCCAGACGCTGCATAAAGCCTGCCAGCTCATCTATTGATTTTGCGGTCCTTAAAAATCCCTGTTCTATACCGTTGTAGGAATACTCTATCTGACCGTTCATCCGTGACAGTACCTGATGCATCTGTTCTATGGTTTCCTTGAAGTGGGTTTCCACTTTCTGAAGGTTTGCATTTATGACCTCGAAGGTATCACGCACGTCCTCGGGCAGCTGGTCGGTCATCTCCTTAAGTTCCGTGACCATCCTTGCCTGCGACTTCATGCTCGTATCAGCCATCTGAACCGATGTATTTAGATCTTTACGATAATTTTCAATTTCCGTGATATAACCCGAAATGCCGTCAAGTACCTGCCTGTCATCCTCCCTCTGCTGTCTTAACATATCGGCTGTGGCACTCATCCTGCCCTGAAGCTCCTGCAGCGTGTCGGCATACAGTTTCAGGGCATCGGCCATCTCCTTTGTCCTGACAAGGATAAGATTGATGTTTTCCGATGTATGCGTATTCTTCTCAAGTATCTTTGTTATCTGCTTCTCGTTCTCGCTCTGGATCGCAATGGTATTATCCACGGTCTCGGACAGCTTTGTGAACATATTTCCCAAGGATGCGTTCATCTGTGTGATAAACGAATTGACAACCATCGTAAGCTGATCCATCTGATTCTTTGTCGCCATATTCGCAAAACCGATGATCGTATCATTAAACCGGTTAAACTGCGGCTCTAAGATCTCCCTCAATCCGTCCGAAAGCAGGCGGGTGACTCTGTCGGACATGGCAACCATGGTTTCCGTCTGTTTCTGCTCAAGTTCGATAAGACGGTTAATGCCATCCGCCTCGGTGTCGGGCAACACATATTTCTTAAATGCGCCAAGGAAGTCCTTAACGGTCAGCTCGGCATCATCCAGTATCCTTTTGTATACGAAATTGAAAACGAGTGAAAAGACCATACCGTAGATGGAAGTATGGAATGCCACCTTGATACCCGCCATAAGAGGCTCGATACTGTTCGTTATCTCGGCTGTCGATCCGGTATTAAAGCTCTGAAGGCCCAGTGACAAGCCGATAAACGTACCAAGTATTCCAAGGCCCGTCATAACGCCTGCCACCTGGTTCATCCTGTTCCTGTGGATGACAGAATCAATAAGGTCGTAGTTTATATAGTCCTCAATATCGCATTTATAGTATGCTTTGCCGGAACTGAGTATCCTTTCCTGCTCATATTTATAATCCTTAAACTGTTCCTTAAGCACCTGTATCCTGAACAGCTCCTCTTTATCTTCCTTGTACCTTTCCCACAGGAAATCATGGGTATGCTTGGCGTCATCCTCCATCCGCGCGGTCACACGGCGGAGTTCTTTTATGATCCTTACGATGGGAAGAAAACATCCTAAATAACAGTCAAGCAATATGACCGCCACTATTATGAACATGACGGCATTTACAATGATATTGGCAAGGCTGCCGCTCTGCCCCTTTGAAAAAAGATTAAGATATACACAAACGGCAAGCATGGCAATGTATGTGATCAATAACCATATCTCATACGGTTTTCTGTTTTTTCCCATCGTTAAATATCTCCTTTACACGGGGGCATCCGGGCTCCCCGCACATTAACTGTCTTTTATTATATACTTCCTGTCAAATTACTGTTGCATCTTTATCCGCAATGTTTTAGGATATTACATGAAAAAAGCGGGATCGTAGCTCAGTTGGGAGAGCGCTGCGTTCGCAACGCAGAGGTCGAGGGTTCGAATCCCTTCGGTTCCATATCGCAAATAACCGGGCATCTGTCCGGTTATTTGTGATATAAATCCGGAATTTCGTGCCTCGGGCGATAAGGTGCGACGCAACGCAGAGGGTGCTGAACGTCCGGGGGACGTTCGTTTAGCACCGACCGGAGCGAAGCGGAGACCGAGGGTTCGAATCCCTTCGGTTCCATAGCATGAATGATCGGGCTTTGTCCGGTCATTTTTTATTGATTATCATTCAAGGTCCTTCATCCACAATTCCACGGAAGCGTCACTCGGCATACGCCAGTCACCGCGCGGCGACAGCGAAACGGATCCCACTTTCGGTCCGTCGGGAAGGCAGCTTCGCTTAAACTGCTGTGAGAAGAATCGCCTGAAGAAATTCTTAGCCGCAGTTACCACCTTATCCCGGTCAAGCTCCGGATAAGCCTTCATGGCATAAGCCGCAGACCTTGACGGCTCGAATCCATGCCTTAAAGTGTAGTACATAAAGAAATCATTTAAGTCGTATTTACCTATCTTTTCTTCCGTTTTCTGAGCGATAGTTCCGTCATTACTGGGTGTAAGCTCCGGAGTTATCGGCGTATCGCAGATTGAAAGAAGAACTTCCTTAAGAGCATCGTTTCCGCACATACCCGCATAAGTTGTGCAGATGAATTTAACAAGTGTTTTGGGCACGGATGAATTCACGGCATACATTGACATATGATCGCCGTTGTATGTGCACCACCCAAGGGCCAGTTCCGAAAGGTCTCCCGTCCCGACCACAAGGCCGTTTTTCATATTTGCCGCATCCATAAGGATGTATGTCCTCATCCTCGCCTGGGCGTTTTCATAAGTGACATCGCCCTCGCCCTGATATGTCTGCTCATGTCCGAGCTGCTCAAGATGAAGCTTAACCCCTTCTTCGATCGGAACTTCATTTATCTCATCGGCCATAAGCTCCATAAGTCGTACTGCATTATCATATGTAAGAGAGGATGTATTTCCCCTGCTCGGCATTGTATATGCGATTATCCTTATATCGGGAATTATCTTTTTTGCTTCGGCACACACGATAAGTGCAAGGGTAGAATCAAGCCCTCCGGATATCCCGATAACAAGGTTCTTTATGCCCGTTGCGCGCACCCTCGTGGCAAGGCCGTTTGCCTGTATCTGAAGTATCCTTTTGCATCTTGCGTTTCTTGTTTCGTTATCTGCCGGTACAAAAGGATTCCTTGCGACCGGAAGATCATACTTCTTAAGGATATCAGCCAGTCCGTCAATATCCGTTTCCGCAGGTCCCAGTGTATGTATGCATACCGGTATCCTCCGGTAATTGAAGTTCTTTGCATTCTCAAACGTATTCTGGCGCCGGCGGTCGTGCATGATACTTCCTAAATCGATGCAGGCTTTTTCAACATGGGGATAATCCGGGAATATTGATTCTTTAAGAAGGCTTCCGTTCTGTGCTATTATCGAATGCCCGGAGAACACAAGGTCCGTGCTGCTTTCATATGTACCCGACGCAGTATAGATATATGCGCAGTAGCAGGCACCACTCTGCTGTTTAACGAGCTGTGTACGGTACTCCTGCTTTCCTATCAGTTCATCCGAAGCGGAAAGGTTTGCTATGATATTTGCGCCTGCAAGGACTGCGTGAGTACTCGGCTTGTCGGGTATCCACAGATCTTCGCAGATATCTATGCCAAGAACGGCCTCCGAACAGGGATCCTCGGCCAGTATATCCGTACCGAACGGTATTTCCGTTCCGTTTATTACGATCGTCTTTCCCCTTAAATTTTTACCGGAATCAAACCAGCGGCATTCATAAAATTCGGAATAATTGGGGATGTACGTCTTTGGTATAAGAGCCTTAACTGTACCGCAGGAAAGAACAGCCGCGCAGTTATACAGGCAGTTCTCATAGCTTATCGGAACACCGGCAACAACAAGATTACCGGTATCCTTCGTTTCCGCGGCAATATCAAACAATGCAGATGCTGCGTTTTGCAAAAGCAGATCACTTAAAAAAAGATCCGCACATGTATATCCTGTCACGGATAATTCGGGAAATACGATAAGTCCGCAATCAGGCAGTTCTTTTATAATAGCTTTCATCCGGTCCGTATTGTATTTTACGTCTCCGACTTTAAGTTCAGGGACTGCCGCCGCTGCCTGTATAATATGATTCTTCATTGTCATCTTTCCTTCTTATCGCGAACAGAGTTAAGGTATTTTTCCTGCTTTTTACGTATGTATGCAAGCAGATCCTGGGATTTTTTCAAAGTGCATCCGTAAATGCTTTTATTGTTAGTTTTTTCCACTTCCCTTACGCATCTGCAGCTTACAGTAAATGTGGCCATTTCGGCTTTATCCGAAAAATTTAACGTTAAATCCCTGCCTATGGCACTGTAATTCAATGTTTCCATGCGCAGGCCCACACCTGTTACGGATATGTCGTAAATGGTACAGTTATGCCTTCTTGAATCCCCGCTTATCTGTGCGGTCGCACCCAGGCCGAGAGGGAAACGCTGCGCTTTTCTGCGTTCATGTTTTTCGCTCTCTTTTTTTGTGCTTAAGACATATTCCTTTGCGGCCCTGTCATATTTGACCTTTACCTGTTTCCACAGTTCACTTCTTGAGGCTCCGGGTTCTATGAAATCTACGGAAACCTTTCCCCTGAAGTTGTTAATATTCACTATCTTGCCGTCTACCCTGACGACATCCGTTATAACACTCCTGTCACCGTTTGATGACAAGGTGCCGCGTTTGACTGTCGCTTCGAGCTTTGTCGATTTAGTGACATAATCAAACGCTATCGTGATCTTTGATTTAGCAGGGATCTGATCGATCAGCATATGGTCAATCTCCTGGCACGTGGCTCCTTCGTGGTTTCAAATGCATGCATACCAAATCCATATTAACCCACTTCCATCCCAAACACAACATATAAGTCGCCTTCCTTGACATATAAAGATGCCTTGTGTATATTCATGGTTAATGGACAGACATTTGAAACGTTGGAACTTCATATGTTCGTATAGCGGAATAACCGTTGTCGGAGCGGTTATTTTTGCTTTTTGTTATATCATTTATTTAAACATCTGTACCGTATTCGGCCCCATAACATGGGAAACCATGCTTGATTACCCCCATGCTTTTCTTAAGGGAACTACCCCGTTGCTTATAATAATGACATTATTCCTTATGATATGTAATATTTATGCCATTCTTCACGAAAGTTTCCGGCCCAGGAATCTGCTGGGTTCCTTTTTCGGTATAGCCTGCATTGTCCTAAGCCTTATCTGCCGCCGTATGCTGCTTACCGCTTTGATAGCCTGCTACTACGAGTGTGTATTCTTCGGAACGGTCTTTATGAGTTATGCTGCGGCACTTAACAGGCCTTCACTTGACAATGATTATCTTATGATACTCGGATGCTATCCGGGTAAAAGGGATAAGCTGCTTCCCCTGCTGAGGTTCCGTGTAAACAGGGCAATGAGGTTTGCCTGGGAGCAGGAGTTCGCTACCGGAAAACCCGTGTGCTTCGTGCCGACCGGCGGACAGGGAAAAGATGAGATAATAAGCGAAGGCTCGGCAATGGAGCTTTATCTTCTTGCACACAGCGCGGAAGAAAACGAAGTGCTCACGGAAAAAAAATCCGCGAACACCTATGAAAACTTTCTGTATTCAAAAAAGATCATTGATGAACATAAGAAGGATGCCAAGGTAACCTTTGTAACGACAAACTATCATGTGCTTCGCAGCGGTATGCTCGCCCGCCGCACCGGCCTTAATTCGGAAGGCCTTGCAAGTGATACAAGATGGTACTACTGGCCCAACGGGTTCATAAGGGAGTTTATCGCGATCCTTAACATGTACAAAAAGGAGCAGCTGATCGCGATAGGAATCTTTGTCCTGATATACGTTTTAGCCCGCATCACTTTATGATCACCTTAAATACTACAGGCAGGTCATCGTCTGCGTTACAGCGAATATTTAGTCCCTCCTTTGTATGTTTAAACAAAAGCGGCTCACCACCGGGCTGAATTATCTTTTCAATTTCTGTATTGAAGGCACCCTGCTTTTTTGCAAAGCTTTCTATCATGTACTCACCTTTCTTATCGGGATGCAGTGCAATGATATAAATGCAGCCGTCCCCCGCAAGGAAACGAAAATCTTTTGAGGTAAATCCCTTTACTTTCCCGTCACTGAAACCTCCCTCGGTAACCTCTGTAGGTCCCTCACCGTAGATGCGGTAAGGGTAAGAATCATAAACAGCTTCGTGATTCCTGCCTGTCCACTCACCTATCTTTTCAAGTATTGAAGTTTCCTCATCAGTAAAAGTCCCGTCTGCCTTAGGACCGATATTAAGCAGCATGGTCCCGTTCTTTGAAACGATGTCGATAAGATCGCACAATATATCCTTTGCCTCTTTGTATCTGTTGTTTACCGTATGGCACCAGGAATTGAAACACATCGCGGTATCGCTCTGCCACCTGTAGGGCTTGGCCGCCGCAAACTGTCCGCGCTCGATATCAGGTACCGCAAGCCCGAAAGGGATCGCATCATGTTTATAATTTATGACTGCCTGACTTCCCCATTCATGAGCCCTGTTATAGTAATATGCCATCAGCTTCTTAAGGTACGGCTTTAATTCGACGCGCTGTATCCACCAGTCAAAATACAGTATCTTCGGACGGTATTTATCTATGATCTCACAGGTACGTACGAGCCAGTCCTGCATGAATTCCTCCGTGGGAGAACATTCGCCTTCGCAGGCATCAAAATCCTTCGGCCCTTTTAGAGACGGCCAGTACATATCCCCCCTTTCAAACTCACCCTTTATATCACTGTCAAAATCCCTGCCTTCGCCAAGGAAGAAGAAATGCTCGATCCTGTGAGATGACGTACCGAATATCATCCCTTCTTTTTCGACACTGTTTTTAAGCTCTGAAAGAATGTTCCTGTGGGGTCCCATGTCTTCAGCATTATAAGAAGATAAGTCGGAACCGTACATCTGGAATCCGTCGTGATGCTCGGCAACCGGAACGACATACTGGGCGCCTGACTTTTTAAAAACCGATGCCCATCTGTCTGCATCAAAATGCTCTGCCTTAAACATTGGGATAAAATCCTTAAGGCCGAAATCCAAGTGTCTGCCGTAAGTTTCGACATGATGCTTATATGCCTTGGAATCCTTTACATACATCATCCTCGGATACCATTCGGTATCAAAAGCCGGGACCGAAAACAGCCCGTAATGAATGAATATTCCAAACCGCAGCCGGTTATACCATTCGGGAACCGTATAGGCAGAAAGTGACTCCCAGTCATCCCGGTAGGGTCCCTGTTCTATCACCTTATCTATCCTGTCAAGCTGTTCCTTCATGTCATAATTTTTCATCCGCTTCATACTGCCTTTC
>JAILJC010000205.1 GCA_024694965.1 Lachnospiraceae bacterium
TAGTTTACCGGAACGATCTCCATCTTTCCGGCTTCTATCTTACTCACATCAAGGATATCGTTTATAAGAGCAAGCAGGAGCCTGCCCGCACCCTGGATGTTCCTTGCATCCTTCTTTATCTCCTCGGATGCATCCTCCTGGCGAAGGATGATCTCGTTTAAGCCAAGCACCGTATTTATGGGTGTGCGGATCTCGTGGCTCATGCTTGAGAAGAATCGGTTCTGCGAGCGGTTCATTTCCTCAAGCTCGGCCGCCTTTTCGCTTGCAAGGTCGTTTTCCATCTGATATATCTTAGTCTGTGAAGCGCCCATTGCGGCAAGCAGGATACCGCCTATTACAAAAGCGCCTATAGAATCAATATAATTGCCTTCTTCGGAATACTGTACGAACAGCTCCGGCCGGTAGTAGGAGATGACTCCGCAGGCGATTATGACAACGGCGTTGAAAAATACCATCACAAGCCTTATCGTTCCGTCGAGTATATACATGACGAACAGGCTTCCGAGCAGGATGATTATGAGTGATCCGCCGAAAACACCGCCCTTTCTGAAAAACGTGATGGGCTGCAGCACAAAGATGAGCAGGCATGATATCAAGATCCTTGCGGTGCGTACCTTGTTCGTCTTAACGGCAAAGTACATATATATAAATGAAATGATAACGACTGCGGCGGTAAAGAACAGCGAGACGAGTGATTCTCCGAGAAGGATCACCCCGTAAATGCTCGCGATCAAGAGGGCGCTCAGTTCATAAATGCCGAACAGAACGTAATACCTGTCCCTTATATTTTTGGAAGAATCAAAGGCGTAATCGTAAATTCCTTTAAGCAGCTTCATGCTTCAACCCTCCCTTCGTAATGGATCATGTCCTCGGGAAGGACCTGTTTCATGACCCTTTCAAATATCGCTATATCGATCGGCTTGGCGATGAAGCCGTCAAAGCCCTCCTGCATGAACATTTCCCTTGCACCGCTTAGCGCATTTGCCGTGAGCGCGATGATGATCGGGTTTTTGCCGTTTACCGAAGCGACCTGGCGGATCCTCTTCATTGCCTCGACGCCGTCCATCTCCGGCATCATATGATCCATGAAGATGACGTCGTAATCGCCATCCTCGTATTTTCTTATGGCGTCCATGCCGCTGTCTGCGGTGTCGGCAAACATCTTGTATTCACGAAGCAGCCCGGAGGCGACAACGAGGTTCATGGGTTCGTCATCCACGATAAGTGCCGAGACGCCCGTAAAGAGTGCCTTCCTTTCTATATCGGAAGCGCCGCCCTGCATATCGGCTTCGCCGTTTAGGAGCCTTACAACCGGGAAAGCATACAGGGGCTTTGGTATCATCTTGACTCCGCTTCCCGGGGTTACCGTGAAACCGGGTTCCGCGGTCAGTGCAACCTTATAACCTTCGCCTGACAGACGGTCAAGCAGTTCCCTGTCGGTTTCGTATTCAAGCTGTCCCGTGAAGATATGAGAAATCTTCATCTCGTTTATCAGCCGGTTAAGTTCCTTTTTATCGCCCGCGGAGTAGAGCCTCGTTTTAAGGCCGGTGGCTAAGTCAATTGCCATGGACCTGTAGAAATCCCTTACCTCGGGTACCTTGTACTTGTTGGGATACATGTAGAATATCATTCCGTTGTTTTCAGGGTTATTTAAGGACAGGCACGGAGTGGGATCCACCACTGTCTGCGGGATGGAAATGCGGACTGTGGTGCCTTTCCGCCTTTCACTGCTTATAAGAACGAAACCGCCCATCTTATGTACGAAGCCGTACACGATCGGAAGTCCGATGCCGATGCCGCCGGTGCTGCGGTTCCGCTTTTTGTTGGCCTGGTACATACCCTTTGAAACACGTGACATACCGGCCCTTGTCATGCCGATGCCCGTGTCTGTTATCTCGATCGTAAGGTTTACGCCGTATTCCTGCGGCACGGTAAATACCTTTATAAACACGCCGCCCTGTTTTGTGAATTTTATGGCGTTATCAAGGATGTGCCTGAAGAGCTTGTGCAGCTTCTGGATATCTCCGTTCAACATTGTCGGCGTTTCGGGAGAGAGGTCGATCACAAGATCAAGATCAGAGTTCTTATACAGTGAATTAAAGTTGGTAACTACATCGTTTATAAGGGAAACGCACATGTAGTTTTCTTCCGTAAGGACCAGCTCGCCGCGCTTTATTTCAGTGTAATCCTGGATGTCCTCGATCTGGTGCGTGAGCCTGACCACGGCCTCCTGTATCGACACAAGCTCGCTACAGTCGTGAGCCTTGCGGATAAGGGCCGTCATACCGCTTATAACATTTACCGGAGTTCGGAGTTCATGCGAGATGTTCGACAGGAAGTCCTCCATGTCGTGATTGTTTTCGCTTATCGTATTCATCCAGTCATTGATCCTGGTACTTTCCGCCATCCTCCTGTTGACGGTAATGCGGCAGAAGAAATACATGGAAACAACACTTCCTACGTGAAAGAAAAGACGCATGGTGTTAAACGGCGTCATTTCAAGGGTTCCCCTGTTATATATGTACCAGAGCTGGATACTCATGATAGCAGTGTATTCGATAAGAATGAGATTAAGGATGAGAATGCTGTTTGCTATCGTGAACGTGGCCATGAGCAGTGTGAGCGCCACGGAAAGATCAAACAGAATAGTATCGTGGATACCAAGGTAAAATAAGGCAAAAGCCGAAAATGCAAAATATAAGTATATCCTTGCTTTGAATTCAAGCTTTTGGGCGATGTGGAGGAACCAC
>JAILJC010000224.1 GCA_024694965.1 Lachnospiraceae bacterium
CTGACGAGAAGGACAAGAGAAAGCAACGGTACTTTGTCACGGATAAATGCAGGAAATTCCTTGAAGATAATGATAACCAGAGCAGGACAAGCGCACAGATCATCGAGCAGATTTTTGAAGGTGTTGATGAGAACAGCCTGACGATAACGATCGAAACGATCATGAAAATGGAAAGGAATCTGGAGAAAATATGAAGACTTTAATAATCTATACCTCACAGACAGGATTTACAAAGAAATATGCACAGTGGCTCGCAGACGAGATGGATGCGGATATTTTTGACTTAAAGGATGTGCGCAAAAAGGAGGAATCCTTTTTTGCAGACTATGAAGCGATAGTGTATGCCGGATGGTGCATGGCCGGAAGTGTGGTCAAAATAAAATGGTTTTTGGATAAGGCTGAGAAATGGAAAGAAAAGCGACTGGCCGTGATCTGCGTTGGCGGAAGCCCGGGCGATAATCCTGATGTGGAAGTGGCGTTAAAGAATATTTTAAGTGATGAACAGCGAAAGTACATAAAAGCATTCTATTGTCAGGGTGGATTCGATTATGAAAAGATGAATACTGCTTCAAAGCTGGCGATGAAGATGTTTGTAAGCGCATTGAAAAAGAAACAGGATGAGAAGTCAAGGCAGATGGCGGAACATATAGCCACCTCTTATGATATTTCAGATAAAAAATATATTGAGCCGGTAGTGGCATATCTTAAGGAGAGTATGGAATGAATGCTTTGGTCATTAACTGCAGCCCTGTTCGAACGGGAGCAACGGCTGAAATAGCAAGGATAGTTGCAGAACAATTATCAGGCGGATACAGTGTCAAGAGTATATGCATAGACGATTATGCATTTGCCTTCTGCAGAGGGTGCAGGTCATGCCATGATACAGCAAAATGTATTATGAGTGATGCTGATGTAATTCGGAGTATTATGGATGAATTTGATGCTGCGGATATCATCGTATCCGTATCCCCGTCTTACTGGGCGGACATACCCGGTCAGTTTAAAGCTTTTATAGACCGGTGTACTCCCTGGTGTAATACACACGATCCGCATGCAACTATCGGAACCGGAAAGAGAGGATATGCCATTGCCCTCAGAACCGGACCTAACATGTCGGAATGCGAGAAAATTATAGGCAGCATAGAGCATTTCTATGGACATCTTGAAATAGAGTGCAGGGGACACTTGGGATTTACATCTATAGAGTGCAGAGATGACGTTGAACCGATAAAAAAGGAAATCGTAGATTTTTGCATGAATATATGATAGAGGTTTTGTGGATATGAAAGATACAAGGGTGGAGATAGAATTAAAACCGGTTATTCAGGAAGATATTGAAACGGTCTGGAAGATGCAGGTTGAAGCTTTTTCCGAACTTTTAGAAAAGTACCGGGACTATGATACAAGTCCTGCGGCTGAAAAGATGGATAAAGTTACTGCGAGGTTTGAGCAGCCTTGGACGAACTACTATTTCATTATGGCAGACCATGAGAAAGTCGGTGTGATCCGTATCATAGATAAAAAGGATGGGAGCAGAAAGCGTATATCACCGATTTGGATAATGGCAGAGCATAGAAACAAAGGTTATGCCCAGCGAGCGATAGAAGAAGCGGAAAAATTATACGGAAAAGATCACTGGTGCCTGGATACGATTTTGCAGGAAAAGGGTAATCTGTATCTGTACGAGAAAATGGGTTATCATCAGACCGGCAAGGTTGAACATATCAATGACCGGATGGATATTGTATTTTACGAAAAGGATGAATAAAAAGGTATTGACTCTCACATTATGGGAGAGATTAAAGTAGTGGTGAGCTCAGGAAAAAACCATCCATGGAGGTAAACAAATGTTAAAAATCGGAGATTTTTCAAAACTATCCAGAGTAAGTATCAGGATGCTCCGCCACTACGATGATATCGGACTGCTAAAACCTGCCCAGATCGATGATTTCAGTGGATATCGCTATTATCGTGAGGAACAGCTGTTTATTATCGGCAGAATCACAGCTCTTAAGGATATGGGATTTGCCCTGGCAGACATTATCCGGATCCTTGAGATTTATGATGATAAGGATAAACTTGACGATTTTCTGACCACCAGACAGAGAGAACTGGCAGATCAGGCAAAGGAAACGGAGTACAAACTGATGCTTCTGGATACAGCCAGAAAGAGGCTGAGAAAGGAGCAAAACATGAGTTTTGATGTTACAGTAAAGACAATACCGGAGAGATATGCAGCAACAGTTCATATGATAATCCCGCGCTATGAGGATGAGCAGCTTGCATGGAACAGAATGAAAGAGTATGGAAAGCCTATAATGCCCGCTGATCCATGTTTGGCAGGCTGCGATTTCCTTGATAAAGAGTTCAAGGAAGAAAATGTGGAAATAGTTGCCTGGATGACGGTCAAGGGAAAATATGAGGATACAGAGCAGGTTAAGTTCAAGATGCTCCCCGAGATCGAGGTAGCCAGCTGCATAGTCAAGGGAAGTTATGACCAGCTGACTGATGCGACCGCAACCTCACTTTCATGGATCAACTCAAACGGATATAAGATGAGTGATTCTCCTATGTTCTGTATTTATCATGTGAGCCCGGCAATGACAACGAACCCGGATGAATATGTTACGGAAGTATGCTTTCCCGTTGAAAGATCATAAGTACCAATATGTGCAGAACCGGCCGAAATCAGTGTAATTTCGGCCGGTTGTTTTATTATATGGTTTAAACATGACATACAGTTGACGTGTTAAGTATTTCCTGCAGGAGGAAAAGTTAAGGCGCTCTTTGATCCGTCCATGAAGTGGCAGCTGGTCGAAGAGTACGGCGTGGGGTCATTTGTAGAGCAGCCGGATGGAACTCTTCTCTTTGAACATGAGTATGCGGATGAAGATGGTCTTATATCATGGATGCTTTCCTGTAGGGATAAGGTAACTGAGCTCGAACCGGAGTCTGTTAAGGACAAGCTGTATCAGATCGCCTGCGATATGATCGGGAAATATGAAAGGAAAGAGAAAAAACATGGATAACAATCTGTCACCGGGAACCAGGACCTTTAAGCCTGATACGAAAGGAACCGAGCTGGTTCCGGAATTGAAGGTGGTTTCCGGGAATGTATTTGTCAAGTCAAAGTCAAATGCACTGACAAGTGAAGAATTTACTTAAAGACTATCTGAATTGATTAAACAGACAGCAATGTTATAACGATAGATTACGACGGCTATATACTTAATAATCCTTTGTAAGATCGAATGTAGCCTGTACGGGAACTACACCATATACATCCTCAACATCATCGACTTCACCTGCAAATAATTTAGCTGCCAGATCTTCATTCACAGTGTGTAGCATTACACAAAGCCCATCATATTCGGGATCATCACACTCTATTATATATGTATCAGTGACTTCAGACTGACGTTTTTTTGCGATATGATGAGAAAATGAAATTGCAGACTCAGGTTCTCTACGATGCGTAGGTTGTGGAATGGCTGCTGCCGTATTATATATTATCTGCAAGCATATTTCGCGAGCTTATAAAATACAGGAGGAATCTAAGATGAATCAGTATATTACAGGTACAGCCATTAAGGAATTGCGTGAACAGAGGAAGATGACCCAGCTGGAACTGGCTGAGGTTTTAGGAGTCAGTGATAAGACTGTTTCCAAATGGGAAACGGCAAAAGGCTATCCGGATATTACGCTTTTGGAGCTGATAGCGGATGCATTTGGAATATCGCTGCCGGAACTTATTTCCGGCCACCAGATAAAAAACGTTAATGTATCTGCCAATATGATGCGTTCGAAATTTTACGTCTGCCCGGTCTGCGGGAATGTGATCCACAGCATGGGCGAGGCTGTCATCCATTGTCATGGGATACAGCTCATGCCTGCTGACGCAGAATCATCGGATGAGGATCATATGATCTTCATCGACAGGGTTGAGGACGAGTATTTTGTCAGGATAGATCATGATATGACCAAGTCGCATCACATATCCTTTATAGCTGCGGTATCTTCGGACCGCTGCCAGATGGTGAAGCTTTATCCCGAGGGAAATGCCGAGGCAAGGTTTAAAATAAACGGTGTGCGTAAGATATATTTTTACTGCAACCGTGACGGACTGTTCAGCCAGGATATCGTAAAAGGAATTGATGATAAGACAAGCGCCTATGATGACTCTTCGGAACGAAGGGAATTGGAAAAGGCGGCGGACATGCTGTTTGGGTAATACGTTCGGGTAATACGTTTGGGCTGCACTGGATAAAAAACCTTACAAATGCTATAATTTTCGAAGTCTATTTCAGGAAAGGTATTTATCCGATGAGGTCGAAGTTGTTCTGTGAGATATCGCCGTTTACCTACGCTGTCTCGGAGAAAAAATGCATAGCGGTAAGGTCTTTAAAAAACCTGTTTGCCTTAAGGGAATTTGCAAGGACGAAGCAGGAAGAAAGCCTTGAATATATCATTTCCAGGCATAATTCGCTCATAAGGCGGAAGCTGGGAAATGTGGATATGCGGCTCCAGGAAAACAAGGCGGTAAACCTTTCGCTCGCAGCGCCGAAGATAAACACTATCCTCATACGCCCGGGCGAGACATTTTCGTTTTGGAATACAGTGGGAAGGAGCACCGCAAAGAAGGGGTACAAGGAAGGCCTTACCATATCCGGCGGTGAAACAAGGCCCGGCATAGGCGGCGGGATGTGCCAGATGACTAACCTTATACACTGGATGATCCTTCATTCCGACATGGAGATAACCGAGCACCACCACCATGACGGACTCGATCTTTTTCCCGATTTCAAGCGCCAGATCCCGTTCGGGACAGGCACCTCCATAGTATATAACTACCTGGATTACAGGTTTAAGAATACGACCGACAGGACCTATCAGCTGATCATATATACGACTGATGAGTATCTGTGCGGTGAACTGCGGGCAGATAAGCCCCAAAGGAACAAGTATCATATAAAGGCGGAAAACGAGTTCTTTTCAAGGGAGGACGGGGTCGTATACCGTAATGGCGAGGTTTACCGCATCAAGGTGGACGGAGTGACGGGCGACCATATAGAAAAAACGCTTATCCGTAAGAATCACGCGAGGGTCCTTTACGACACGGATAACCTTGAGATCCGAGAGGCATAAAATTGTTCATATCTTAGTCTTTAGGTCTTTTCAAGATGAAGTTTAATAATGTATAATAATTGTCAGACAACACTGATAATAAATTTAAAACAGTGTTACAATTTACAAACTTCGGAGGGATTACGACATGAAGAGTATCAAGACCAAGATCATTATCGGTATCATCCTGTGTTCACTCCTGACAGCAGCTATAATCAGTATCCTTGTTATAGTCAATACGACCAAGGTGACACGCTCGGATGCTATTGACACAATGAATTATCGTGCTTCTGCTGTTACGAACGATCTGGATAAGAAGATCGAATGTGTTGAACAGTCGGTAAACACTCTTGCAACGATAGCTATGTCGCGAATGAGTACCAATCGTTTTATGAAGGATGTGAACTATGCAGACAGCTTTACGGGCTGGATCATAGACGATGTCAACAGGTTCGCCGAGGCGACCGAGGGTGCGATCACATGTTACGTGCGTTACAATCCCGAATACAGTAATCCTGTATCCGGTATATTCTTAACAAGGGATTCCCTTTCGGATCCGTTTGAATCAGTAACGCCGACTGACTTTTCCATGTATGATCCGAGCGACCTTGAGCATGTCGGATGGTATTATCTGCCGGTGCAGAACGGTGCTCCGCTGTGGATGGATCCCTACCTTAACAGCAACATAAACGTATACATGATATCTTATGTCGTTCCTCTTTATGCAGAAGACGGAACATCGGTCGGCATCGTCGGAATGGATATAGCTTTTAACGAGCTTACCGACATGGTGGATGAGCTTAAGATATATGACAGCGGATATGCTTTTATTGCAAGCAGCGAAGGCATGATCCTCCATCATAAATCCATTGAGAGCGGCACCGATCTTTCGACAAAGGATAAGAGCCTTGCGGGATTTAAGGCTTTCCTTGAGTCATCGGCAACATCGGAAACCTCCCTTACATATAAGCTTGACGGCAAAGAGATGACGATGGTGGCAAAGCCTACGGCCAACAATGAATATCTGGTACTTACGGCACCTTCATCCGAGCTGTTTGCGAATACGAAAACACTTTTGTATTACATTATCGGCGTAGCGCTCCTTGCACTTGTTGTCTGTGCATTTGTCGGACTGCTCGTAGGTAACAGCATGTCAAGGCCGATAAATACTCTTACCGGGATCATCGAACAGACAGCAAAGCTCGATCTTACCGCTTCGGGTAAATCCGATAACCTTCAGAAGCAGCGGGACGAGATAGGTCATATGGCAAAGGAAGTTCACGGCATGCGTAATGCGTTCCGTGACATGGTTGATTCGTTCATTGAGGTTGAACAGACAGTTACCGATAACGTGGACGAACTCAACGCAATTATGCAGGAAAATACAAGGCTTGCAAACGAAAACGGTCTTGCAACAAACAACCTGGTTTCGGGAATGCAGGAAGCTGCGGACAATACGGCAAATATCGTCGAAAATATAAGTGCTATACGTTCCCAGTCGGTTGATATAGCAAATCTTGCCCAGGAAGGCGAGAGGAATTCCATGGAGATACAGCAGCGTGCCAACGATATGAGCTATAAGAGCAATAACTCCATGCAGCAGACTCACGGCATGTACAGCGAGATGAAACGCCGGAGCGAAGCTGCGATCGAGCAGGCGAAGGCTGTATCGAGGATCAACGCTCTTACCGATGACATCAAGAGCATCTCCTCACAGACGAATCTCCTTGCGTTAAATGCTTCGATCGAGGCTGCCAGGGCCGGCGATATGGGCAAGGGCTTCGCAGTCGTTGCTACCGAGATCGGATCGCTTGCAACGGATACGCTTAATACGGTTGAAAACATTTCCCAGATGGTGGCAGAGGTTAACCAGGCCGTATCCGCAATGAGCGACTGTATTTCCGAGGTAATGAACTACCTTGAAAGCACTGTACTTTCAGACTATCAGATGTTCGCAGAGTCGGGCGACAAATACCGCGAAGATGCCGATTACTTCATCAGTGTCATGAGCGAGATCATGACAAATGTAACGGCTCTTGAGAATAACATCAACGAGATATCTTCGGCAACGGATATGATCAACAACATGACCGCATCCAGTGCGGACGGTATCAGGGATATCGCATATAAGTCAACGCAGATGCAGGAAGCAAACGAAAGCGGTCATAACAAGCTGAATGCAGTGCTTGACTCTGTTGATAATCTCGATAAGATAATCGCAAGGTTTAAGTGGAAATAAGGATCATTTCCGGACGAGTCTGCATGATGATTGAAGCCGTAGCCGCATTTTGAATGCGGTTACGGTTTTTTCGAAGAGTAAAGGGAAAAGAGATAAACGGGGGTTTGAGTTTTACCATGGAAATGACGGTTGAGCTTTTTGACAGCATAATAAACACTTCTCAGGACTGTGTGTTCTGGAAGGATAAGGAAAGGCGTTTTTTAGGCGTCAATCAGGCGTTTCTTGATTTTTACGGTTTTGAATCGATGGATGTACTGATCGGAAAAACGGACGAGGACATGGGCTGGCATTCCGATCCCGAACCGTTTAAGCAGGACGAATTAAGGGTGTTGTCCGGCAGGAGTACATACAAGGTTCAGGGTAAATGTTTTATCCGTGGTGAAGAGAGGGATATCATAGCTTCGAAGCGTCCGCTTTACGACGGTGACGAGATCATCGGCCTGGTGGGCAGTTTCGTTGATATAACCGATGTGCTGCGGCGCAAAAACGGACCGGATAACGGGCAGGTTGTCTATACCATTGATAAACTCAGGAAATACAGCTTTTTTGATAAGCTGATAGATGAAATAAGCCTTGATGAGATACTGGACCCGTTAACAGGTGTGCTGTCACGGTCCTATGCCGTTCAGTTTGCACAGCGCCTTATAGATGAGGGCAGGCCGTTTACCTTTACCATGCTTGATCTTGATAACTTTAAGTTCTTCAACGACACTTACGGACACGGTGCGGGTGATAAGGTGCTGATGACGGTGTCTTCGGAACTTGCAAATTATACGGACGGGTACGGGATAGTGGGCCGCTTCGGCGGAGATGAGCTCCTTCTTATCGATATGCACAATACCCTGCAGGATGACAAAAGGTCGTTTTTTGAACGGCTGTATGCCGATTCGGGAGTGCTTCGCATAAACCTTGAGTTTGAAAACGGTTCTTCGTATATCACGGCAACTTCGGGCGCAGCATCGTATCCGGCGGATGCAGACGATTTTGATAAACTGTTTAAGCTTATCGACAAGATGCTCTACCTCGGTAAGAGCAGGGGAAGGAACTGTTACTCTATCTACGATGAGAAAAAGCATAAGGATATTGAGATAACAAAGCTTGCGAGCCGCGGAATTTATTCGACCATGAGCAAGTTAAGGCATGATGTGGAAATGACGGAAGGCTTTACCGGAAAGCTTAAGGCCGTCATGCCGCTCCTTACGGAAGTCCTGCAGATCAAGGACCTGTATTATGTACTGAAGGACGGAAAGCTTAAAGCGGTAAATGACAGGGCGTTCGAAGCGGATGCAGGCGATATCGGAAAGCTTATGGATGAAGATATGTTTTTTGATAATACGCTTTCCCGTGTTGAGCAGGATTCGCCGGCATTTTATTCTTCATTAAAGGAAAACGGTTTTGAATCAGTGATGATATCGGCTATCCGTAAAGGAAACAGTGTTTGCGGATATCTCATATGTGCGGTAAAGAGAAGCCTGCGTTTGTGGCAGGAAAACGAATGTGCCGTGCTGTATTACCTTGCCGGATTGCTGGCAGAAGGCATGCAGGATGAGCAGGTTTAAAAACGTTGAAGGCAGATATGTTTTTGATGTTAAAACTTTGAATTTGGTATATAATCATATATATAAATAGGGGGTATTGTAGCAGGGAGGTTTGAACACAGATGAAAAAGTGGAAAACCTGGAGGATCGTGCTGTTTATAGCCACATGTGTGTGCTTAAACGTAGGCATAAAAATGATCGCTGTCTGGCTGGAACTGCCCCTGTGGCTTGATTCACTGGGCACGGCGCTGTGCGCATGTATCGCAGGTCCCGTTTGCGGTGCCCTGGTAGGCTTTACCGGAAACATGGCATACTGCGTGGTTAACCATCTTTCCGCTGCATACTCGATCACAAACGTGGCACTTGGCATTATCGTGGGTGTTGCTGTGCGCCGCAAGTGGTTCGATCAGTTTTACGGCTTTATGAAGGCCGCGTCTCTTACCGTTCTTACATCACTTATCGTATCGGTACCGATCAATTTGATACTGGATAAAGGCTATACGGGAAACAAATGGGGTAACGGAGTCGTTGATTATCTTCTGGGTAAGCATTGGCCTTCTTTCATATGCAGCATCTTAGGGCAGCTGGCCATAGAATTTGTCGATAAGGTTCTTACGATCTCAGTTGTGTATATTATCTTTCTTTTAAGACGCTGGCAAAAGAATCGCAGGAACGATAAGGCAATGCAAAAAGGCAATGCAGCGGGTACTGCCGTGTTACTGTGCGTTGCACTTGTTCTGTCACTTACAGAGCCTGTAAATGCGGCTGAGAAAGCATCCTCAGGGGCGACGGATTACAACGACTATGTACAGAGCATATACAGCAGCAATAACGGCCTGCCCTGCGGTGAGGCGAACGATATCGCACAGACCAACGACGGCGTTCTGTGGATAGGTACATATGCGGGACTGTACCGTTATAACGGACGTGAATTCGTATGGGTAGACAATTACGAATCCGTCAAGAATGTTAACTGTCTTTATGTTGATGAAGAAGGACGTCTGTGGATAGGTACAAACGACAACGGACTGTCGATCGTGATCCATGAAAAGGTTGTAAACGTGATCGATCAGTCAGACGGGCTTCCGTCCGATTCCGTTCGCAGCATAATCCGCGCTTCGGACGGTTACTACTATGTGGGCACCAGCGACTGTTTGCAGATACTTATGATGAATAACGGACTTCAGGTTGAAAACACCCTGGAGGAGGTTAAATACTGCGACAGTATCACTGCCGATGAAGAGGGCCATGTGGCAGCCGTTTCTTCGGACGGACGGATATATCTTATGCATAAGGGCGTCATCCAGTGCTCGCTTCAGCTTCCCGAGGAGCAGGAGATATTCAACTGCTGCGCGTTTTCACCCGACGGTACACTGATGGTAGGTACTTCCACCAATCACATTTACAGCTATGATGTTTCAGATGATGATTTAAAGCAGCTTGATGTCATGACCTGTGAGGATGTTGCCAACATCAATAACTTAAACTACTTAAGCGACGGCACTCTGTTCATTTCAACCGACAGCGGCGTATCCTATGTGGATCCGACCGGCTATCACCGGATCAACACAAATGAATTCAACAACTCGATCGACAATATGCTGTGCGATTACCAGGGAAACCTCTGGTTTACTTCTTCAAGGCTTGGGCTACTGCGACTTGCCAAATCACCGTTTAAGGATGTTTACGGTGCCATCGGCATGGAAAGGCGTGTCGTAAACGCGATAGTATACTGGCAGGACAGCTATTATATCGGAACCGATACGGGACTTGACGTGGTCGACAAAACCTGTCGTAAGCAGATTAAGAATAAACTGACGGAGGAGCTTGGGGATAAGCGTATCCGATGCATGTATGTGGATGAGAATGAACATCTGTGGGTATGTACCTACGGAAGCGGTCTTATCGAATACTCAAAGGACGGCGAGGAATGGTCATACAATGCCGACAACGGAAGCTTCGGAAACCGCGCCCGCATAGTGACCGGCTTATTCGATGGAACGATACTTGCGGCCGGTGATACCGGTATAAGTTATATTAAGGATCATAAGATACAGCGTACGATCAAGAATAAAGACGGACTTGTAAATTCGATGATCCTTACCGTGACCGAGCGCAAAGACGGAACGATACTTGCCGGTACCGACGGCGACGGAATAGCCGTACTTAAGGACGGCAATGTTGAGAAGATGCTGACCCGTGATGACGGACTGAGCAGCGACGTTATCCTTCGTATGGTCAAGGATCCGAAATCGGAGGGTGTGTTCGTTGTTACAAGTAACAGCCTGTGCTACTTGGATCCGGAAGGGACGATACGTGTCCTTGAGAAATTCCCGTATTTTAACAACTATGATATCTGGGTAAAGGATGAGGATACGCTTTTCGTTATGTCGAGCGCCGGAATATACGTTGTTGAGCGTGATGAACTTGTTATGGGCGGCGAGATAGCCTGGGAGCTCCTTGATGCGAGAAGGGGACTGGGTACTTCGCTTACCGCAAATTCATGGAATTATTACGACGAAAACGGGCATCTGTATCTTCCCTGTGATACCGGTGTTTATATCATAGATGTCGAAAGGTATAACAGTGATGTCCACTCCTACAGGATGCAGCTTGCCTCCGTAAAGATGGACGACATCATCCAGCCGCTTTCACGTAAGGGCGCGATCACGTTGGGACAGGGTGTCAGCCGTGTCGAATTAAGTCCCGAGATATTAAACTATACGATCCAGGAACCGAATGTCGGATATTTCCTGGAGGGATTTGATCCTCAATGGACGATCATACCGCAGAACAACTTAAACAATATCATCTACGTTAATCTCCCGGCAGGTAATTATACCTTCCATCTGGCAATACTTGACAGTGCCGGTGAGAAGGTCCTGGAGGAACGTAGTTTTCAGATAATAAAGGAAGGCGAGATATACGAGCAGCCGTATTTCCTTGCCTATATGCTGGTAGTGCTTACGCTGATCGTCATCTGGGTTACCTGGCTTATCGTACAGAGGCAGCTCAACGCCCAGCAGATCAAGTTGAACATGGCCAACATGACGGTAATGGCCATAGCAAACGCAGTCGATGCAAAGGACGTGCGTACGAATGAACATTCCCACCGCGTGGCCGAATATTCGGTGCTCATCGCAAAGGAAATGAACTGTTTTAAGTGGTGGCAGCGCAACAAGGAGCTTTCAAACTTAAGCAAGGCCGCTCAGATGCATGATATCGGAAAGATAGGTGTTCCTGACAGCGTTCTCAATAAGGTCGGAAGGCTGACCGATGAGGAATATGTGAAAATGAAATCCCATGTGACCCGCGGCGCGGAGATACTTAAGGATTTCACGCTGGTGGATCATGTTGAGGAAGGTACGAAGTACCATCATGAACGCTACGACGGTAAAGGCTATCCGGACGGATTAAAGGGCGAGGAGATACCTCTTTACGCCCGTATAATAAGCGTGGCGGATACATTCGATGCGATGACCAGCAACCGTGTTTACCGCAACCAGATGGATACCGATTATGTATTGAATGAAATGAAACGCGGCCGCGGTACACAGTTCGATCCCGATGTACTGGATGCTTTCTTCCGCCTGGTTGAAAAGGGCGTAATGAATCCGGATAAGATCTATTCCAAGAAGAGTGCGGAGATCCAGCAGGCGGATCAGGCGGCGCAGGAAGAACTCGCGCGCCGTGTCGAAGAGGATAAAAAGATCCAGGAGGCCGAGATGAAGAAGGAAAACGAGGCAGGGGAGGATAAAGCAGGAGACAGTAAAACGGAAGGAGATACAGCTGGGGACGAAAAGACCGCAGCCTCTGAGGAAGGAAAGGAGGGAGCCAAGTCATGAAGCGGGTATATATAACAACGGCACTGACCTGTATTGTAATACTGGCGGCTTTGATCGGCTGCTTCCGGGTTCTGAACCTGTCCGGAGGACGGGATCATCTAAAGGTTGGTTTCATTTACGATAATGACGAGAGCACGCCCTATACATATAATTTTTCGCTTGCAAAGGATGCGCTTGAAAAGAAATACGGGGCGCGTGTCGAAATTTTCACATGCAGCAACGTGCTGGATGACGAGATGGAAGAACCCATACGTGAACTGGCGGGAGACGGATGCGACATAATTTTCTTCAATGGTTACAGTGAGCTGGTGATGCAGCTTGCGCCGGAATACCCGAATATCCAGTTCTGCCAGACTTCATACATGGACATGAGTAATCAGACGGTGCCGGAAAACTACCATACATTTAAGGGTGAAGCCTACCAGGGCAGGTACATAAGCGGTATGGTTGCGGGCATGAAGATAGCTCAGATGATCTCCGAGGGTACGATCACCGAGGATCAGGCGATCGTCGGATTTGTAGCGGCGTTCCCCACATCGGAAGTCATTTCCGGATATACGGCATTTCTGCTGGGTGTCCGCTCGGTGGTACCTGAGGCCGTGATGCGCGTATGCTACACGGAAACCTGGAGCAGTTATGCCCTGGAGAAGAGTGCCGCTCAGCTGCTTATCGATGAAGGCTGTGTGATCGTTTCGCAGCACAGCGATACCATAGGCCCGGCCATTGCATGCGAGGAAGCAAGTGAGACGGAGGAGGTTTATTTTGTCGGTTATAACCAGAGCATGGCCGAAGTTGCCCCGCGTTCTTCCCTTGTAACATCAAGGGTATGCTGGGAACCTTATGTGACCTCTGCGGTGGATGCCGTGATGATGAACAAGAAGATAGAATCAGTCGTAACCGGTCATATCCACGGATCGGACGTTTCGGCAGGATTTGACAAGGGCTGGGTCGAGATGGAAGACCTTAACTTAACGAACGCGGCACCCGGTACCGAAGAAGCCGTAAACGCTGCCATCTACCAGTTTAAGAAAGGAAAGGTAGATACCATATTCAAGTGCGGGTATATCGGAGTAAATCCCGAGGATTCTTCCGATATAATCGACCTGCACGCAGGATACATAGAGAATGAATTTACATCATATCCCACGTTCCACTATATCCTTCTGGATATCATAACTATAGTAGAATTGCCATAATTTCATAAGGAGGACAGCCTATGAGTATTAACCTGACAACTATGCCTAAGCTTGGCTTCGGCCTTATGCGTTTACCGGAAAGGGACGGTGTGATCGACCATGAGCATGTGTGCCGCATGGTTGATATGTATATGAAAGCCGGAATGAACTATTTCGATACGGCTTACATATATCACGGTGGAAAGTCGGAGACCGCCGCGCGCGAGGCGCTTGTAAAGCGCTATCCCAGGGACAGCTTCATGCTTGCGACCAAGCTTCCGGCCTGGGAGATGAAATCTGCGGCGGATGCGGACAGGATCTTTAACGATCAGCTTGAAAAGGCAGGGGTAGACTTTTTTGATTTCTACCTTCTGCACTCTGCTGAGGACGGCGACAATTACGATACCTATGTTAAGTATGACTGCTTTAACTGGGGGCTTAAGAAAAAGGCCGAAGGTAAGATAAAGCACTTCGGTTTTTCGTTTCACGGAAGCCCGGAGCTGCTCGTTGAGATACTTGATGCACATCCCGGAACCGAGTTTGTGCAGATACAGCTTAATTACCTTGACAGGACAAATCCAGTGGTGCGCTCGCAGGAGCTTTACGAGATACTCAGTAAGAGGAATATCCCGATCATTGTAATGGAACCCGTTAGGGGCGGCATGCTGGCCGAGGTTGATCCCGAAAACGAAAAGCTGTTTAAGGACAGACAGCCGGATAGGTCGGTCGCATCCTGGGCTTTGCGTTTCGTGGGCTCGCTTCCCGGAGTTATGACGATACTTTCGGGAATGTCAAGTGAAGAGCAGATGGCGGATAATATCAAAACCTTCGCTGATTTTGAACCGCTTGCAGACGATGAATTTAAGATAATAGATAAGGTCACGGAAAATATCCTGAGCATGCCGCAGATAGGCTGCACGGCCTGCAGGTACTGCTGTGACGGATGTCCGATGAACATCTCCATACCCGATGTTTTCAGGACGATAAACACGCTCAGGCGCTATCCGGATGACTGGCGTTCAAAGAACTTCTACGCGGGACTTACCACAAGAAGCGGCAAGGCATCGGACTGCGTGGGCTGCGGCCAGTGCGAACGTGTATGCCCGCAGCACCTTCCGATTATCGAGCTTATGAAGGAGGCAGCAGGGATACTGGATTGAGCGGGTTTTGCTAAATCATATATTGTGATAGAATAGGCAACGTAATATAGTAAAGATTCAGCGGAGTTTATATGGATTACAGCAAATACGAGATTTACGATTTTGACAGCGTAAGCGCATTCAACATGTATACGGGGGCCAAGGAGCGCA
>JAILJC010000016.1 GCA_024694965.1 Lachnospiraceae bacterium
ACTCGGAAAGGCCGATCCGGAGTATACGGATTATAAGTATTGGAAGAGTAATGGTTGGATCGATAAAACCAGACCGTGGAGATGAGAAATAGGCTATGGAAAACGTAAAATCATTTTTGACAAGGATACGTAAGCCGGATACTACTTGTATTGCCATTATGTATTAGGCTTCCTGCCAAGGACATATTTTCTCTGGTAAAATTCTTCATATTTTTTCCTTCAACTTTACTTCGAACACAAGCACAGTTTCTACTTCATTTAGATGATGTATCTGCGGCTTATAAGGAGCTAATACAGTATTCCAAAGCTTTTTGGCTGCAGTATTTTTCTCATTATACTTGATCTCCCATTTTCCGGGGCGCTCCGTCAGAATCATTCTTGCTGCGTCCAGTGCATAATGCTTCCTGCGATGAATCGGAAATATAGTAAACTCGGCCATAGTATAATCCGGCTCCTGTCCTATATTAGAGTAAGGGCAAATAAAGGCGAATCCGATCATATAATCACCAACTTAAATAACCGGACGGATCGTAAACCCGCCGTTCCTAAAGCCGTTATTAAACCTATTGACACAGTAGGTAAATGATGATAGAATCTCTTCAACAGATTTGCATTTTGAGGATAGGATAAGCAGATGAAGAATACAGAAAGGTTTTCAATGTGTTTTCGATGTAATAACTCCCGGGCATATCATATGGCTGGGGTGTCAGAGTATCTGTCTGTCCGCCTCTGTAAAGTACGAGACTATGATTAAGCAACTGCGTACACCATTTGCCCGGGAGCCACAACAGCTTCCGGGTTTTTTTATGGAATAAACGTCGGATCAACATAAAGAAAGGAAAATGATAATATGGCAAACATTTATAAAGGAACACTTGGACTCGTAGGAAATACACCGCTTGTTGAGGTTGGCAACATAGAGAAAGATCTTGGCCTTAAGGCAATAGTACTTGTAAAACTGGAATACTTTAATCCGGCAGGTTCAGTAAAAGACAGGATCGCAAAAGCAATGATCGAAGACGCTGAAGAAAAGGGGCTTTTGAAAGAGGGTTCTGTAATAATCGAACCCACATCCGGAAATACGGGTATAGGCCTTGCTGCGATCGCTGCAGCAAAGGGATATAGGATAATACTTACAATGCCTGAAACCATGAGTGTAGAAAGAAGGAGCATCCTTAAAGCATATGGGGCTGAGATTGTTCTTACCGAAGGTTCTAAGGGAATGAAGGGTGCTATAGCAAAGGCAGAGGAACTCTCAAAGGAGATACCTGACAGTTTTATCCCGGGACAGTTTGTAAATCCTGCCAATCCTGCTATACATAAGGCAACAACCGGGCCGGAGATATGGAATGATACGGATGGTAAAGTTGATATCTTTATTGCCGGGGTCGGCACCGGAGGAACTGTTACAGGTACCGGAGAATACCTGAAGGAGCAAAATCCCAATGTAAAAGTAGTTGCACTCGAACCGAAGGATTCTCCTGTCCTCTCCGAAGGAAAGGCCGGAGCACATAAGATACAGGGTATCGGTGCAGGATTCGTACCTGATGTGCTTAATACAAGGATTTATGATGAGGTATTTACTGCTTCAAATGAAGATGCATTTGCAGCAGCGAAGCTTCTTGCAAAGAAGGAAGGCATATCTGTCGGTATTTCATCAGGAGCTGCACTGCATGCCGCTATAGAGTATGCAAAGAGACCTGAGAATGAAGGGAAGGTTATCATAGCACTTCTTCCCGATAGCGGGGACAGATATTATTCTACCGCACTGTTTGCGGAATAAACAGACCTCACCGTGCACGGATAATTAAAGCCCTCCTGGTACACAAAACTGCACGGTGAATCAGATGCTGTGGCCGCTGGAATGGCATAGGTTTCATAGACTGAAGATGATGGTTCGAGTCCATCCAGCATCATATATGCGTGGCAGCATAGGAAAGGAATGATCTGGTAATGGGAGAAATAACATACAAGCATATCAACGCTGAGGAATTCGCTAAGATAGATCAAAGCACCGTCACGGTTGTAGATCTTCGGGAACCGGATGAAGTTTTAGTATCGTCATTTGAAAATGCGATCAATATTCCTTTTTCCGGCGGGTTCGACAAATTGGATACAATTCCCAAAGATAAACCGGTAGTGGTTATATGTCGTGTAGGCGATTGGAGCGAGGAAGTTGCAGAAATATTGTCTGACAGAGGATATGATGTTTTGAATCTTGACGGGGGATATAAAGCATATCTTGAGTATCGAAAGGGGAAAAAGGAGAATAATGATCATACCGGGAAGAATGAATCTCTCCCGTATATAGATGCCAAAGGATTAAAATGTCCGGGTCCCATCGTGAAAGTTGCCGATTATCTAAGAGACAGGCCAATAGGTGAAACCATTCGTGTGGAAGCGACGGAGGATGCCTTTGTATCTGACATAAAGGTATGGTGTGACCGTACCGGGAACCGTCTTGATGAGATTTCCGTAAAGGATGGTATCATCAAGGCTCAGATCACACGTGCCGAAAAGAAGGAAGCAAGTCCTGGTAAGGAACAGAACGATAAGACTTTTGTCGTATTTTCCGGAGATCTTGATAAAACCATTGCTGCGTTTATCATTGCAAACGGTGCTGCCGCAATGGGCAGAAAGGTTACGATGTTCTTTACTTTCTGGGGACTTAACATCTTAAGAAAGCCTCAAAAGGTAAATGTTGCCAAGACATTTATTGAGAAGATGTTTGGGATGATGATGCCCCGAGGGACAACAAAGCTCGGCCTTTCAAGGATGAACATGGGTGGAGCCGGTGCCAGGATGATAAGAGGCATTATGAAACAGAAGGGTATAAGTTCTCTTGAGGAACTGATTGAGAGTGCAAAATCACACGGAGTCAGGATAGTTGCCTGCCAGATGTCCATGGATATCATGGGTATCCATCAGGAGGAACTTATAGACGGTGTAGAGCTTGGTGGAGTTGCCACATTTATCGGGTCGGGCGAAGAGTCGGATATGAGCCTTTTCATCTGATACAGACTTAGATATAGTGTTTTAACAAAGAAAAATGAAAGAGATAACGTATGACGAGCTCATGAAACTCCCGAAGTATTCATATGAGCTAATAGATATAAGGGATGAAGGACTTACAGCTTACGGCATGATACCGGGAGCTATCCATATCTTTATTGACGATCTTGAAAGCAGTGAGAAACTTGCTGATATTGCTCGTGAAAAGAAGCTGATTTTTTACTGCGAGATTGGACGAAGGTCAAGAGAAATTGTTGACACCGCGGAGTGTTTTGAGGGCAGGGACTGTTACAGCCTTTCCGAAGGATATGTGGGTTTTGTAAGATCGGGTATTAGAGAGTGTGACAAAGAAGAAAAAAGAAAACGCGCCGAAAAAAGTATACAGAAAAAATTCCATAAGCAGCTTTTTACGCCATTTGTAAAGGCGTGTAAGACATATAGACTTATTGAAGAAGGAGATCACATAGCTGTATGCATATCCGGTGGCAAGGATTCTGTGCTTATGGCAAAGCTATTTCAGGAAATCAAACGTCACCGGCAGGTTGGGTTTAACCTGACGTTTCTTGTAATGGATCCCGGCTACAATAGGGAAAACAGGGCACTAATCGAAAATAACGCGGAAGCTCTCGGAATCCCGATTACTATCTTTGAGAGTGCCATTTTTGATGCTGTTGATACGATAGAGAAAAGCCCTTGTTACATATGCGCCAGGATGAGAAGGGGATATCTGTACAGTAAGGCAAAAGAACTCGGATGCAATAAGATAGCACTCGGGCATCATTATGACGATGTAATCGAGACAATACTAATGGGTATGATACATGGAGCGCAAATTCAGACCATGATGCCTAAGCTTCATAGTACAAACTTTGAAGGAATGGAACTCATCAGACCCCTGTATCTGATCAGGGAAGCAGACATATGTGCATGGAGAGACTATAATGATCTGCATTTTCTTCAGTGTGCATGTCATTTTACGGATACCTGCACCACCTGTCATGAAGACGGTACTACATCAAGTAAGCGATTGGAAACAAAGAAACTTATCTCTGAGCTTAAAAAGACCAATCCGTTTATTGAATCCAACATTTTTCGAAGTGTTGAGAATGTCAACCTGAATACCGTAATAGAATATAAGAAGGACGGCGTAAGACACAGCTTCTTGGATGAGTATTGATAACTTGGATTGGGAGAAGGCTAAAATGAGTGATGTGGATCAGATCAGATTCAGCGTAGAACAGGCAGTTCTTGACTTGGGTGTAAAGATAGTATTTCCTGTTGTAGAGGGTATCGATAATACAAAACTGAATCCTGAATGGGAAGCGATCAGGAAAGAAAGGATCCGGTTGCTTCTTGAAGAATACAGAGAGATAGATTTCCATGCTGATCCGATTTTGGAAGGTTTTAACCTGCTACATGACAGATCGGGTGTCAAACGGAGAAAAAACATACCGGCAAGTGAGAACCTTATCAGGCTGCTCAAAAAGAATGAAGATGTATTTCTTATTAACCAAGCAGTAGATATTTATAACCTCATCTCGATGGAAAGCAAGCTGGCACTCGGTGCTCATGACATCGATCATGTAGACGGCAATGTGACCCTGCGCTTTACGGACGGATCGGAAAGGTTCGTCCCTATAGGTCAGGAGGAGCCAGTTCCGGTAAAGAAGCATGAATACAGTTATTGTGATGATGCAAACGAAGTTCTATGCCGTTTGGAAATCCGTCAGGTAGAAAAAACCAAGGTTGATGAGAACAGTCACAATGTATTTTATATAGTTCAGGGTAATGAAGCCACACCGGATGAACTCCTCATGTCAACAGCGCAGAAGATTATTAATGAAACGGTTAAATACTGTGGTGGTAAGGGCAGGATCATAGTTCCTGAAATAATATGATAAAAAAAGTAGATGAGTATTGAGAAAAATGGACAAAAACTGAATTTAAGAAGACTACTGGCGAATTAAAGGAAGCTATGGTTTCGATAGCTTCCATAGCTGAACGGATATGTATGTAGAAATACTATCACACAAAAAGAAAATGCCACCTTATGGTGGTTTTTTCTCGCAACGATATTATTTCGGTTCCGAACTACTTGACATTACTTTGGAACCGAATTATAATTAAATTGGTTCGGAACCGAAATAATGTTGAAGGGAGGAAACAATATATGGTAAATAACGGAGATCTGTTCAGAAAAGTAATGATATTCTCTAAGGAATTGAAGATGTCAGCAATGGGAGGGCCGGGACCCGATGGAAAAGAAGGATTTCCTCATCACGGACATGGAAGGCATGGAGGGCCTCCTATGCCGCCCCCGCCGTTTGGCGATGGTGAGAGACCGCCTTTCCCACCCCCTGGATGTGGAAGAGGTCATGGACCCAGAGGCGGCGGTATGAGCCGTGAGCATATGCTTGTCATAGTAAGCGAGTATCCTGACGGAGTAAGACAGAAAGAACTTGCTGAGAAAGCGGGGATAAATGCTTCTTCAACTTCGGAAGTAGTCAGCAGGCTTGAAGACGATGGGTACCTTATCCGCACTATAGATGAGAGCGACAGGAGAGCAACTGTGCTCAAGCTCACAGAGATGGGAGCAGTAAGGGCAGAGGAGATCCGCGCTGAAAGGGAAGAATTCTTGGATGAATTTTTCAGTAAGCTTTCAGAAAAAGAAAAGCAGACATTATCCGATCTGCTAGATAAACTGCTTAATAAGTAAAGGTTATGAAGGGCTGCCAAAACTGCATGAAAAATTAAAAGAGTGTACTTTAGCAGTGTTGGAGCTTCATATAGAATAAATAAATGCCGTCCGAGATCAATTTAATTTAAGACAGCATTTTTTTTCAAAAGACCCCATTTTTTAAAAAACCATATCCGTAATATATAGCAGAAGGGTAAAACCGGAGTATCGCAATATATGTGATGTGGGAGAGAATCCGGAACCCACAATGAGCTCATTAAAGATACAGAAACCAATCAGACCAAGGAGGAAACGGATATGATCAAAAAAAGACTTGTAAGAAAGACAACAGCATTGGCAATAACAGGCGCATTAACGATAGCAATGACAGCAACAGTATTAGCTGCTCCCGGAGGTCCCGGAGGAAATGGAGGACCTGGTGGCCCCGGAGGACCTTCTCAGGAAATGCAACAGGGAGGCGCTCCTAATGGAGAGGCTCCTACGGGAGAAAGGCCTGAGATGCCAAGCGGAGAGGCTCCTACGGGAGAAAGGCCTGAGATGCCAAGCGGAGAGGCTCCTACAGGAGAAAGGCCTGAGATGCCAAGCGGAGAAACTCCTACGGGAGAAAGGCCTGAGATGCCAAGCGGAGAGGATCCTACAGGAGAAAGGCCTGAGATGCCAAGCGGAGAAACTCCTACGGGAGAAAGGCCTGAGATGCCAAGTGGCGAGGCACCCACAGGGGAAAGGCCCGAGATGCCGAGTGGAGAGGCCCCTACAGGAGAAAGATCTGAAATGCCTGGAGGAAAGGGCATGAAGGGCATCAATACTGATGAGATTGCGTCTGCAATCGATGCAATTGAGGATGAAGAGACTAAGGCGAACCTTGAAGCACTGCTAAGTGACTATGAGGCAGCAAAATCTGCGCTTGATGAAGCTATGGAGGATGGCTCTGAAGATGTTGATACATACATGGAAGCAGAGAAGAGCGCAATGGAAGCCCTTCGTGCTGCTCTTGACGAAACCGGTATAGATACGCGGCCTAAACGCCCGGATGGAAATAATCAAAAAGATATGAGACAGGGTGGAAATATGAAGGGTTTTGATGCAGCAGAGATCAAGATCGCTATCGAAGCCCTTGAAGATGAGGAGGTTAAATCAAATCTTGAGACTCTGTTAAATGATTATGAGGCTGCCAGGGCTGCACTTGAAACAGCTATGGAAGAAGAGTCAGAGGACATAGATTCATACAGGGATGCTGAGATTAAAGCAATGGAAGCCCTTCGTACTGCTCTTGACGAAGCGGGTATAGATACCCGTCCTGAATTTCCTAAGGGAGATGAACAGGATGGCAAAGAAGGTAATAAACCGGCCATAGGCCAGCGTCCCGATAAGCAGACGGATGATAGCACTGATTCAATGCCGGAAAAGCCCGCGATGCAGCAGAACGGAAATGCTGATAATGGAAATGATGCAGCGTCGGAAAGCATTTTGGCAAAAATTAGTAACTGGCTTAAATCACTATTTTCAAGATAAACATGATATAATATGAATATGAACGAAAGAGCTATGTCAGCAAGGACTAACGTCGAAAAACGTGAAATATTCATAAGAGACAATGAACAGACCATTCTGAAGTTCGCTTCCGCAGCCTGCGGTAAATATATAACAAGAAGTGACGATGAATGGTCTGTTGCTCTGCTCGCATTTAATAAAGCGATAGATACATATTCGGCAGATAAGGGTGATTTTGCCCCATATTCGAAAGTTGTAATAAAGCGAGCGCTAATAGACCATTACAGGTCGGAAAAGAAATTCGCAGCTGAGATCCCTGTAAGTCATGAGGCGCTTTCCGGGGCGGGGGATTCTGAAGAAAATGCAGATGTATTAAAGGCTGTTTCAAGGGACAGTACCCAGGCAAGCCGGCAGGCTGACAGAAGCAGCAGTCTTAAGGATGAGATACTTGAAGTAAACGAAAGGCTTAAAAAATACGGGTTTTCATTCCGTGATCTTAAGGACAATTCACCCAAGGCAGAGAAGACGAAGAGGGAATGCGCCGGGGCGATAACATATATACTGGATAATAAGGATGTGCTTGATGCGGTCATTGCTGACGGAAGGATACCGATAAAGGAGATAACCGGGGCGACCGGGGTAAATAAGAAGCTGCTTGACAGGTACCGACGGTACATAATAATGGCTGTCGTGATCTTAAACGGGGAATATCCACTTTTGGCAGATTATCTGCAATATGTCAGAAAGGAGGGATCAGGATGATGAAGGCAGTTGTTCTGGATATAACAGACGGCGAAGCTACCGTGATGACAAAAGCCGGTGATATAATCGGAGTGAGTAATAGAAGCTATGATATCGGTCAGGAGATTATGGTTGATGATAAGGCAGACAGAGTCATATCATTTGCATCGAAGATAACCAGATTTATGCCTGCTATAGCGGCCGCGGCAGCCATCATCATAATGATAAGCACCGGCGGTTATGCTTACTATAAGCCGTACGGTACAGTCAGCCTTGATGTAAATCCCTCCATAGAATACACGATCAACAGGTTCGACAGGGTACTTGAAGTAAACGGAGTTAATGATGACGGCAACGATACAGTATCGCAACTTGATGTAAAGAAGCTTATAAACAAAGATATAGAAGCAGCAGTCGAGGAAACGATAGAACAGATAGAAGCGGAGGGATACCTTTCGGATGAAGATGGCAACTATGTAGTAGTAACGGCAAACACAAAAAAGGAAGAGCACACGGACAAGCTTGTAGATAAGCTGGATGAAAAGATTTCTGGCCATAAGAACCTTAATCCGATAGCTTCTAAGGTAACTGATGATGATATAAAAGAAGCTCACGAGCAGGGAGTTTCAGCTGGAAAGAAAATGATAGTCGACAGGCTTGATAGCGTGTCGGATAAAGATATAGACCGCGGTGAGTGGAATTCAAGAAGTGTAAAGGATATAATGGGAGAATATGACAGGCTCCAAAGAGGTGATAGTGTGCCGGAGCATGAAGAGGATACGAGGCAGTTTGATGACACTGCAGTCCCCGACGGATCTGACTCAAGACAGAAAAACGACAGAGCGCCTGTAGACGAAAATGACTCTCAAAAAGGAAATCAGTCCGAGCGCAGTGAATGGAAGGAAAGGAATACAACCGGACAGGAAGCCCCGGATAATAAAGATGGTTCGGAGAAAAGGCAGGATAACAGACCGTCAGAGAGCATTCCTGCGGAAAACGGACAACCTGCACCGGACGGAAATACAGGTTTTCAGGAGCCACCCATGCAACAGGAAAGTCCGGGCAATAGTGAGCCGCCCATGATGCAGGATCCGGGGAATTCACAGATGCCATCAGAACCCGGAGACCAGACGCCTCCACAGGAACATGGAGGTCCCGGCGGTGGACAGGAGCCGCCTCACGGTGGACGATAGGGAATGGTTCACCAATATCACTCTGTCAGGGTGGGCTTGACGGTTCGATTCCCTATACGCTCCACTCGAAAAACAACGTAAAATCAACGGATTGCAGTTTCATACAGGATTACGAAAGGCCACCCGATCAATTGATCGGACGGCCTTTGCTCTGTATACTTTAATCATTTTGGATATGTCAAAAAAAATCAACAATACCAGCTGTTGACAATCGGATTTCAGTTTAACCGCCTATTAACAGAATGTTCATAAATACAAAAAACACGCCCCAAATGAAGGGCGTGTTGTCCGACGATATTCAGTTTATTGTTTATCATTGTGTTCATCATTGTTTTGTCCTCCTATTTATCCGCCGTGGCCCCTCGCCGGGGTGGCGCCTCGCTTCTTCGAAGCAAGGTAGCGGGTGCTGGTTTCTTTTGATGGTTTAATAATATCAGCCCCAAGGTCCCAGAACGGTCACACGAAAAAAAGCCGTATGAATCGCAGCAAATTGTAAGCACTCCGCAAGGAAAAACTCAATCGTTGATGATACGGATATTAGTCAGAGCACACTGATCGCCCGTCAGTGATACATATACATCAAAAACATCGTTAATAATTGTCGTGGTGACGTTCAGAGCGATGCCGAGATTATCTGTAGTAGTAACGATCTTATTACCATCTCTTTTGAATGAGACGGTACAGTCAAAGCCTTTTTTATTTTCTTCCTTCCATGCATCCCATCCCATAAAATCATCATTTATATCGACGATGGTTTTATTGTTGGCCAAATCATCAGACTCCCAGTTTTCACCATCAAGCCTGATAAGGGCATACTCTTTATATTCGTCTCCCGCAGGGATCCTATCAGGAGATTGGAACAGAACAATATATGCCGTATGCCATACAAGGCGTGCTGTAGGCAGACTCATCGTATGGAAACTGATCTTCATTCCGTCACGGACCGGTATACCGAGTGTACTGTCTATCCTATATCCATCTATCTGTACATTAGGTAAATCTCCGGAAGGACCTTTGATATAACTGATCTCTTCGGCGATCCGCGGAATGGTCTTGACATCGAAATCCTCTTCTTCGATCTCCACTCTAATATTGTGAAGTTCGCAGTGTTCACCGCTAAGAGCTATGTAGACATAGCGACCGGTATCACGCAGGGCCAGGATGACATCGAACGATTTCTCTTCACTCAAAACACGAACCAACACATGATCTCTGCCCCGGACGGCTTTGATCACGTAACGCTGTCCCCGCTCGGGCTCTCCGGATCTTGACCATTCAAGATCGGTTTCTTGATCGGAGAACCTAACCTCCGTCTTTCGCGTATTGAACTCCGTCACCTGCCCGTCGAGGCGAATTCGAGCATATTCATAGTATAGTAAATCCTTATTGTTTTCCTCGCCCGGATGCACCTTACCATCTAACGAATCGAACACGACCAGCGTTGGCAGGCATTCCTCGTTCGCAAAGCCGTCGTCCGGCTGACTGCAGAGTCTGATCTCTGACATTTTTGTCATGATCACGATTCCCTCAGAGCAGTCATGATATATCTCCTCACAGCGCAGACTGGTCGTATTTGTAATACTTGCTCCGGATATAATCTCTCTCATCTTATATTCCGAATCCAGATCGAGCAGGTGGATCATGACCTTGGCAAATTTAGGATCAAACTGTGTACCGCAGCCCTTGACCAGTTCCTCTCTCACGATATGCTGTGGGATTGCATTACGGTAGCTCCTGTTGGAGGTCATGGCGTCATATGCATCCGCCACGGCGATGATCCGCGCGATCTCCGGGATAGCTTCACCCTTGAGCCCTTCAGGGTAGCCGCTTCCGTTGTAACGCTCGTGGTGGTAGCGCGCGCCAATCGAGATCCACGGGGACTCCTTGATGTTGGAGAGGATTTCACCGCCCACGACGGAATGCTCCTTGATCTGAGCAAATTCCTCATCCGTCAGTTTGCCCTTCTTCTGGAGGAGCTTAATGGGGATGCCGATCTTGCCCACATCGTGAAGCAGCGCCGCGAAGTAAACCTTCTCGCATTCCTCTTCGGACTAGCCGATCTCTTTGGCAATAGCGAGCGAGTATTGCGCAACGCGGCGGGAATGACCGTTTGTGTAGGTATCCTTGGCGTCTATAGCACCGGCCAGCGCATCCGCGGTCTGTTCAAACATGATGCGTGATTTTTCCTGTACTTTCTGTCTTGCGATGATTTCCGCAAAAACATATCTTTCAGCTCTCGACTTATTTACATAGATTCCAATTACGATCCCGATAGAGGACGCGATGATGAGAAAGGTGATCGCGGTCTTGTAGAGTTGCGGTTCTATACCCTCACGCAGAACAAAAACGGCCAGGATGTTATAAGCCAACAAAAGAATGATATTAAAGGCGGGCGGTAACACGAAAAAAATAGGTACGAGCACGACCGCAATAAACATGACAACTGTCAGGTTATTTTGCTGAAGCTGCATTCTCGCGGCCCACAGACCGGCACCGAGTATTGCAGCATCAACCATAAAGGCGGAGGGAAGGATCAGCTCATGCACTTTGGGGGCAATACAGGCCGCGAAGATCAACGCGATCAAACAGAGTACAGCCGCCATAATGTAAGCACCGCGGCAACGGGTGAAGGCTTCATCCCGGAAGGACATAAAGAGGCAGTATCCCCAATAGACCAGCTGGGCCCTTGACCAGATCATAACAAACTTCCGATCATCTTCTATTATATTCTTCTGAACAGCCTGTTTTTCCCTGCTCGGGATATCCCCTTGCATCAGTATCTTTTTAAATCTCGCCAACATAGCATTTTCCTCAACGTGTCACTTTTATTAACTACGCATAATTATTCTACTTCCATTCAAACTTTGCCAATGGCTTCAAGTAGTTTTTCTTGAGATCACGTAGATTTCCAAAGAATTCAATTTCTGATGCAGATATAGATGAGTTCTCCAACTTCAACGTGATAAGCTCCAT
>JAILJC010000135.1 GCA_024694965.1 Lachnospiraceae bacterium
TTTTATCGCTTCCTTTGCAAAGCTGACGTAATCCTTGACGCCTGCTTTTTTCATAAGCGTGGGATTGGTCGTGAAGCCCTTCACGTAACCCTTCCTGTACTCCTCCTTCATTCCTTCGATGTCTGCACCGTCTGCGTAAACCGTTACCTTAAGATCTTCAAACTTCATAACTGACTCCTTTCCTTTTCTCAATATATGAAGAAATTAATAGTTACCAAATTGATGTTAATTGTTGATGGCATTCACCATAAGGTGCCAAACGACACCCTGCCATCCTTCAGCGTGAGGAGTTATCCTCTCATCGGATACGACCGGGATAAGTACGCATGCATCACTTACCTGCTTAGAGTATCCGCCTGTCCTTGATACGATCGAGATGACTTTTGAACCTTTTTCCTTTGAAAGCTTAAGTGCATTTACGATGTTAAGGCTTGTGGTTTCCGAACCGCCGCCTACCGAAAATACCATGATGCAGTCCTTATCGTTTACCTTCGATGTCTTAAGCCATTCCGAAAAAGTAGTTTCCCAGCCTTCGTCATTTGTGCGCGCCGTAAGCTCCGATACGTTATCCGTCGGTGCGTAGGTTTCGATCTTTCCTATCTTGCGGAAATCGTTCACTGCATGCGATGCGTTTGCAGCGCTGCCTCCGACTCCGAGGATGAAAAGACGGCCGCCGTCATCCCTTAACTTTTTCAGGATCTCAACACCCTTTGCGATCTCGTTCCTGTCGATGGTGTTGACGATCTTAATTGTCTCGTCCATGTAGTTGTCGATGTAGGTTGTGCTCATTTTTTTGACCTCCTGTTAATTATTTATGCTTCCGGAATAATTTCCGCTGCTTCCGTAACATTTCGTACTATGTGGGTGGGTTCGATGTCGCAAAGCTTTTTGCAGGCATCGCATTTTAAATCTCCTATGAATATCGTTTTGACTCCTGCTGCCTGACCCGCAACTATGTCCGTAAAGGAATCACCCACCATGTAGGAATTGTCGTAGTCGATATTGTAAATATCTTTAGGTTTTAATAAAAGACCGGGCTTCGGTTTCCTGCAGTCACACTTCTTAATAAGAAATTCTTCCTTTGTGTTTTCACACATTGAAGGATAGTGTGCACACATATATACTCCGTCAATATCCGCTCCCTGTTCACTTAACCGTTCGCAGAATAATGTATTTATGTCATACAGTGTTTTTAACTTGCATTTTCCTTTTGCGGCTCCGGGCTGGTTTGTTGCGAGGAATACATAGTATCCTTTGTCCTTCATCTTTTTTATGGCTGCCGCCGCTTCGGGAAAGGCCTTAAACTGTTCAACCTTCTGCGGGGAATCCATCTGCTCCGCATCTTCGTTATATACTATCTCGTTAAGTACTCCGTCCCTGTCAAGGAACACTGCGGGATGCGCTTCATTAAACCGGTGCTTTACATACTCCCTGAACTCATTAAGTGCCGCAGGGCTTCCTATTTCATAAAAACGTTTTGTAACTATATGCGCGGCGATCTGCTTATCGATGCTCAGCCTGTTTTGTATAAGTGCAATGTCGAATTTTACATCGGCCATACCGTCTTTTGAAGTATCCCCTTTTGGTATGTCCACTATATCTTTTAAATACTCATCCTCAAAAAGTGACTTTTCATAAACACAAACACCGTAATCGATGTAGTTCATCTGTGGCGTCATGTTCATCTTGTCATACAGCTTAATCTCTGTACCGTCCATTATGACATTGCTCTTATCAAAACGGTTGCCGTTCTTAAGCACAGTCATCAGTGCGCGCATGCCGCGTGACTTTCCTTCGAAATACCTGTACAGCGTTTCTTCATAGTCGATATCCATGAAAGAATCACCGTACATAAGAAGGAAATCATCTTCAAGAAGATCATATGCCCTTCTTACCGCACCGCCCGTACCGAGCAGTTCCTTGCCGTCATAACAATAGGTGATCGATATCCCGAGCGAACTTCCGTCGCCGTAATACTCCTCGATCATCTCGGCCCTGTAACCTATAAGGAACAGAAATTTCTTAAAACCGTGATGCATAAGAAGCTTTAACGAATAATCGAAAAACGGCTTCCCCAAAACCTCAACAAGGGGCTTCGGACATTCCTTTGTATATTCCTTTAACCTGGTCCCCAGTCCTCCCATGAGGACAACGACCTGCATATCCTTAGGTTCTTTCATGATCACAGTACTCTTGATCCTTCCATCTCGAAACGGAACCTTACTTCTTCCATTCCGGTTCCCTTCATCGCTTCACGAAGCTTCCTCTTGTCATCGCAGTAGAACATTAAGAATCCTCCGCCGCCGGCACCGATCATCTTACCGCCTTTGGCACCGTTCTTAAGTGCCATGTCATACCATTCATCTATCTGAGGATTGCTCATGCCCCCCGAGCGCTTTTTCTTATACTCCCAATGCACGTTCATGATATCTGCAAATGCATTAAGGTCCCCCTTCTCAAACGCAGCCTTGCTCTGGTATCCCAAGTCCTTTACAAAATCAAGGTTCTTCATCATATCGGAATTCTTGTTTTTGCTCTTATCATCCTGCTCCTTAAGTATGCTTCCGGCCGAACGCGAAAATCCGGTAAAGTAAAGGATCAGGTTATCCTCAAGATCAAATAAGGTTTCCCTGGATATATTAAGAGGATCCACCCACACATATCCGTCCTTATGGAAGTTCATGCAGGTGATACCGCCGTAAGCGGCTATGTACTGATCCTGCTTTCCGATGGGCTCCTTAAGGCGGTTCATCTCTATCTCGCAGGCTTCCTCCGCAAGCGTACGTGTGCTTACGATGTTCCCCTGCATCGTATGGAGCGCACGCAGAAGTGCGGTAGTAAAGCTGCTCGATGAACCCAGTCCCGTTCCCGCCGGAATATCGGCCATGGAGCATATCTCGATATTATTGGCCTTCCAGTCGAGCATCTTAAGTGCTTCCCTGATTATAGGATGCTGGATCTCATCGATCTCCTGCACATGCTCGAATTTTGAATACTTTAAAATGTAGCCCTTCTCAAATGTCTCATGCAGGGTAATGTACACATACTTGTCAATGGCTGCCGAGATAAGAAAGCCTTCCCTCTGCTGATAGTACGAAGGAAGATCTGTTCCTCCTCCTCCGAGTGATATCCTTAACGGACTGCGTGCTACGATCATGTTCTTCCTCCCTTTCTAAAGGTATGATTCCGGATCACCCTGCCGGTATTCCGGTAAACAAAAAACCCTCATCTGAATATGCGAAATCAAATGAGGGTAATATCCCAAATAAACCTTGTTATTTGCATTCCTTTTCTCTTCCGCAAATAAATCCGATATTTAACTGTTATGCCGATCCCTTTACAGGCTACATCATCCACTCCTTTTCCCACCAAGATGATGTGAACAGCCATATAAATTTATCAACATATAGATGTTATCATATTAAAAACTGTTTGACAACCCGTTTACATAAAATTTATATACTTTTTATATCAGTCCCTTGCCTCAAATACCCACGGGTTTGACGTTAAGTACTCAACTGTCTTGATAACGCCTTCCTCGATCGTTGCCTTCGGCTTCCATCCGAGTGAACGTACCTTCTTTGTATCAAGGTAGATGAACGGATTATCGCCGATCCATCCCCTTTCGCCGCCTGCATAGGTAAACTCGGGAGTGACGCCCAGTTTTCCGCAGATAAAGCGGACAGAATCATTCACCTCAACGTATTCATCGGTACCTAAGTTATAAATATTGACCTTCTCATTTGTATTGCGGACTACGGTAAGTATAGCCTCCATGCAGTCCTTGACATACAGATATGACTTTTTCTGATGTCCGTCGCCCAAAATGTGCAGGTGCTTCGGATCATCCTTAAGCCTCTTGCAGAAATCAAATACATGGCCGTGTGTATACCTTTCGCCGAGGATCGAAACGAAACGGAAGATATATGCGGTATATCCGAATCCCTCCGCATAAGCGGCAAGAAGTCCTTCGCATGCGAGCTTGCTGGCACCGTAAAGCGATGTCTGTACCGGGAAAGGAGCGTTCTCGGGAGTAGGTATAACTTCAGCCTCACCGTATACCGAACCTGTCGAAGAGAAGCCTATCCTCTTTATATCATTGGCTCTCATGGCCTCAAGTACGTTAAATGTCGCTATGGTATTCTGCTCAAGGTCCTTCTTCGGGTGCTCGCATCCCATCCTGACATCCGCGTTTGCGGCAAAATGGAATACAAATTCACAGCCCTTCATTGCCTGTGTCATCTTATCAAGATCAAGGGTATCGCCCTCAACCAGCGTAAAACGGGGATTTTTAAGAGCATCCTCAAGGAATTCCCTGCGTCCCGTCGAAAAATTATCGTAAGCGACAACCTCGTTTTCAGGCTCACTTAATAGCCTGTCAACCATATTTGAACCTATAAATCCGGCACCGCCGGTAACAAAATACTTCATTCCGTTTCCTTCCTTTATCAACCGTAATTTACTTTTATTTCCTTAAGATCCGCCTCGGCGATCTCCTTAAGCTTGATCGCATCCCTGCGGAGAGCTTCGTTATACTGAACACATCCGAGCATCATTTCGATGCGTATCTCATTATTGGGTACCACGCCCGCATACAGGCTCTTATCACCGAACTTTTCGGTAAGACGGGTTTCAACCAGCTTTGAACCGGCAAGGTCACAGGTAAGGATCACACCGAAGCAGCCTTCGGAATCGATCGCATATACCCTGTCCTCAAGACGTACCGTATCGCACACAACCTTACTGAGCCTTACCACTACGTCATTAAACTCCGACTTCTTAAGTACAGCCTTCATTTCCTCGACATATTTGGGCTTTAATATCATAAGGCATATCTGCTTGTTATTTCGTTCCGCATAGGATATCTGGGTCTGGATATCCATGTACATGCTTCTGAGATTGTATAAGCCCGTTACCGGATCCGTTACGATAAGCTCGCCGATCTGCTCATCCTTGACCTCGTTAGTCCTTTCCTGCTCGGTCTTGGCCCTGTTTATCAGCGAGTAACCGCTTACCACAAGTCCGGGAACGAATACCCAGCAGAAGCTTGCCTTGTTTTCAAATCCTGCGGATGCCATATCGGCCACCCTTACACCCAAAAACAGTATGGTCTGGATAGCAGCCATTATCGTTGCGGCGTTTACCACACGGAAAGCCGCCAGAACCGCTACTGTAAAGGTCACGGCGACCATGGTAAGGTTTTCCTTATAAAGCGACTCTCCGCTGTATGCCAGCGCTATCGATGCAAGCACAAAACCCGAAAAGACAAGCACGGAACCCATGTCATATGCGACCTTGCCCACATACCTCGGTTTTTTCTCGGGCTTATCTTTTTTTATCTTATTATTGACCTTCTCTTTTTTCTCTTTAGCCATTTCGGCAAAACCGTCCCTGCGTTATTTAAGGATCATTTCTCACCGCTTAAATAATCCTCAATTCCCTTTATTGCCTCATCCTCATCCTTGCCGTCTGCAGAAACCGTTATCGTATCTCCGGCGGAAAGGATAAGTGTCATCATTCCCATTATGCTCTTGGCATTGACTTTTTTATCGCCTGTCTCGATATAGATCGAGCTCTCATACCTGCTGGCAACCTGGACCAGCATGGCGATAGGCCTTGCCTCCAGCCCGTTCTCAAGCTGAATGGTGATTCCTTTTTTCTTCATAATGTTCTCCTCCTAAATGTTGACGGATTTCTCCTATCTTGCGCAGCCTGTGATTAACGCCCGACTTTCCGACAGGCGGGTCGCACATCTGGCCAAGCTCCTTAAGTGATGCATCCGGATACTGAAGCCTCAGCTCCGCGATCTGGCGTATCCCGTAGGGAAGCGATTTATATTCAGGCATTCCCATAACGGTCCTTATATCCTCAGTCTGCTTAACTGAAGCCGTTACCGTTTTGCCGATATTTGCGGTCTCGCAGTTAACGCGCCTGTTAAGAGAATTCCTCATTTCCTTTAAAATCCTGGAGTTCTCGTAATCCATCAGCGCGACATGGGCTTCCATCACATTGAGCGCCTCCACGATAAGAGCGCCCTCCTTGATGTAAACTACGTTATGGTCCTTGCGTATTATATCCTTGGCATTTATATCAAAGTGCTTAAGTATGTCCTTAAGGACTTCCGCACGTTCCTTATTCCTGCATACGATCTCGAAATGATATGATTTTTCGGGATCCGAAACCGAACCCGATGCCAAAAATGCGCCCCTTAAGTATGCCCTCATACAGCATGACTTCTGCAAGAGCACATCACTTAAAAGCGCCTGACGCAACATCCTTATCTCTTCCTGCCCGCTTATCGTAAGGGAAGTTCCGTTTAAACACTGCTTCTCGTCCACATTCCTAAATATATTAAATGTTTTTACAAGTAATGTAAAGCACTTTCCCGCAACCCCGGCGTTTTCGAGGTCAAGCACAAGCCCCTCATCTCCCGCCTCCTTACTTATGTCGGCTCCGCTGTATGTGATGAGGGCGGAAAGCTCTGCCAGCTGGCAATGTCGCGACAACCCGATGTGCTTAAACAGCTCTTCCTTAACATCCTTTGCAAATGACATCCGTTACCTCTTTATCAACCCTGAGGCCTGTCCCTCTTTATATCTCTGTGATCTATCTTAAAGCCGTAGTCATCGTGATCCTTCATCCGGTCATAAAGGGCGTTCGCCAGAGTCACGCTCCTGTGTTTGCCTCCCGTACAACCGATAGCTACGACCAGCTGATTCTTTCCTTCCGTTATATAGTTCGGAAACAGGAATAACAGCATATCCTCAAGCCTGTTAAGAAACTCGTCCGCTTCCTTAAATGACATGACAAAATCCCGCACTTTTGGATTTTCCCCGTCTTTGTGTTTTAACTCTTCATGATAATACGGATTTGGAAGGAACCTGACATCAAAAACCAGATCGGCATCCCTTGGTATGCCGTATTTGAATCCGAAGGACACGATGGTGACGAACAGGTTCTTATATGATTGATCGTTTATGAATATCTTATCAAGCGAAGCCTTAAGCTCCCTTGTTAACATCTGACTTGTGTCAAATATGTAATCCGCCTGCTGCTTTATTACCTTTAAGGCCTCACGCTCCCTGCGTATGCCTTCATCGATACGGTCGTTGCCCGCAAGCGGATGTATGCGCCTTGTTTCCTTATAGCGCTTTATGAGTATCTCGTCGCCCGCTTCAAGGAACAGTACCTCGTAATCTATACCGCCCTGTTTAAGGCCCTTAAGTACCTCGACCAGTTCGTTAAAGCCATGCCCGGTGCGGACATCAACGCCCAAAGCGGCCTTTCCTATCTCACTGTCCGGCAGTGATACAAGCTCCACAAACTTGGTTATAAGAGGGACCGGAAGGTTGTCGGCACAGTAATAACCGCAATCCTCAAGAAACTTAAGTGCCGTACTCTTACCCGCACCTGACATTCCGGTTACGATGACAAATCTCATGACTTATTTCCACCCTAGGAAGCAAATCTCCGGTTCGAGCTTAACATGGAAACGTTCGAATACCACCTTCTGCGTCTCGATCATAAGCTTTAAGATATCGGTGGAGGTTGCATTTCCCGTGTTTACTATGAAACCCGCATGTTTATCCGATATCATCGCTCCGCCTATCGAGTGTCCCTTAAGGCCCGCATCCTCTATAAGCTTGCCGGCGTAATGACCCTCGGGACGCTTAAACGTGGATCCTGCGCTGGGGTAGTCAAGCGGCTGCTTGGCGGCCCGCTCCGTCTTTATGCTGTCGATCCTTCGCTGTATGGTTTCGGGATCGCCGTTCTGAAGCTCCATCTCAACTTCAAGTACGATGAGCGGCTCCTCCTTTATAAGGCTGTGCCTGTAGGAGAATTTCATCTCGGATGAAGCATACTCGCATTTCATCATGTACTTAAGGTCAAATACCCTAACTATCCTTACGACCTTGACCATTTCGGAACCGTAGGCGCCCGCATTCATGGTGACGGCTCCTCCGACCGTACCCGGGATCCCGACGGCAAACTCAAAGCCTGCAAGGGAATTCTTGTTGGCCTCGCCGCAGACCTTAATAAGGGGTGCTCCGGCCTTGGCGGTTATGCTCGTTCCGAAAACGGACACATCACCGTAGTTCTTGTATAACTGGATAACGCAGCCCCTGTATCCCGCATCCGATACAAGCAGATTTGTGCCGTTTCCCATTATAAAATACTTTTCTTTTTCGGCCCTTAAAACCTTAAGGCTTTCAATGAGCTGCTCGTCATTGCGCGGAGTGATAAACGCATCCGCCGGGCCGCCTGTCTTAAGGGAGGTATGGACCTTCATAGGCTCGTCAACCTTAAGATCCCCCTGATACATTATGTCCTTAAGTGCCGAAATAGTACTTTGTTTCATAATACACTCAACTCCTCATTTTTGTCCTACTGATACAGCAGCCTTGCCGCTCCGTAGATACCGGCGTCATTTCCCAGTGTCGCAAGCTTGAACTTGGCGTCGCGGCTTGCATGGAACACGTACTTTTTGTAATACTTTTCAACATAATCTATAATGACCGTTCCCGCCTTGCTCACGCCGCCGCCAATTACGAAAACTTCGGGATTGGTAACACTTGCGATAACGGCAAGCCCTTTTCCGAGATACTCTCCGAATTCCTCGGCTATCTCCATCGCAAGCGGATCGGAAGCCTTCACCGCATCAAATACCGTCTTGGCGTTAACCTCCTGTGTGCGCAGGACACTGTCCTTATCGCTGGTCTTTAGCTTTTTCTTGGCAAGCCTTACAACACCCGTAGCCGATGCGTACTGTTCAAGGCAGCCTTTATTACCGCAGCCGCAGCTGTCCTCTTCGTCATCCTCCACATGGATGTGGCCTATCTCACCGCCCGCACCCATACATCCGGTAACGATCTTTCCGTCTATTATAACTCCGCCGCCGACACCGGTACCCAAAGTTACGACTACTAGGTCTTTAAAGCCTTCGCCGCCGCCCTTCCACATCTCTCCGAGTGCGGCAACATTGGCATCGTTTCCTGCCATTACCTTCATGCCTGTAAGGGCACCAAGCTTCTCGCTTATGTTAAGAACATCCCAGCCTAAGTTTACGGCCCTGTGAATAACGCCATCCTTATCAACGGGACCCGGAGCACCCACTCCGATGCCCAGTATCTGATCGGCCGTAAGGTTCCTTGCTGCCATCTCACCCTTAACGGCATCTGCTATATCCTCAAGGATGTGGCTGCCGCCGTCCTCCTTTTTAGTGGGGATCTCCCATTTGTCCACGATATCACCGGCCGGCGAAAACAGTCCCATCTTTATTGTTGTCCCGCCTATATCAGCCGCAAAACAGTACTTGTCCATGCCTTACCTCCCTGGTCTTTTACTTATTCGTCCTCTGATTTCTTAAACGAATTCTGAAGCCTTGCATAAAGTTCCTGCGCGGCATTGTAACCCATCTTCTTCTGACGGTAATTAACTGCCGCCGACTCGCAGATAATGGCAAGGTTACGGCCCGGACGGATGGGAATGTTATGACACACAACCTTATTTCCCAGATATTCGATATAATTCTCCTCAAGTCCTATCCTGTCGTAGTCCTTATCCTTGTCCCACTCTTCAAGCCTTATTACAAGATCTATTGACTGTGTGTCCTTAACACAGGATACACCGAAGAGCATCTTGACATCCACGATACCGATACCGCGAAGTTCAATAAGATGCTTGGTTATATCCGGTGCGGAACCGATAAGCGTTTCCTCGGACACCTTACGTATCTCAACGACATCATCGGTAACCAGACGATGACCCCTCTTTATAAGCTCAAGTGCAGCCTCGGATTTACCTATGCCGCTCTCACCTGTTATCAGCACGCCTTCGCCATATACATCGACCAGGACACCGTGAACCGAAATACAGGGAGCCAGCTCTACGTTAAGCCACCTTATTATCTCGGCCATGAAATCGGAAGTCGCACGCTTTGTAACAAGGATCGGCACGCCCTTTTCCCTTGCCACATCCACAAATGTGGGGTCGGGCTGTATTTCCCTGCAGAATACAAAGCAGGGAGTGCTGTGTGAAAGCACATGCTCATACCTTTCCTTTTTATCGGCGGGATCAAGCCCCTCCATATAAGTCGCCTCAACAAACCCTATGATCTGGACACGGCTGGCCTCGTAATGCTGCAGATATCCAGCAAGCTGAAGCGCAGGCCTGTTGATATCGGGAATGGTTATCTTCCTGCCCTCGATATCGATGTCCGGCGTAAGGTTTTCAAGCTCCATCTTTTCAATTAGTCTGCTTACCGCTACCGTTGACATATATGATCCGCCTTTCATGACAATCAAAAGTATCCCATACTTCCTTTTAGTATATCATATATTTTTTATGCGTTCTACTTATAGTTTGATCACGAACGCCTTTACATAGTCCTTAAGGAGCTCATGGCGTTTTAGCGCGCCTCCCTGGATAAGCTCTAACTTAAAACCGTGCATATCGGTTATCTTTTTTGCAACTGACAGTCCGAGGCCCGATCCGCCCTTTGAATTCCGGGATTCATCACCCATGAAGAACGGTTCAAACAGATGCCCCGCCTTATCATCCGGTATCGCCGCCCCTTTATCGGCAACCGCGATCCTTATCCCGTTATCATCGGTGAACACAAATATACCGACCGTATTTCCCTTTTCATTGTGCCTTACCGCGTTTACTATCAGGTTGTTTATGACCCTGATGAACTGGGGTTTGTCGATATCCGCCTTTAGGGGTTCCTCCGGGATGTTTACCTCCATATCCATTCCTGCCGATTCCGCATCGGTGTACTGTGATGCGGCGCATTCCCGGACCATCTCGCATACATCCACACTGCTTTTGTTAAGTACAAATCCCTTGCTGTCAAGCTTGGTATAATCAAACAAAAGCTGTATGAGTTCATTCATTCCGGCCGATTTATCCCTGATGGCTTCAAGGTATGACTGCTTATCCTCTTCCTTTACAAGCCCTTCGCTTAATGCCTGGGCGTATCCCGATATCGTCTGGATCGGCGTACGTAGGTCATGTGCGATGTCCGATATCATGAGGTTTCGCTTTTTCTCGGCTTCGATCGCTCTTCTTTTCCTTGCTTCGCCTATCCTGTTAAACTGCCTTACGGTCATCACGGAAAAATACACTGCACCCGCAATATACGGGAAAACAAGTATCAAAAGTACCATGATGATAAACAGAGTCATGATGAGCTTGTCCTTAAAAGGCATGCCGGTGATGACTCCCGCTCCCTGTACGGCAAAGAAACTGTTTTCCTTATTCATCAGATAACTGCTTAAGGCTGCCCCGACAGGCAGCCTTGCAATGACCGGTATAAAACTTCCCGCGTATCCTATGATACCGTTTATCAGAGCACTTAAAAAATAGGTGCTCATCGCCAGTGAACTGAACGATTCCGTTATCTCATATCCGGGAAAGAATATCCCGGCAATAAAGGGCATGACAATCCTGTCGGACATCGTAACAAAAACATATTCCACGATGCCCACCACCAGGATAACGCCTATAAACCTCCGAATGAGGCTGTCCCTGAGTTTTCTTTCATCTACCATTTTTGTTCCTTAAGGTCAGTTCTCTTTACTTTCCAGCCTGTACCCGAGTCCCCGCAGGGTCTTTATATATGCCTGCTGGTCATCCGAAAGCTTGGCCCTTAGCTTGCTTATGCATACCATGATGTTGTTGTCCGCAACGAAATAGTCATCGCCCCAGCCGTACTCATAGATCTGCTGCTTGGTAAATACTTTATTCGGATGCGACATGAACATTTCCATGAGCTTGTATTCCACCGATGTAAGTTCTATTGTTTCACCGCCCTTTTTAAGGGTGCAGCTGTCGGGATCAAGCTCTAAATCCCTCACTTTGATTGTATCGCTTTTGATACTGTCGGCGCCCAGGCTGTAAAACCTGCGTATGTTCGATCTTACCCTTGCAACCGCTTCGAGAGGATTAAATGGTTTTGCAAGATAATCATCGGCCCCCAGGTTAAGTCCGAGTATCTTATCCGCATCGGTATCCTTGGCCGAGATCATGATGACCGGAATGTTGTTATCCTCCCTTATCTTCTGAAGAAGATGGAACCCGTCCATTCCCGGAAGCATAACATCAAGCAGAGCGAGACTTATCTGCTCCCTGCCTAATATCGCAAGGGCGTCGGTCCCGCTGCCTGCTTCCTCTATCTCAAATCCTTCGTTTTCAAGGTAGAGCCGGAGAAGGTTGCGTATCTCCGGCTCATCATCTACTATCAATATCTTATACTTCATGTTATCGTGTGATCCTTTTATGATCAGCCTGCCGTATTTACATCTGTGTAACTGCCTTCAATGTAATCCTGACCTGCATTATTATAACCGTACCTTAATCTATCGTAAAGGGCGGCAAATGTCGACTCAACATAAGGAGTTACATACAGGACTGACAGAATACCGAAGGTAATGATCGCAAGCAGATACCATCCGATAAAGGAAAGCCTTAAAACAAATGCGTTCCACTTATTTCCTTCCATCATGCTCCTGCTTTCCGCAAATGCTTCTTCTTTATCCATATCCGGATCCTCGGCAAGCAGGTAAGGTATCATAAGATATTCGTATCTCTTGACAATTGCAATGAACGGTCCCGCTATCGGTATAAGCGCCCAAAGGAACAGATAAAGATCCTTAAAGAACAGTACCTTTACCACGTTCATATAGTTTCCTTCAAAACCGGCGATAAGGGTTCCGAGTCCGGCAGGTTCATTAAGGTTATTAAGGAAGAACTTCGAGCATCCAAGCTTTACCGGATTTAAAAGAAAAGCATTGATCGCAAAAGCTATAACGATCGCTACCATAACGGCGATCATAACCGCTGTCAATACGGCAAACACCGCTATCGCGATATTTTCGGGATTACCGTCGCTGCTCTGAAATTCTTTGGCGAAAGCATCCTTTAATTCCTCAACAGCTTCATCGGGATCTATATCAACATCCTCTTTTTCTTCATTCATATGTAATCCATTGCTAAATCCATTCCCGAACGAACTGCCGACGGACCTTCCGCTCGCTCCGCCGCCTCCGCCTGCAACAAATACAAGAACAAGTGCAACAAGTACGCATTTCCAGTAATTGGCCTTAAATGCCGCAAGGCCTTTTTCCTTTAATTCTCCTCTTTCCCACATGATATTTTCCTCACTTTCTTTATGCTTAGCGGATCAACCGCTTAACTGTCTTACAAGTGGGATTATAGACATGCTTCCTTACCTTACAATTCGATAAACCTTAACAAAACCTTAAATCAATTCAGATTTAAAGCTTTATTTATGAAAGAATTCATACACACTCTCAGCCGCCCGCCTGTCCATGGAAGGAACCTTTGCAAGGCTTTCAACATCCGCATTCTTTATATCTTCAATGCTGTCGAAGCTCTTCATCAGCGCCCTGCGTCTTGTTTTGCCGATACCTTCAATATCATCAAGAATTGAATGTACCTGTCCGCTGCTGCGAAGCGACCGGTGGAACTCGATCGCAAAACGATGTGCTTCATCCTGTACCCTGGTTATCAGCTTGAAAGCCTCCGAATTTTTGGATATCGGTATCTCGACGTTGTTGTAATAAAGTCCCCTGGTGCGATGGTTGTCATCCTTTACCATCCCGCACACGGGAATATCAAGTCCCAGGTTATCAAGCACCTCCTCAGCTATATTAACCTGTCCCCGTCCTCCATCCATAAGTATAAGGTCGGGGAACTTAGCAAACTTATCTGCCCCCGGTGCGCTGACATCCTGTGATCCGTCATAAGCCCTGCGCTCCTCAAGGCCGTGAACAAACCTCCTTGTGAGCACTTCGCTTAGGCTCGCGTAATCATTCGGACCTTCGACCGATTTTATCTTAAATTTTCGGTAATCGTTTTTCTTGGGACGTCCGTCCTCATATACGACCATGGAGCCCACGGGATCGTAGCCGCTTATATTGGATATATCATAAGCCTCCATCCTGCTTATGCCTTCAATATCAAGCAGCTCCATAAGCTCCTTCATCGCACCCTCGGTGCGCGCCTTGTTTCTCTTTACCTTCTCTATATCCTGCCTCAGTATGATCTGTGCGTTTTTCTCGGCAAGCTCGACGAGCTTTTCTTTTTTACCCTTTACGGGAACGGTTATCCTAACCCTGCTGCCGCGCTTTTCACTTAACCACTGCGCCGTCAGCTCCATATCCTCGGTATTTACGGGTATTATCAGCTCCTTTGGTATATACGGGGTGCCTGCATAAAACTGCATAATGAAGTTCCTGATTATCTCCTCATCCTCTGTCTGCTCCGTATGTTTCATATAGTAATGCTCACGTCCGATGATCTTTCCGTCACGCACAAAGAACACCTGGATTATCACGGCATCGCCTTCGCGTGCCATCGCTACTATATCCTTATCCTCACCGCCCGTATCGGTTATCTTCTGCTTCTGGGCAACGGCCCTTACGCTCTCAAGAAGATCCCTCGTCTTGCCTGCTTCTTCGAATTCAAGCGCCTGCGCCTGATCGTTCATCTTTTGGGTAAGTTCGTTTATTAGCGGCCTGTAATTCCCGTTTAAAAAGTCAAGCACCCCGCGGATCGACTCCCTGTATTCCTCGCTGCTGACGATCCCAAGGCAGGGTGCGCTGCACTGATGAAGATGGTAGTAAAGGCAAGCATCTTTTATCCTCTCCGCGGCGCTGTTTCCTCCGTCATAGATATCGGCATCATACCTTCGGCTGCATGTCCTTATCTTATACAGCTTACACAGAAGTTCGATGGTATCCCTTACAGAACCTGCCGAAGTATAGGGACCGTAGTATTTGGCATTATCCTTTCGTATCTTCCTTGTAAGGAATATACGGGGATAATCCTCTCCTGTTGTAACTTTTATGTAGGGGTAGGTCTTGTCGTCCTTAAGAAGTGTATTGTACTTCGGCTGATTCTCCTTTATCAGGTTGTTTTCAAGAACCAGCGCTTCAAGTTCGGAATCGGTGACCACGTATTCAAACCATGCGATCTTTGATACCATGGTCCTTATCTTTAAGGTCTTGTTTGTGCTTTCGCGGAAATAGGAACGTACGCGATTTTTAAGGATGACTGCCTTACCTACGTAGATAATGCTGTCATCCTTATCATGCATGATGTATACACCCGGCTTTGCGGGCAGCTTTTTCAGTTCTTCTTCAATGTCAAAAAGAGCCTTATCCATTCCTGCTCTTCCCAAGATATGCTTCCTTCACACGTTCATCATTAAGCAGCTTGTCGCCTTCGCCCTGCATCGTGATGTTACCCGTTTCGATAACATATCCGTAGTCGCATGTTTTAAGCGCCATGTTTGCGTTCTGCTCGATAAGCAGCACGGTGATGCCGTTCTCGTTGATCGTGCGGATAATGCTGAAGATATCACGCACTACAAGCGGTGCCAGTCCTAAAGAAGGCTCATCCATCATGATAAGCTTGGGGCTGCTCATGAGCGCCCTTCCGACTGCCAACATCTGCTGCTCGCCGCCCGAAAGAGTTCCGGCACTCTGCCAGCTCCTCTCCTCAAGACGCGGGAACAGTCGGTAGACGTAGCTTAGATCATTATCATAATTATCCTTACGAAGATAAGCTCCCATCTTAAGGTTCTCAAGAACTGTAAGGTTAGGGAACACGCGCCTGCCCTCCGGCACAAGGGTGATGCCCTTCTTAACTATCTGTTCGGGAGTAAGTCCCATTATGTTTTCTCCTTCGAACAGTATCTCGCCGTGGACCGGCTTTACTATTCCGGATACCGACCGAAGGATCGTCGACTTGCCTGCACCGTTTGCTCCGATAAGAGTCACTATCTTTCCGCGCCTTACGTCTAAGGATATATCGTTTACCGCAAGGATGCCCCCGAAGCGGACGTTAAGGGTTTTGATCTCAAGTATATTATCACTCATCTTCACTCACCCCCAGATACGCATCTATGACACGCTTATTTGCCTGGATCTCGGCCGGAACGCCTTCCGCGATCTCCTCACCGAAATCGATAACGTATATCCTGTCCGAAATATCCATTACAAGGTTCATATGATGCTCGATAAGCAGGATCGTAAGACTGAACTTCTCACGTATGTAGTGGATGAATTTCGTAAGCTCTTCCGTTTCCTGCGGGTTCATGCCTGCAGCAGGCTCATCGAGCAGAAGCAGTGACGGCTCCGTTGCAAGAGCCCTTGCTATCTCAAGCTTACGCTGTTTTCCGTAGGGAAGTCCCGTTGCGATCTCGTCCTTTACATCATAGAGTTCAACCAGCTTAAGCAGTTCTTCCGTATCCTTACGCATCTTAAGCTCTTCCTCGCGGTTTAACTTAAAGGTTGCGGTAAATATGTTGGAAGTCCTGCGAAGATGCTTGGCCGTAAGAACGTTGTCAAACACCGTCATCGACTTAAACAGACGGATGTTCTGGAAGGTCCTTGCCATTCCGAGCTTTGTAAGCTCATCCGGGGTTTTAACGAGCGCCTGCTTATACATATCGGCGTTCTTTCCCGCATACAGCTTCTTCATCTTGCCCTGCGGATGATTCTCGATTATTTTCTGATCGTTAAAATATACGGCTCCGTTGGTGGGCTCGTATACACCGGTTATAGCATTAAAGGCCGTTGTTTTACCGGCTCCGTTGGGACCGATGAGCGCAACGATCTCGCCTTCGTTTATTTCCATTGAAAGGTTGTTTACGGCAACGACGCCGCCAAACTGCATCGTCAAATTCTCGACACGAAGGACATTCTTACTCATGTGACTCACCGCCCTTCGCCCTGTCTTTAACAAATACAGACTTTATCTTCATGATACCGTCGTATACCGATATCTCCCTTGTTCCCATGATGCCCTGCCTGAAGAACAGCACTATGATCATGATAAGGATCGAGAACACGACCATACGGAAACCGGGCCCTAAAAGCGGAACCTTGCTTCCTGCCTTAGTATAAGTTTCAAGGTCAAGGAACTTAAGCCACCATTCCGAACTTGCATAGAAGATAAAGGCCGCTATTATCGAACCTGAAATGGATCCTATGCCGCCGATAACGACAACTAACAGGATCTGGTAGGTCATGCTCGTAGTGAACGAAACACTCGAAACACTCGTATTGCACATCGCCATCATCGCACCCGCTATACCGCAGAAGAATGAAGAAATAACGAAAGACAGCTGTTTGTGATGTGCAAGGTTTATGCCCATAGCCTCGGCAGCTATCTCATCATCTCGGATCGCTTTAAAAGCCCTGCCGTAGGTAGAGTTGATCATAAGCACTATGATAAATATAGAAATTCCCGATATCGCCGCATATACAGTAATGCTCTTTGGTGCGGTGAACATATTGATGGGATCGGGACCGTTGGTTACCGGACCGAAGCTCTGGAGCTGCACGAGACCCCTTACGATCTCGGCAAACCCGAGTGTTGCTATCGCAAGATAATCGCTCTTTAACCTCAGTACCGGAAGGCCTATAAGGAATGCAAAAAATGCGGCAACTATTCCAGCAAGGATAAGTGCGGCAACAAGCGGCATCTGAAAGTGTATAACGGAATCACCGTAATTACGGAATACATTTGACCGCATGTTTACCGGTATCGTTAAGATGGCATATGTATAGGCACCAAGCAGCATAAAGCCCGCCTGTCCGAGTGAAAACAGCCCGGTAAAGCCGTTAAGAAGGTTCATCGATACCGCAGCGAGCGCAAACGTGCATACCTTTCTAAGCACCGAAAACCACATGGATGTTGATGGTGCAAAGAGATCTATGAGGATCATCAGCAAAATGATGATACCTACCAGTATGAGGTTGCATATGGTACGTTTATTCTTCTCCCACACGGTGCACCTCCTAAACCTTCTCCGTTGTCTTTTCACCGAAGATACCGGTGGGCTTGACAACGAGAATTATGATCAGCAGACCGAATGAGATAACATCCGAAAAGTCAGCCAGGCCGAATGCCTTGGCAAGGCTCTCGGCTACTCCGATAATGAGAGCTCCCACAACCGCGCCGGGTATCGAACCTATACCGCCCACTACGGCCGCGATAAAGGCTTTAAGTCCCGGATTGGCTCCTGAAAAGTGATTTATACCGGTGTTCTTTGCAAAATAAAGGACCGAGCCGACAGCCGCAAGAAATGCACCTATCGCAAAGGTTATGGATATTACCCTGTTTATCTTGATACCCATAAGCTGTGAAGTTTCGAAATCCTTTGAAACCGCTCGCATCGCCATGCCGAACTTTGTATGATTGATGATAAGCACAAGTATTACAGTAAGTATGATGGCGATGACAGGTGAAAGAAATACGGTAAGCTTATCCTTGATGCCAAGGAACCTGATACTCTCGCCGATTATAGGGATGTCAGGGAACTGCTTTGAAAGTCCGCCCGTTATATAGCTTACCAGATTCTGTAAAAGATAAGAAACACCGATCGCGGATATCATTACGGACATACGCGGGGCGCTGCGAAGCGGCGAATAAGCAAACTTTTCAATCATAAACCCGATAAACACCGTAAGGGCTGCCATCAGACAGATGGCAAGCCCTATAGGCAGTGTCGGCAGATCCGCCACAATATAGATCATTAGAATACCGGAGACCATGAACAGCTCTCCGTGTGCAAAGTTGATCAGCTTCAGGATACCGTATACCATAGTGTAGCCGATCGCAACAAGTGCGAACTGACCGCCTGTGGCAAGGCCCCTGATAAGATAAGACGTTATATTCATATCGGTACCCTTACTTTGAAATAGTCTCCCATGCAAACTGAGCCATTACAGAGCCCTGGAAAGGATCCAGGAAGCAGGTACGGAAGTAGTAGTTGTGACCCTCTGTTACGGAAGCATTTGTACATGAAACGCCGATCGCGGGAATTCCTGCATCCTCAAATGTCTGAGCTGCTGCGATCGAAACACCCGAGCCGTATGAACCGAGTGATACCAAAGCGCCCTGACCAACGATATTTGAAGCTGCCGTTACGGCGTTCTCCTCAAGTGAACCGTTATCGGAAACGTAAAGCTCAACCTTGTAATCCTCGCCGCCAATAGTAACAGTGTCATCAAGTGAATTTGCGTAGTAGATACCGAGAACTTCCTGCTTACCGCCGGCTGCGTTGTTACCTGAAGTGGGCTCGTAAACACCGATCACGATCTTCTTTCCAGCCTTGTCAAGTGAAATACCCTTGGCTGTGCCGTAATCTGCGGGAGTACCCTGAGCCGCATTGTTGGGAGATGTCTGAACCTTCATGAATTCAAATGCACCCTTGCCGGCCTTCTTGATGTAAGCGCTGTCCTTTATAGCATCACCGTTCTGATCGAACTGGATCTTTCCGGTTACGGCATTGTCAATGTTTACTGCCCAGAGAGCGTTTGCTATATCGATAGATGTAAGATCCGCACCCTTTGCGTCCGCTGCTGCACGGATAGCTGTAAGTGCAACGTTGTATGCATCGAAACCGAGTGCCGATACCGCAGCTACGATATCATTGCCGCCGTTCATATCCTTGTATTCGGCATTGTTGTTAAGCCAAGCCTTAAAGCCTGTTACGAAATCCTTTGCAGCGGGAGATGAAGAATCAGACTCATCAAAGAATGTTGAGCAGTATACTTCAAGATCGGTTCCCGCAACCGCATCGAGGATAACCGAAGACTCCCATGTATCACCAGCCATTATGGGGCATTCGATACCGAGATCGTTTGCGTTGGCAAGAAGGTTAGCCGCAACTGTTGTGGAGTTGGGAGCAAATATTACATTTGCTTTGTTATCAAGTGCCTTCTGGAGATAATCCGAGAAGTTTGTGGTGTTTGTGGGGAAGGTCTCCATTACGACCTTGCCGCCGTTTGCCTCAAACGCCGTTTTGAAGTTGTTGGCAAGACCGAGTGAATATGTATCACCTTTCTCAGCCAGGACATATGCGGTATAGGTTCCGCCCGCAGCAGCACCACCGCCTGCTGCAGCGCCGCCGCAGCCTGTAAGTAAAGTCATCATCATTACAACAGACAACAATAAAGCCATCATCTTTTTCATGATCTTATTCCTCCGTTAATCGTTTAATATGCGTCTTTCGACTGTAATATCATACTTTTATGACCGTCAATTGTCAATCCGCATGCTTATTTCGGCCCATACTCGTCATGCATCTTTTTCCAGAAAAAGGCAAATACCATAAATGCCGCAAGTCCGAAAATATTGGAAACCAGCGTATTGACAAATGATAACCCTACCATTGCAAGGCAGGCTCCCGCTAGACACATAAGAAGGACTCCTCCCTTACTGGCAAACTTTTCCTTATCCTTATAATCATCCGAAGCCTTAACGCCCCTTACGATCCCGGGCTTTTTTGTGATCACCATGTATAGTCCGAATCCAAAGCATGCGGCAAAAGCGACCATGCCTATCCAAAAAAGATCCGAAAAACCCATAATGTTAACATCCATTCCATTTGTCCTCCTGCGGGTAAGTATTACGACTAAAATAATATACCACATAAACGCAGGGACGGCTACCGGTCATAAGACCGAATAGCCGTCCCCATATATTTGGCAAATTAATACCCCTATTATAATGCCCTAAGCTTTCTTCTTATCCCTGTTATTGAAGATCTCGAATACAACCGCTGCCAGCAGTACAAGACCTTTAACAACCTTCTGCCAGTTTGAATCAACGTTCATAAGGCTCATACCAAGGTTGATAACACCGATAAGTGTTGCACCTACGATCATACCGAATACGGAACCTGAGCCGCCGTATGCGGAAACGCCGCCGACGATACATGCCGAGATGGCATCCAGCTCGTAGTTAAGACCCGCATTGGGATTTGCAGCTGAAAGTCGCGCCATTGAGATCCAGCTTGTGATGACCGTAAGGAACTGCATGTTAAGGTATGCAAGGAAGAGGATCTTCTTGGTATCGATACCCGAAAGCCTTGTAGCTTCGATATTACCGCCCATTGTGTAGAAGTATCTTCCGATAACGGTCTTGCTTGTGATGAAGTTGTATACAAGAGTGATAACTGCTACCCATACAAGTGTGAAAGGAATACCCTTATCCTGACCAAGCTTAACCGTGAAGAACAGTATGACCGCACAAAGGATAACACACCTTACTATGACTGTAGTGAGCGTATCGGCTTCGTAACCCTTCTTGATCTTGGTAGCCCTGTCCTTCGTCTGGGTTACAATTATGATCGCACATACTGCGATCCCTATAAGTACACACATGCCGTTAAGTCCGGCTATGTTAAACAGTCCCGGTATATTACCGTTGAACAGCTTAAGATATGATTCACACTGTCCTATACCGATCGTCTGGCCCTTTACGATAGCCGTACCGAGACCCCTGAATGACAGGAAGCCTGCCAGCGTAGCGATCCACGGAGGGATATTAAGGTAAGCGATTACCCAGCCCATGAAACAACCTATTATAAGGCCCACAACAAGCATTGCAAGCATTACAACGGGAACGGGAAGTCCCTTCTTTACCATAAGGATCGCGCCGACCGTATCTACAAAACAAACTACGGAACCTACAGACAGGTCGATGTTACCCTTTATGAGCATACACATCAGCATACCTGTTGCAAGTACATATACATATGCGTTCTGATTTATAAGAGCCGTGATATTCTCAGGCTTTAAAATACTGCTTCCGCCCCTGGTATTCCATGCGAAGAAGATAACTACGAGGACCAGGACAATCTTCATTGTATGAGCTTTTAATACTTTTCCTACGTTATTCATATTATCATCCCTCCTCCTTATTTCTTCTCATTCTTCGATACTACGTCGAAGATAACGGCACCAAGGAGAACCACGCCTTTAACAACCTTCTGCCAGTTAGCCTCAATTCCCATCAGTGACATACCCTGGTTGATAACACCGGTAAGAAGAGCACCGATGATAACACCGGGAACAGTACCTATTCCACCGTAAGCCGAAGCTCCACCGATGAAGCAGGCGCCGATAGCGTCCATCTCATAACCTTCACCCATCTTAGGTGTTGCCTTCGTAAGCCTTGCTGCAACAAGTGCACCTGCAAGTCCCGTAAGGAGACCCATGTTGATGTAAGCAAAGAAATAAACGAACTTAGTATTGATACCGGAAAGGCCGGCCGCCTTAACGTTTCCGCCGACAGCATATAAGTGACGACCTATCCTGGTCCTTGTCGTGATATAACCGTAAATAAGTACTACCAGCAATACCCAGATGAATGATGTGGGTATTCCCTTGTAGCTTGCAAGCTTCCATGTGATAAAGAGAACAGCTACACTGATAAGTGTATCCTTTATTATCTCGGAAGCAAGGGGAGTTGTCTCATATCCCCTCTTTATGGCATTCATACGTCCCTTGGCAACCATTGCAAGGAAGATCACAACAACTATTACACCTGCTGCCATACATGTGTAATTGATATGGCCCGCACGTCCCATGTCAAGGATCTCGCCGGGAGCCGCTCCGCCAAGGAAGTCCCTGATGTAGCAGTCAGCGCCGCCGCCGAACAGATTAATGAAACCGGTATAACCCTTAAGGTTTACGTCCATACCTTCAAGCACAACGTTTGCAAGTCCCCTGAAGGCGTACATGCCGGACAGTGTTGCGATGAAAGGCGGAACCTTGATATATGCGATCCAGAAACCCTGCCATATACCAACCAGCAGGCCAACTAGGATCATTACAAGAACGCCTACAACCGGGCTCACGCCCTTATTCATCATCGAAGAACCTACCGCTGCGGCAAAACATAATACCGAACCTACGGCAAGGTCGATGTTACCACCGGTCAATATACATAACAGCATACCTACACCGAGAACGAATACGTATGTATTCTGCGATAACAGGTTTGTTATGTTCTGCGGGAATAATATCTTACCGCCTGTGGTAATGGCAAACAGGATAAATACCACAACAAGGGCGATGACCATGGTGTATTTTTTAAGTGTTAACAATACGCTTGATTTTTCCATAATTATTCACCCCTTCCCGACTTAAGGATACTGCTCATGATTGCCTCCTGAGTAGCTTCCTCGCTGTTAAGCTCGCCTACCATGCGGCTTGCGTTCATGATGTATATCCTGTCGCTCATTCCGAGTACTTCGGGAAGCTCCGAAGATATCATGATAACAGACTTACCTGCCGCAACAAGGTCGTTGATGATACAGTAGATCTCATACTTAGCACCTACGTCGATACCCCTTGTAGGCTCGTCAAGTATAAGAATATCGGGATTTGCAAACATCCATTTTGCAAGAAGTACCTTCTGCTGGTTACCACCCGAAAGGTTGCCGACATTCTGCTCAACCGAAGGAGTTTTGGTCTTGAGCTTATCCTTATATTCAACGGCTATCTGATATTCCTTATCCTTATCTATGATACCCCTGCTTGAAACCTCTTTAAGGTTTGCAAGAGTAGTATTTATCTTGATAGGATTGGTAAGAACAAGTCCGTTACCCTTACGATCCTCGGTAACGTATGCGATCTTATGCTCGATAGCATCCTTGATCGTATCGATGTGAACTTCCTTGCCGTCTATGGTCATCGTACCTGTGATATTGGATCCGTATGACTTACCGAAGATACTCATCGCAAGTTCGGTACGTCCGGCACCCATAAGTCCGTAGATACCTACAACCTCACCCTTGCGTACGTTCATGGAAACATCATTAACGACCTTCCTCTCAACATACTTGGGATGATGTACGGTCCAGTTCTTAACCTCAAGACTTACATCGCCGATCTTAACATCCTTCCTCTTCGGGAAACGGTCCGTAAGCTCACGGCCAACCATGCCCTTTATTATCCTATCCTCGGAAATCTCTTCAGTCTTGGCATTTAAGGTTTCTATCGTAGCACCGTCACGGATGACCGTGATCTTATCGGCTACATACGCAACCTCATTAAGCTTATGAGATATGATTATCGAAGTCATTCCCTGCTTCTTAAAGTCAAGAAGCAGATCGAGCAGCGCCTTGGAATCCTGCTCGTTAAGTGATGATGTGGGCTCATCAAGTATAAGAAGCTTTGCATGCTTCGCAAGTGCCTTGGCGATCTCAACCATCTGCTGTTTACCGGTACCGATATCTTTAACCAGTGTCCTTGAGCTATCCTCAAGGCCTACCATCTTAAGGTACTTATCAGCCTCGCCATAGGTCTCGTTCCAGTCAATTGAAGCGCTCTTACCGCGCTCATTTCCAAGGTACATATTCTCGCCTATCGTCATATAGGGGATAAGTGCGAGCTCCTGATGGATGATAACAATGCCCCTGGATTCCGAATCCTTGATCTTGTTGAACTTACATACCTCACCTTTGTAGACTATGTCGCCTTCATATGTTCCGTACGGATAAATGCCGGAAAGAACATTCATAAGCGTGGACTTACCTGCGCCGTTCTCTCCGACCAGAGCGTGGATCTCGCCCTCTTCTACCTGAAGGTTAACATTGTCAAGGGCCTTAACGCCAGGAAAGGTTTTGGTAATGTTCTTCATTTCGAGTATTAGATTTGCCAAATTCGTTCCCTCCCAATGTTTTATTACTTAAACCTACAGGCGGGTAAAGTGCCCGCCTGTATGGTAAAAGTCGTGATTCTGTTAAGTTATGAATTACTTAAGCTGATCCTCTGTGTAGTAACCTGAGTCGATAAGGAGCTCCTTGTAGTTGTTGATATCAGCAAATACGGGCTCGCAAAGGTATGAAGGGATAACGCCTGTACCGTTGTCATAAGTCTCGGTATCGTTAACATCAACTGTCTCGCCTGAAAGGATCTGACCAACCATCTTAACAACCTGTGATGCAAGAGTACGTGTATCCTTGAAGATTGACATTGACTGCTTACCAGCGATCATGTTCTGTACAGATACGATATCACAGTCCTGACCGGTGATGATAGGCCACTCGCCATTGTAGTTAGCATCAAGAGCTGCAACTACGCCCTGTGCTGTAGAGTCGTTTGAGCAAAGCCAAGCATCGATGTTTGAACCATCAGCATAGTTTGAAGAAACGATGTTCTCTGCACGGCTCTGTGCGTTCTCTGATGACCAAGAAGCGGTAGCAACCTGATCGAAGTCAAGCTGGCCTGACTTAACAACGAGCTTACCCTCGTCGATGTAAGGCTGAAGAACGTCGATAGCGCCCTGATAGAAGTACCTTGCATTGTTGTCGCCGGGATCACCGGTGGTAACCTCAAGGTTGAAAGGACCTGCTTCAGAGTCAAGCTTTAACTGATCCCTGATGTACTCGCCCTGCTTCGTACCAACCATGTAGTTATCGAATGTAGCATAGTATGAAACTGCATCCGTGTTCATGATAAGACGGTCATAAGCGATAACGGGGATGTTCTTTTCCTTAGCGGT
>JAILJC010000142.1 GCA_024694965.1 Lachnospiraceae bacterium
CCTACGATCTGGCGCGCCCATATGCCCGAGTGGACCATGATGCCGCCGATGACGGCCTTGGGCAGCTCAAGCGACTGGACGATGGCCACGAGCAATACAACATTTATATTTGTGAAACGGCTTAGGATAAACGCCGTCGGAACCGAAATGACCCATACAAAACAGCTGTCAAACAGGAAGGTTATACCGGACCTGCCGCCCGCCCTTATAACGAAATACGAGGCATGTGCGTAAGCCATTATGGGCATCAGGCAGCCGAACACCACGATGAGCTTTGAGGCCATGCTCTTAACCTCCTGAGAGGTGTTGTAAAGGTTCGGGAAAAACGGGCTTATCGCTATCTGCACAACGCCGAATACAGCGCCGCAAAGGACCGTAAACGCGATGAGCTTAAGCGAATCCTTCTTGGCCTTTTCTATCTCGCCGCTGCCGAGCGTATGGCCGATGATAATGCCCACGCCCTCACCCATCGCAAGGAACGCAACGCCCAACATATTAAACAGCGTTGATTCTATGTTCATCGCTGCAACGGCGTTTAAGCTCCTTATCGAATAGCACTGGTTCATGATCGTAACCCCGCTAGCCCACAGGGTTTCGTTGCACATAAGAGGAAGGCTCTTAACAAAGTATTTAAAAGCCATATTCCCGGGTATCTTAAGCGTCTTGAAGGCGCCCTTTATAAAGACATGCACATCCGCGTGCTTGCCCGTGTAAATGGCAAGGATCATAAGCTCGACAAACCTTGATATGACGGTCGCGATCGCGGCGCCCCTTGCACCGAGTGCAGGGAATCCCAAGTAACCGTATATCAGGATGAAATTGCCCACGAGATTTACAAACACAGCGGCAAGCGATGCCTTCATCGGTGTTTTCGTCTCGCCCGTCTCACGCAGGGTGCTCGCGTAAGCCATCGTGATCGGGTGGGGTATGATGCCTATGAGCATTATGTAGAGATAGGACATGCCGATATTTAATGTTTCCTCGGCATCCGATTTAAGTCCCTCACCCTGCAGAAATGCCCCTATAAGATACTTTCCGAGGATCACAAAAACGACGATAGCCAGGCCGGTCAAAATGATATTTAAGACGATCTTAAACCTGAAGGTTTCCCTGACACCGTCGGTATCCTTCATACCGTGATACTGTGCGGTAAATATTCCGACGCCGGCCACGGCACCGAATATCAAAAGATAGTACACAAACAGCAGCTGGTTTGCGATAGATACGCCCGAAAGCGCATTTGTCCCCAGCCGCCCGATCATCAGGTTATCAAGAAGGCCCACGAAATTCGAGATCGCATTCTGGATCATCATCGGTATCGTAAGCCTTAACGCATATTTATAAAAATCCTTGTTTATCTTATTCACGATTATTCATCCTTAAAAATCCCGCTATCGCATACCCCGCCAATAAATACGAGGCTTAAATCCCGCTATCGTTTATCCCGGTCAATAAATTCAAGGCTTATGACGGCAACTGTCGCATATAGGAAAATGAACAGCAGGAGGAATCCCCAGCACTTCAAAACCACGAAGGGATCGAAAGCATATGCCGGATTTTGATTGTTGTCCCCGCTCCAGTCAAGTATCTGCTCCTGCATTCCGTTCTTCTGCGTATAGCGCATAAACTCCTCTACCGGCTTCATGCCGTCGTATTCCGCATCCTGGAACTTGGCAACCGCGTTCCACAGAGTCACCATCGGAAGACTGTTGTAATCCCCCTGGGAACACAGGGCCGTAAGCCCCCACTTGGCAACGGTGAAGTTCGTAAGCTTGAGCGCAATGCTGTTGTCAAGCTGAAAGAACGCGCCCGAAAATACAAGCTGGAATATGAGCAGGAACGGCATTATCGTCATAGCCGTCGTTGTATTGTGTACCAAAGCCGAAACCATGAGTGCCATCATGTCGGCGCAATAGGTTACAAGGAACAGTGTAATCCCGATATCCAAAATCGGCCAAGGTGTGATAAGGCTTTTTGTCGGAAACGTAACCCTCGTAACATGGCATATCACGATAGTTATAACCGTCTGCCCCAGGCACAGGCACGCCTGGTAGATCATGTGCGCAGTTATATAGGCCGATACATGCATACCCGAACGGTGCTCCCTTTTTACTATGGGACGCTCACGGCAAATGACCTGGATAGAATTGAAAAACCCGTTCCATATGCCTATGCATGCAAGCGCGAACGAACCCATAAGGGTGCCTTCCTGGGTCTTAAAGAGGTTCGCCCCTACGACAAAGGATACAAGGCCTGCGATGACAGCAGCCATGGGAAGTACCTTCCAGTCATTCTGGAAAACGAACATCCTGAAAAGCTTGCCAAGATATATAAAAACCTGTGAGAATCGCCCTCTGTGCTTTATACGGCCTTTATCCATACTGATCACCCTGCCTTTCTTTCCGCGCCGATGTTATCGGCATATTTTTCAACGAACTCATCGGCACGGCCTTCGCCGCCTTCTTCAACCTGGTTTATCGACAGCAGTATATCTTCCATCGACTCTTTCCCAAAGAAGCCGTAAGCGTCTTTTACAGGTCCGTAATAGGCAAGCCTTCCCGTGCGTGACGCATCCTTTGCAAGCACTATTACATCATCAAAAAGATCGATGACCCTGTCGGGCGTATGAGTGATCACCACCACTATCTTTCCCGAATCTGCGATCGAACGGAGCTTTTCAAAAAGGCCCCTCGCCACAACTCCGTCAAGTCCGGAATCGGGCTCATCAAGTATGAACAGCGACGGATCCGAAATGAACTCCATTGCGATCGAAAGCCTCTTACGCTGCCCGCCCGAGAGCTTCTCCACAAGCGAATTGCGTATCGCGGCGAGTCCGAACTCCTCAAGCACATCGTTTACCCGCCTTTTCCGCTTTGATAATGACACGCCCGACGGAAGCCTTAAGGTCGCCGCATCCGCCAGCGTACGCAGTACGGTATCGTTTCCGCGCATAAGATCCTGCTGGGGGACGAAGCCGACGTCATATTTCATCTTATTGTACTGGGTGTAAATATCGTTGTTGTTAAGCAGGATCGATGCATCCGCTTTTTCATATCCCGTTACCGCATTTACAAATGTCGTCTTGCCGGCACCCGAGCCGCCAAGCAGCAGCACCATGTGCCCCTCGGGGATATTTAAATGTATATCCTTAAGCAGGTATTTTCTTTTGAAAAAATCAAGGATCGTACGCTCGTTGATATTGACGGTAAGGCCCTTTTCGAGTGATTCTGCCCTGGCTCCCGATTCCTTTACTCCGGCGTCAAGATCGATCGTCTCAACCTTTTTAACCGGCATGAATTTATCCGAATACCCCCATATGAGTGCGGTTATGCATTCAATGAAGAACCACGAAGCCATCCACCTCTTCCGCTTTTCAAAAACCAGGCACAATCCGTGGTAGATACGGAGCTTATACAGATACTCAGCAAGGCCGACGGACAGCAAGAGCACCGAGAGCACGATCCTTGGGGTCGTACCCTGCTCAAGCATATAATACGGTATGGTTAAGACGGTCTCCGCCGCCACAAGGATGGCATATATACGCCCGTCCTTTTCCTTGTCCGCACAGCGGCTCAGATAATAATCCCTTACTATCGGTATAAATGCAAGATGCCCTTTAACCTGGCATTTCCTGAATATCATCCGGCAGCCCAGGCAGCATATGATCCAGGTTAGGAGCCTCGTACCATAATCCAAGTAGTCAATATTCGTCATCTATTTCTACCTCCATGTCATATTATCTACACTTTAGTCAAGGGGATAGTTCCCCATAATTTATTTATCAAGGCACCTTCCAAGCCCTGCGGCAAGCGGTGTTGCATCGATGTTAAGCTTACAAAAAAGCCTGCCCGAATACACCTCCGACTCCGCCTTCATAAGCGGGAACGGCAGCGGTATGCCCTGGTTAATGACCGAATTAACGGACACATTTATCTTTTCAAATGCCTTTCCCGGTTCCAATCCGGGGTCATGCATTCTGTATGCTTCATCAAGTGCCCCTTCGAAAGAATCATACGTAAGCACTTCATCCGTGCAGAAATTATACGCTTCATTCAGGGCATCCGAAGGCATTTCACAAAGCTTAAGTATCCCACGCGCCGCGTCCGAAACATAGAGCATCTGAAAATATCCGTCGCTGTCCTGCGGATGTATTATCTGCCCGGCCTTTTCTATCCATTCAAAATATACGCTCTCCCTCGGAGCGTAATTACCCGGTCCGTACAGGATCGCAGGGCGTACCGACACGCCTTTTATACCGCGCTTTGAGCATTCATCCTTAAGCTCATGTTCAAGCAGCACTTTGCCCCGTATGTATCCCGCTGCTTCACCCGAAAGGTTTTTTAAATCCGCGAGTGCCGATGATTCTTCAAGGGCTGCCCCTGAACCCTTTTCGTAAACATCTACCGTGCTTATGAAAATGTATTTATCCGGCGGGTTATTTAGTTGACATAAAATACCGCTTATATCACCCTG
>JAILJC010000181.1 GCA_024694965.1 Lachnospiraceae bacterium
ATATACTGTCACGGAAGAAAAGCTGATTGTGAACAAGGGACTTTTCAAGATCGAGGAAAATACCTGTTTCCTTTATAAGATAATCGACGTAAAGCTTGAGCGTTCGCTGCTTGAGAGGATATGCGGGATAGGGACCATCATATGCTACACGGGTGATGTCACCGATAAGACGATCAAGCTTATCCATATAAAGAACAGCAAGGTAATAAACGACTATATACTTGACCAGTCCGAGGAGATGAGACGTAAGAGGCGTACACTCAATACGCTGAGCCTTACCCAGAATATGGGGGAACTGGATGATGCCGATCTGGATGCATAGTATAAAGCTCGGACTTGAGCGTATGCGCGCGCTAATGCATCAGTTAGGCGACCCGCAGGATAAACTTAAGTTCATTCATGTTGCAGGTACGAACGGTAAGGGTTCGACCTGCACTTTTTTGGCGTCCGCACTCAGTGCGAACGGATATAAGACCGGTATGTATCTGTCACCGGCGGTCATGGATGTAAGGGAACAGTTCACTGTAAACGGTGAATGGATAAGTGCCGAAGATTATGCCGAATATGCTGCAAGGGTATGCTCGGCAGAGGTCGGTATGAGGTCATCCCTTATGCTTTCCGATAAAGACATTTGTCCGAATGAAGATACCGGACTTGATATGCTCTGTACCGAATTTGAGATAGAGACCGCGATGGCTTTTCTTTACTTTTACGAAAAGGGATGCGACTGTGTGGTCCTTGAGACCGGACTCGGAGGAGAGGGCGATGCGACCAATATAGTAAATACCACGGTCCTGTCTGTATTTACTTCGATAAGTGAAGATCATCTTGGGATGATAGGCAATGACCTTACAGAGATCGCCCGTACCAAGGCGGGCATCATAAAACCCGGCATTCCGGTTGTCATGGCTGATTCTGCCAAGGAGGTCGTCAGAGTCATAAGGGATGAGTGTGAGGCTAAGGGATCTGACTTAACGGTCGTTAATACGGGTGATGATGTGCGCGGTCTTAAACTCAGCGCATGCGGCACATATCAGAAGGATAATGCGGCACTTTCACTTAAGGTTCTTGATATATTAAACGGTCTGCCGGATGGCTTTAAAACTGACAGGGAAGAGTCGGTAAGGGCGATAGCCGGTGCGTTTATCCCGTTTCGTATGGAGAAGATAAAAGATGATCCGCCGTTTTATCTTGACGGTGCTCATAATCCGGACGCAGCCTTGCGGCTTAAGGATACCGTACTTGAAATGTTTCCGGGGTATAAGCTTATATTTATCGCGGGAATGTTTAAGGATAAGGACTACCGTGAGGTCATGCGGATAATGGTCCCATTGGCGGGACACATTATCGCCGTACAGACACCTGATAATGAACGCGCTCTTTCCGCGGATATGCTTCGTGAATGTATACTTGAAACCGAAGGAAATCCGGGTGAAGATAACGTGAGTGCTCTTGAAATAAACGAGGCTGTCGGACTTGCCTTAAGTACGGCCTCTGAGTACATTGCGCATGGTGAAAAGGCATGTATCATAGCGTTTGGATCGCTTGCATACCTTAAATATATTAAAAACATCTTGAAAATATGATAGAATGGTCTGAGATCATTTGCAGTGAGGATAGATGATATGGACTCAAAAAAGATAGAACAGGGTGTCCGCCTTATACTCGAAGGGATAGGCGAGGATCCCGGGCGCGAAGGACTTAAAGGTACCCCGGGCAGGATATCAAGGATGTACGAGGAGATATTCGGCGGGCTTGACAAGACACCGCAGGAGTTCCTTGCAACTACCTTTGGTGTTGATAACGATGAGATGGTGATTGAAAAGGATATCACCTTCTATTCCATGTGCGAACACCATCTGCTCCCGTTTTACGGAAAGGCGAGTGTTGCATATATACCTGACGGTAAAGTGGTGGGGCTCAGCAAGCTTGCCCGCACCGTCGATCTTATCGCACGCAAGCCCCAGATCCAGGAGAAGATGACGGCGGAAGTCGCCGATGCGCTGATGGAGTATCTTAAGCCAAAGGGAGCGATCGTTGTGATAAAGGCAGAGCATATGTGCATGACAATGCGCGGGATCAAGAAGCCGGGAAGCACGACTGTGACAATGGCTTCACGCGGGGTATTTGAAACCGATAAGGAACTGAAGGATGATTTTTTCAGGCTGCTTGAGCAATAAAGGATAACGGAGAAGGATATGAAGGTGGTTATACTTGCGGGAGGCCGCGGAACAAGGATATCAGAGGAATCGGAGTACAGGCCCAAGCCCATGGTGGAGATAGGAGATAAGCCGATACTCTGGCATATCATGAAGGAATACTCGCATTACGGATTCAATGACTTTATCATCTGCTGCGGTTATAAGCAGTATATGATAAAGGAATGGTTCAATGATTATTTCCTCCATAGCTGTGATATTACATTTGATTACTCCGGAGGCAGCCGGAATATCGAAGTGCACAGCAGCAATATAGAGCCCTGGAGGGTAACCTGTGTGGATACCGGCCTTGATACGATGACCGGAGGCCGTATCAAGCGGATACAGAAATATGTGGGCGATGAACCCTTCATGCTCACTTACGGCGACGGAGTATGCGATGTCGATATAAACAAGCTTGTTGAATTCCATAAGTCACACGGGAAGAAGGCAACGCTTACGGCCGTTATCCAGAAGCAGCAGAAGGGAGTCCTTGATATCTCGGAGGTCGGAGCGGTAAGGAGCTTCCGCGAAAAGAAGACGATGGATGAAACTCCTATAAATGCCGGTTATATGGTACTTGAACCTTCGGTGTTTGATTATCTTGAAGGGGATGAGACCATATTTGAGCAGGAGCCGCTTGAGAAGCTTGCGATGGAAGGCGAACTTATGAGTTATTCACATAAGGGTTTCTGGCAGTGCATGGATTCGATGCGGGAGAAATCCCTGCTGGAGCTTATGTGGGCTCAGGGCAAGGCACCATGGAAGGTTTGGTAAGGCCCTTATGAAGATAGGAAGCCGTGAATTTGATCTTAAAAATAACACCTATGTAATGGGGATTTTAAACATAACACCTGATTCTTTTTCTGATGGCGGATCGTATACCGATACGGATGCCGCCTTAAGACATGCCCTTGTCATGGCAGACGAGGGGGCTGATATCATCGATATCGGCGGAGAGTCGACGAGGCCCGGACATGTGCCGGTTAGCGCAGATGAAGAGATGAGCCGGATCATCCCGGTCCTTGAGGCTGTAAAGAGGGAGACGGATATACCCGTATCCATAGATACCTATAAGGCGGAGACCGCTAAGGAGGCGATCGGTAAGGGCGCCGGTCTTATAAATGACATTTGGGGATTGAGATTTGACCACGGAGAGATGGCGGGGGTCATCGCGGATTCCGGGGTGCCTTGCGTACTCATGCATAACAGACACGAGGCTGTTTATTATGATCTGCTTGAGGATATGCTCACGGATCTTAATGAGACTCTTTCCATCGCAAAAGCCGCGGGGATCAAAGAAGATAAGATAATACTTGACCCCGGGATAGGCTTCGGGAAGACATATGATGATAACATAACGGTATTGAATAACTTGGGTTATTTTTGCAAAGCCGGATATCCGCTGCTTTTGGGGGCATCCAGAAAATCGGTTATCGGCAATGCACTGGGGCTTCCGGCCGACGAACGTCTCGAAGGCACCATCGTAACGACTGTCCTTGCTTCTTTGGCGGGATATTCCTTTGTAAGGGTACACGATGTGGCACAAAACAGGCGTGCGCTTGATATGTTAAGGGCGATAAATAAGTCCTGAGCCGTGACGCTTACAGTACGTGGATATAATGAGGTATGGGTATGGGACTGTTCGACTTTTATAAGGGCAAACGTGTATTTATTACCGGACATACGGGTTTTAAAGGCTCCTGGATGTGCGAGGTGCTTAAGATGGCAGGAGCTTCCGTTACCGGATACGCACTGAATGCCCCTGATGTATCCCTGTATAATACGGCCCGGATAAGTGAAGGGATCGCATCCGTCATAGGGGATATAAGGGATGCGGACAGGCTTAAGGAGGCATTTGATCAAGCCGCTCCCGAGATCGTTATCCATATGGCCGCACAGCCGATCGTAAGGGAATCATATAAGGAACCGGCATATACATATGAGACCAACGTGATGGGTACGGTAAACATACTTGAATGCGTAAGAAAGAGCGATACGGTAAGGTCTTTTGTAAACGTTACCACCGATAAGGTATATCTCAACAGGAGCAGGAAAGAAGGATTTAAGGAAGGCGAAGAGCTTAACGGATACGATCCTTACAGCAATTCCAAATCCTGCTCGGAACTCGTGACCCAGACATATAAAAGATGCTTTTTTGATGATACAGATACAGCCATTTCCACTGCACGTGCGGGGAACGTCATCGGCGGCGGCGATCATTCCGTTGACAGGATAATCCCGGATTGCATACGTGCGGTCACAAAAGGAGATCCCATCATAGTAAGGAATCCCGGTTCGGTAAGGCCGTACCAGCATGTCCTGGAACCCGTATATGCATATCTCCTGATAGCGATGAAACAGTTTGAAGACAGGAGATTCCGGGGCTCGTACAATATAGGGCCTGATGAAAAGGGATGCGTTACGACCGGTGAACTCGCGGATAAATTCTGTTCATTATGGGGCGAAGGGGCTGCCTGGATCAATAAAAGCGACGGAGGCCCTCATGAGGATAATTTCTTAAAACTTGACTGTTCGCTTATGAAGGAGACGTTTGGCTGGGCACCTTTATGGGACATAGACGAAGCGCTTAAGTGTACGATAGACTGGACAAAATGTGCAATCGGAAACGGCGATGTCCGCTCATGCATGCATGAGCAGATAAGCAGATACATAAACGGACAGGAGGGGCGGCCCTCATAACGGATAACCGGGGAGGACCCGGCTCCGGGAGGTGAGATTACGATGAGAAAGTGGGAAACGAAGGAACAGGCCGCAGATGAGATAAAGTCACTCGTGGCCGAGTATTATAACCTTTTTGGCAGGAAGAAGGGTGATTTCAAACCGGGAGACAGGATAGCATATGCCTCCCGTGTTTATGATGAAAAGGAAATGATGAGCCTTACCGACGCCATGCTTGAGTTCTGGCTTACATCCGGAAGGTTCAGCGAGAGGTTTGAAAAGAATTTTTCCGCATGGATCGGAGTAAAATATGCCCATCTTGTAAACTCCGGGTCGAGTGCGAACCTTCTCGCGTTCATGACTCTTACCGCACCGGAACTTAAGGAAAGAAGGATAAGGCGCGGGGATGAAGTCATCACGGTCGCATGCGGTTTTCCCACTACAGTAACTCCCATACTCCAATACGGGGCGGTGCCGGTATTCGTTGATGTTACGATCCCGCAGTATAATATCGATGTTAATATGCTTGAAGAAGCATATTCGGACAAAACAAAAGCAGTCATGATCGCGCATACGCTCGGAAACCCGTTTGATATAGGAGCGGTAAAGTCATTCTGCGATAAACACGGATTGTGGCTTATTGAAGATAATTGTGATGCTTTGGGGAGCCGTTATACGATGGACGGTAAGACAAAGTATACCGGAACATGGGGCGATATAGGTACGAGCTCGTTTTATCCGCCGCATCATATCACGATGGGTGAGGGCGGATGTGTTTACACGGATGATCCTCTGCTCAATAAGTTAATACTTTCGTTCAGGGACTGGGGACGTGACTGCGTATGCCCTTCGGGAACGGATAATTTCTGCGGGCACAGGTTTGACAGACAGTACGGTGAACTTCCGAAGGGATACGATCATAAGTATACCTACAGTCATTTCGGATACAACTTAAAAGCCACCGATCTGCAGGCAGCGGTCGGTGTTGAACAGTTAAAGAAGTTTCCTTCCTTCATTGAGAAAAGACGCCATAACTGGCAGTACTTACGTGATGCGCTAAGCAGTCTTGACGATAAGCTCATACTTCCCGAAGCCGAAAAAAACAGTGAGCCTTCATGGTTCGGATTTTTGATCACTGTTAAGCCTGAGAGCGGGTTAAAACGGGATGATATAACACGCTTCCTTGAAGAGAACAATATCCAGACAAGGTTACTGTTTTCCGGTAATCTCATAAGGCATCCCGCATTTGATGAGATACGAGATACCGATGCATACAGGGTGGCCGGAAGCCTTGAGGTTACCGACAGGGTTATGAATGATTCGTTCTGGGTAGGCGTATATCCGGGTATGAACGATGATATGCTTGACTATATGGCAGCAAAGATAAAAGAGGCAGTGGGAAATAAGCGGCATGGGGGATCGTAATGAATTTACCGACCGCTCCGATAGAGCTTAAGGCCTTTCGTAGGCTTGACCGAAAATTTTCGGAATTCAATGATAAACACGGTTGGGCGGCATGTGTTGTCGCCCCTTGTATTGTTGCTGTTATGCTGCTTGTCATATATGCGGTAAAGCATGTATATCCGTTCGGGAACAACACTGTGGTTTATTACGATCTTGCCAATAATTTCCTGCCGATCTATACATATTTCTGGGATGTGATGCATGGTGATGCGGGGCTGTATCTTAACTGGTACAGCGGCCTTGGAGTGTCGATGGCAGACATAACCGGGACTTTTCTGCTGTTCCCGACAAACCTTTTGCTCCTGCTTTCTTCAAGGGACGGATTACTGTACTTCATGTCTTATTTTCTGATCATTAAGATGGCATTGTCGGCACTGACCATTTCATTATATTATAAAAAGCGTTTTGGCTCCTCTGTTGGAGCCGTATGCGCGGGACTGTTATATGCCTGCTCCGGTTATGTGCTTCAGGATTATACAAATATATTCTTTCTTGATCTTGTAATTATCTTCCCGCTTCTTGTATGGGCATTTGAACGGCTTATAAATGAACATAAATATGTCCTGTTTACGGGACTTCTTTTTATAACTTTTCTCGGATATTCGCAGCTTGTCATATCGGTAATGTTTTATCTTGTGTTTAAGTGTTATTTCCTGCTTGAGACCGTTCCCGATGAGAAGAAAGGAAAGTCCTTAAGGCTCTTTTTCTTTTCCGTTCTGACAGCATTCCTCTTATCCTGTTTTAATACGGTACCGATGGTGCTCCAGCTTATGCTGAGTACACGTATCGAGATGAACCAAGGCTTTGATTATATCAAAAAG
>JAILJC010000209.1 GCA_024694965.1 Lachnospiraceae bacterium
TCTTACCTTATCCGTATCATCCGAAGCTATAGCCACACATCCCTTTATTTCTTCCGGTACCTCATATCCGCATCTTTTGCTTAAAACAAACAGCTTGGGGATGTTTTCGTACTTATAGCCTTCAACAAGCACGATATCCGCGCCCCTTTCATATGCATCTGCGATCATTTTATCAAGGCTTTGCACAATGTCGGAAATCATGGCCGACTTTACCCGGGAGGATATCATTACCGTATCCACGCCCGCCTTCTTAAAACGAAAGGTATCTTTTCCCTCCCTGTCCATTTCAAAATCATGTGCATCATGCTTTATTACGGCGATCCTATACCCTTCGTTTTTCAATACCGGTATCAGCTTTTCTATGAGGGTTGTCTTTCCGCTTCCGGAAAATCCGGCTATCCCAAGTATTATCCGTCCCATTTTAATATCTCCCAAATGTACAGTTGGGAAAATGACACTCTTTGCACATCCTGCACAGGCCTCCGTCTCCCAGACCGATAAGATCCTTCTTTGTAAACTTAATTCCCGTATAAACCTGCGGAAGCAGCACATCAAACATTGTGGTCGGAAGACTTATCGCCGCTCCCGGTACTCCCAGGATGGGAATATCATCAAGATATGCAACAAGAGTCATATTTCCGGGCTGTGCGGGAAGCCCATAGCTTATTATCTCAGCTCCGAGACGCTTTATCGCTCCGGGAGTAAGATCATCCGGATCGACCGACATACCTCCTGTAAATATCAGAAGATCGGCCCCTTCATTCATCAGTTCTTCCGCCGCGGCTGTGATCATTGAAATATCATCATCGCAGATCTTTACTCCCTTTATCTGTCCCGGAAAATATTTAAGCTTCTTTCGCACTACAGGTTCAAACATATCACTTATCCGTCCGCTATACACTTCGGAACCTGTTATCACTATTCCAACGCTAAGCGGTTTATAAGGAAGCAGTTCAAACAGCCTTTTATCCGCGCAGAGTCCCTCTGCCCTTTCAATCTGTTCTTTATCGGTAAACAGCGGGACTATCCTCATCGAAGCCAGCCTGTCTCCCTCTTCAACCCTGAAATGGTCCGGGATCGTAGATATCGTTATATCACCTATCCGATTAATGCTGTTAAGCAGATCCGTATCAACCCTGAACATTCCCTTCCTGTCAGCGAAAAGCAGCATCTTTCCTTCGCTCGGTCCCTCAAAGTGGGTCCCATCCGTCTTTGTCATCTCTGACAGACGTATCGCACAGTCATCCTCATGGATCATCCCTTCATCGGGTTCTCCGGCATAAACCGTCTTCTTTCCGATATCAAGGAGGACCTGTATATCTTTTTTTTCTATCACGTGTCCCCTTTTAAACAACGCTCCTTTAAATCCCGGGCGCATAGCGGTAATATCGTGACAAAGAGGCATGCCCACAGCATCCTCGACTCTTATTTTCTCCATCTTTATCCTTTCAGCCTGTGATAAATCCGTATATCATATCTCCGGCCTTAAGGGGTCCTGTTCCCCCGTTAACGATCCCGTAGGCATTACATCCTATCGCACTGCTTATAACTACGTTACCCTGCCTGCCTGATGCTTCAAATATGGCTTCACCGTCCTTTATCTTTAGCTGCCCGCGGATAAACCTTGTTCCCGGTCCCGTCTTTTTAAAGTCATATTCAAGCCGCATTTTTATCATTTTATGTTCAAAATCCTTAAGTCCGCACTTTTTTCTTAGTGCAGGCATACATATGCACTGAAGGTTTGTTAGCGACGATGCCGGATTACCTGACAGGGCCAGCATCAGAGAGTCGTCTCTTACTCCGTATGCGCACGCCATTCCGGGTTTTATCCTCACCCCGTGTATAAGCAGTGTAAATCCGGCTTCCTCCATAGCATCCGGAACAATGTCAAAGTCCCCGGCAGAAACCCCTCCGGTAGAAATAATAAGGTCGCATTCATCAAGACCTTTTAATATCATTTTCTTCATCTCGCCCACCGCATCCCCTGAATGTCCAAGGTATACGCTGTCTATTCCCATGTCTGAAAGTGCGGACGCTATGGTATAACGGTTTGAATTCCGTACCCTTCCTACCGGTAAAGATGCATCAATATCAACCACCTCGTCTCCGGTGGATATTATTCCCGCAACCGGCCTTTTAAACACCTCAGCCCTTGTAATACCGAGCGATGCCATGGTACCTGTAAGCCCCGTGTCAACGATACTTCCTTTTTCGGCAAGCACCGTTCCTGCCTTTATGTCTTCTCCGGCTTTTACAATATTTTCTCCCGGCCTGTATTCTCTTTTTAAGGTAACAGTCAGATCGTCAAAATCCGTGTCCTCATATTTACATACAGCATCGGCGCCTTCCGGTATCTTAGCACCTGTCATAAGACGGATGGCCGTGCCTTTTATTACCTTTAGGGAAGCAGACTGCCCGGCTCTTATGTTTTCAATTACCTTAAGAGTCACACCCTGCGCCTCACCGGCCCCTTTTGAATCCTCTGCCTTAAAAACGTATCCGTCATAAGGAGAACGGTCAAACCCCGGTACATTCTCCGCTGCTGTTATATCCTCTGCCAGTATCCTGCCCTTAAGTTTTTCAAGGCTAACATTTTCAGTTCCTACAGGATTTACAGTGTTGATCAGTTTTTCTTTTGCTTCCGCCCAGTCCGTCTTATTCTTAGCTTTCATTTTTCCCACTGCTCCTTACCGTACCTATCCTGCCGCTTCGTCCTTCCATCAGATTGATAATAAGCAGAACAACGGCAGATATCGCCAGGTTTATGATGACCCATTTGGCTGCCAGTCCGTCGTTATTTGTCCTCCAAAGCTGATAAACGGTTGTTGATATCGTAGCGGTCCTGCCCGGAGTGTATCCCGCTATCATTGTGGTTGCACCGTATTCGCCAAGAGCTCTCGCAAAAGCCAGCACGCATCCGGCTATCATCCCTGACTTGCAGTACGGAAGCGTCACTTTGAAAAATATATACGGACCGCTCAGGCCCAATGTTTCTCCGGCCTGTTTAAGCGTTATGTCAAAAGCTTCGAAAGTACCTCTTGCCGTACGGTACATAAGAGGAAATATCACAACCGCCGTAGAGAATACAGCAGACCACCATGTCATTGTAAGCTTTATACCAAAGGCTGACATAAACCATGCGCCAACCGGCCTTCTTGGGCCCAACAGCCTGAGCAGAAGGTAACCTACTACGGTTGGCGGGAGCACGAGCGGCAGCGTAAATACGCAGTCAAGAATACCTTTTATGATCCGCGGCAGCCTTACAATGTACCAGGCTGCGGCAATTCCTGTTATTACAACGATAAGCGTACTTATCCCCGCTATGCGCAGGGAGTTGTACAACGGAAAAAAATCCATTTATGATCTCCTTTGCATATGGAAGAATAACTATGATCCCGCATTTTTCATGAGGATTATTTTTTCAGGGGGAATGCTTAAGTATTCAGGGACTATGCTTTCATCACCGGTGTCATACAGCTCCCTTCCCCTTTTCCACCAAAGGCCGTTCTCAAGGGTAACGTACCATTCAAACGGAAGCCTGCTTATTTGCGCCCGGCCGGCCGAAAATACATTTACTCCTTCATCACCGGGCACGATATCATGTGCCCTTACTCCGGCATGGGTTATGTCTTCAGTTACTGTTTCATCGGTCAACAGTTCTATTCCCTGCCAGTCGAGAGCCTTTATCCTGTGATCACTCATGCGCTTGATACGGCTTATGTTCTTACAGCCTGTAAGCCTTGCGGCCTCGGTTGTCTTCGGATGAGAGAAAAGTTCATCCGTATCTCCTTTTGCGATAACCCTTCCTTTATCCATGAGTATCAGATAATCGCACATCTGGTATATCTCATCCCTGTCATGACTTACCATGATCACGGTCTTATCATATTCATCGAGCATCCTTATAAGCTCAAGGCGCATTCCTTCACGCAGGAATGTATCCATGGCTGAAAACGGTTCATCCAGCAGTATCATCCCGGGATCACGTGCCATCAGCCTTGCAAAAGCGGTCCTTTGCTGCTGGCCTCCCGAGAGCTCATCAGGCATATGATCTTTTATATCCGAAAGGGCGTAACGCTCTATTATCTCGGCTGATGATCCGGCCCGATTTTTATCTTTCCCCGCGACGTGCAGTGCAGCTTCTATGTTTTCCTTAACCGTCATATTGGGGAAAAGTGCATAATTTTGAAAAAGATATCCGACATTACGCCTTGCCGCCTTTATGTTTACACCCTTTTCCTTATCAAACCATACCGAATTTTCAAAGCTTATCCTGCCGCTGTCGGGCTTTTCTATTCCCGCTATCGACTTAAGTGTAATGCTTTTACCGCATCCCGAGGCACCAAGAATACCGATACGTTTTGATCCGGTTTTAAAGGAAACATCAAGAGCAAAACCCGGGTATTGTTTTTTTATGTTCACATCAAGGGACATTTTTCACCTCATCTGCTGCTTCGCTCTTTCCTTTACCTTCGGGCGGTAGGTTTGCACATTCATTGACCGAGCCTCGTAAGATCTTAATCCCGTGCTCAAGAGGTTTAAGGATAAAACCAAGGCATTCACTGACCGCCTTTGGGCTTCCGGGTAAGTTAACTATTATCGTCTGACCCCTTATCACGCTTGCCGCCCTTGAGAGCATTGCGCGGTCCGTTATCTCAAAAGACTTAAACCTCATATATTCGGCTATTCCGGGTGCATTCCTGTCTGCCACTTCAAGTGTTGCCTCGGGAGTGTTGTCACGCAGGGAAAATCCCGTCCCCCCGCTCGTTACAATAAGATCCGCACTGCGCCCGTCGCTTAGCCTTATAAGCTCATTTTTAAGCTTTTCCTTATCATCCGGTATAAGAACCGTTTCGATTATCTTATAACCGTGTTCCTTAAGTATATTAGCCGCTGCCGGCCCGGAACTATCTTCCCGCTCCCCTTTTGATGCCTTATCCGATAACGTAATGACAGCTGCGGTAAACGGCCTGTCAGCTTTTGGATATTCGACCCAAACCACATCTTCTTCGTTAATCCTACCGCCCTCAAGAACCTCGGCAAACACACCTTCCCGCGGCATAATACAGTCTCCCATTCTCTTATATATCCGGCAGTGGCTGTGACATTCCTTACCGCGCTGCGTAAGCCTTAACCTTGCATTTCCTATCTTAAGAACGCTGCCGATCGGAAGTTCCTTAACATCGAAGCCGTCTATTATAATATTCTCACCGAAATCACCGTTTGATACATTTGCACCCTTTTGATTGAATTCGTCAACCTTGCTTCCCGTAAGAAGGCTTACCTGCCTGTGCCATTGTCCCGCATGCGCATCACCCTCAATGCCATGATCCTTTATAAGTACGGCAGATGGGACTTCATGCTTTACGGTCCCTCTTTTTTCACTTATGCATATTGCTCTTACTTTTCCTGATATTTTGTCCATGATCTTAAACCTGAAACTTTTATCCCCCGATACGCGACATGGGGTCCTTCTCCGAAATATTATCTTTTTCTGCAAAGCAATGCGATTTGGGTTTGCATAATATCGCCCCTTGGATCGCCTTTTTCAATGCTTCACAGCGTTCCGTGCAAGATATCCCGCTGCGCAGTGTCGACCTTAGATCAACCCCCGTATCATAACAAAGACAGTTCTTTAAATATCCCTTTGTAGTCAGCCTTATGCGGTTGCACCCGTCACAGAAAGCATTACTCATCGCAGATATAAACCCTATACTCCCCTTTCGTCCGGGTATCTTATAATATACGGCAGGACCGTTTCCGTGACCTGCCTCATCCCTTACCATTCCCTTATACCTGTCTGCGATCAGCGGGATCAGCACTTCATGAGGGATACCGGGGAAATCCTTTCCGAAACCGATCGGCATAAGCTCGATAAATCTTATATCTATGCCAAGACTGCCTGCGTATTCTATCAGGGCGCTCGCATCCTTTAATCTATCCGGCTCACCCGGATCTAAAGATACCGTATTTAACTTAAGCGGGATCCCTGCATCAACCGCTGCCGGGATCCCCTTTAATATCTCATCAATATCATCATGTCCCGTAAGCAACTTGAAACGTTCCTTAAACAAAGTATCTATGCTTACGTTTATCCCGGCTATACCCGCTTCCTTCAGTTCATCAATATACTTAAAAAGCAAAACACCGTTGGTTGTAAGGGTTACCTGCTCTATTCCGTCCGTCTCAATGATCATTTTTATAAGAGAACAGACGTCCCTTCGTACGAGCGGTTCCCCGCCGGTTATCTTAATCTTTTTTATGCCCAGAGCTGCTGCGGCGGATACGATCTGCGTTATCTCCTCAAAAGTAAGTATCTCGGACATCGCTACGGAATCTATGTCATGCGGCATGCAATATATGCATCTTAAATTACATTTGTCCGTAACCGAGATCCTTAAATAATCTATTTCCCTTCCGTATCCGTCAAGCATTTGTTTATCTTATTTCCTCAAATTGTATCTTACATCTTCTCAAGCCTTACCGCGCATACCTTATATTCGGGTATCCTCGCAAACTCATCAAGAGCAGCGTTTGTGATAACGTTAACTGGCGAATCTGGGAAATGGAAAGGCATCCACGTCTCTCCTTCGGAGACCTTGCGCCCCACACGTGCCGTTGCCGTTATCTCTCCGCGCCTGCTTATCACCTTTATGTTCTCTCCGTTCTTAAAACCAAGCCTGTCGGCATCAGCTATGCTGACCTCGATAAAACCTTCACCGGCTATATCCATAAGTCCCGGAGCACGGCTTGTCATTGCGGCTGCATTATATTGATAAAGTATGCGGCCTGTCATAAGGATGAAAGGATATTCCTCATCGGGAAGCTCCTGTGATTCTTTATAATCAACGGCATAAAGCAATGCCCTTCCCCTTGCGGGATGGCCAACATGCATTATCGGCGTTCCCGGCTGATCCTTTTCCCGGCACGGCCACTGAAGGCTCTCACCGGCATCAAGCCTTTCATGGGATATCCCGTGAAAACTCGGCGTAACCGATGCCACTTCATCCATTATCTGTGCCGCGGTAAGCCTTTCCTGAGGATAACCCATTGCGTTCATCAGGTCTGTAAGGATATCTGTGTCAAGACGGGCTTCACCTATTGGCTCAACCGCTTTTCTTATTCTCTGGACACGCCTCTCAGTATTTGTAAAAGTACCTTCCTTTTCCGCATAGCTCACGCCAGGGAGTATGACATCGGCATACTCGGCCGTTTTTGTCATGAACAGCTCCTGGATAACAAAGAACTCAAGGCTTTCAAGGGCTTTAATAATATGGTGCGTATCGGGATCCGATACTATCGGATCCTCACCGCAGATATAAAGTCCCTTTATCTTACCTTCAATGGCTGCAGGGAAAACCTCGGTAGCTTTAAGGCCGGGTTTGGGATTTAACTTAACGCCCCATGCCTTTTCAAATTTCTCCCTTACCTCATCATTATCAACTTTCTGATATCCGGGGTAATCGGTGGGCATGGCTCCCATATCGCAGGCGCCCTGCACGTTATTCTGTCCTCGTAATGGATTGACACCGCAGCCGCTCTTTCCTATCTTTCCGCAAAGGACCGCCATGTCTGACATGCACATAACGCCCTCGGTTCCGGTGGAATGCTCGGTAACCCCGAGGCAGTAGATTATCGGCGCCTTCTTTGCCGTCGCATACATCCTTGCCGCCTCAATAAGCCGGTCCGGATCTATATGACATATCTCTCCGACTTTTTCCGGTGTATACTTATCGGTGACCTTTTTAAGTTCATCGAAGTTTTCAGCATTTTCATTAATATAATCGTGATCGATAAGGTCTTCCTTTATCATCACATGCATCATGCCGTTTGCAAAAGCGACGTTTGTGCCGGGCCTTATCTTTAAATGTATGTCTGCTTTCTTCGCAAGTCCGATCTCCCTCGGATCAACGACTATAAGCCTTGCCCCGTCTTTAACGGCCTTTCTTATCTGCATTCCGACAACAGGATGTGCTTCTTCCGGATTGGAACCAATGAGCATGATGCAGTCCAAATCATGCGTTATGTCATGGATCGGGTTTGTCATAGCGCCCGAACCAAGCGTCTTTGCAAGTCCCGCAACGGTGGCCGAATGACATACCCTGGCACAGTTGTCCGTATTATTGGTCCCAAAACATGTCCTTACCATCTTCTGCACCATATATATATCTTCATTTGCCGACCTTGAACATGCAAAACCGGCAAGTGATTCACTTCCGTATTTATCCCTTATCTCAGTTAAACGTTTCGCAGTATAATCAATTGCCTCATCCCATGAAGCCTCGCGGAACTTACCGGTTGTCCTGTCCTTTATAAGCGGCTTTGTGAGCCTGTCATTCGAATGTATAAAATCAAAGCTTCCCGAGCGCCCCTTAACGCACAGCCTGTTATGGTTTGAAGGTCCGTTTGCCGGCTCGACGTTAACCACTTCATTATCTTTGACAACAAGATAATACTGACAGCCCGTTGCACAGTGCGGACAGGTTGTAAGTACTTTCTTTACTTCCCATTCTCGATACTTCTCTTCCCGCTTAAGCGTAAGTGCACCCGTAGGACATACGCTAGCACAGTTTCCGCAGGTCTCACATCCTGTTTCCTTATAGTTTTCACCGAAGGGAGCATCAACCAGATGGAATGTGCCCGTGCGTGAATTATTCAGTGTTCCGTTGCAGGCTATGTTATGACATACGCTTATACAGCGCATGCAGTGAATGCACTTGCCCGGATCATAGCTTATGTACGGATTGGAGTTAAGGAACGGCTGGTCATCCTCTATCTTTGCCCGGTTACCCTTATGCTCCGCATGCTTTACATCATATCTGTTACACAGGTTTTGGAGCTCGCAGGTTCCGTTGGCAGGACAGCTCATACAATCCTGATTATGATTGCTTAAGATGAGCTTTAACATTTCTTTTCTGTACTCTGTAAGCCGTTCCGACTCTGTAATTATCTCCATGCCGTCCTTAATTTTCGTACGGCATGCGGGAAGCAGCCTCTCATATCCCTTTGCCTCGACCACGCATATCCGGCATGAACCAAGATCCGACACTCCCTCAAGATAACACAGAGTAGGTATATTTATTCCGTTGCTCCTTGCAACATTCAAAATGGTGGCGCCTTCCAAGGCCTTATAATCAATTCCGTTTATCTTTACAGTGATCATTCGCCCCTGCCTCCTTCCATAACGCCGCAGCCATGATGATCGCAGCGGAGACACCTTCCGGCCTCCCTCATTGCTTCTTCGAAAGTCATTGAAAGCTCAACGTGATCAAAGTTGGTACGCCTCTCAAACGGATCCTTCTCCTCTATTTCCGCTCGGCCCGTAGGTACACACGGATTTGGATATGAAGGAGGTATCACTGTTTCGTCTATTACTTTATGATGATATCCAAGGTATTCGTCTATGTTATATGCGGCAACCCGTCCGGCAGCGATCGCATTTATTGCGGTTGAAGGCCCTGTTACGCAGTCACCTCCTGAAAATACACCCTCGGTATCACTTACCGTGCATGTTTCATCGGCAACTATCCTTCCGCGGTTTACCGGTACGCCCTCTTTCTCAAAATCAGCGACATCACTCCTTTGTCCGACACCCAGGATAAGATAATCACATTTGAACCTGTACGGATAGTTACTTGAATGTTCGGTAGTCATCATACCGTACTCATCATATTCGCCCAGTATCTCAGGCTGCAGCCATACGGCACTCACTTCGTTTGTTTCCTTATCAACCTCAATATTCAGGAAGCTTAACAGTGTTCTGAACCTTACCCCTTCCTGCATCGCGCCCTCGATCTCACTTTGAAGGGCTGTATAATCATCCCGCTTTCTTGTGAAAACGTGTATGCTCTCGGCATTAAGTCGCACAGCAGTGCGCGCCGCATCCATGGCTACATTTCCTCCTCCTATGAGAGCCACTTTTTTGCCGGTAAGGTCAGGTGCATTCCCGTTTGCAACTGCCTGCAAAAAATCCGCAGCGGGGATCACGTTCTTTGCATCCGCATTCTCCATAGGCATCCTGTTTCCGAGCTGTGCGCCAAGCCCTAAATAAACCGCGTCATGCTTATCATTTATTTCCTTAAAGCTTATATCCCGGCCTACCTTTGTGTTTAAGTGTACCGTTATATCCCCTGCAGAAAGGATCGCATTTATATCCTGATCGAGCCTTTCCTTCGGAAGTCGGTATTCGGGTATTCCGTACCTTAACATTCCTCCGAGATTGTCGTGTTCTTCGTAAATGTCTACTCCATGGCCCATCAGAGCAAGGAAATAAGCTGCCGTCAGACCTGTCGGTCCACCCCCTATAACGGCGATCTTCTTACCTGTTTTAACATTTACCGGCGGTGTGTTTACACTGTCCGCATTTGCATTATCAACAGCGTATTTCTTCAGCCCGCGGATATTTAACGGATCATCGACAAGCGAACGCCTGCATTTTCTCTCGCAGGGATGTTCACATACGAAAGCACATGCGGTCGGGAAGGGATTGTTATTCCTTATGACTTTGACTGCACCTTCATAATCCCCCTCTTTTATCATTGCAATATAGCCCGGAACATTAACATGTGCAGGACACAGGGTAATGCACGGAACGGTCTGCTGAACATTCTCGGCACATCTGCCGCTTAAGATATGACTCTTATATTCATCTTCGAATTCTTTAAGGGAATCCAGTATAAGCTCCGCACCGACCACACCTACCGCGCAATCGGCGGTTGATGCTATCATCTTACACTTCTCTTCCATAAGCTTAAGTGTGTCTTGTGTAGCATCACCGTTTAAAATGCTCTTTAAATAAAAATCCACCTCGGAGAGTCCGTCCCGGCAGGGAACGCACTTTCCGCATGACTGGTTCATCGAAATGTGCAGCAGAGATCTGTACAAAGCAAGCGGACACATTCCCGGAGGATAAGAAGTCATCCTTGAACGGAACTTACGGAGCACCACATCTATGCGCTCATTCATATTTCCACGTTTTGCAAGCTTCTTCATAAATACATCTTCCCTTTCATTTATCTGCTTATATTGTTATGACCTAAGCACGGCTGATATTTGTTATAAGATCGTTAAAGCCTGTTGTTTCAAGGATATCCAAAACCTGATCCGATACATTCTTAAGGATCATACCGTTTTTGTCCTTAAGCGCCTTTACCATGATGAGCAATACCCTAAGTCCGGCCGAAGAAATGTATTCCAGTTCCTTGCAGTCTATTGTAATCTTCTCAATGGGGCCCTCAGCGGCGGTTTCCTCATATGCCCTGAGCATTTCTGGAGCTGTGATGGTATCTATACGTCCGGTAAGTGAAAGATACAAAAACCCATTACCGGTTTTCTTTTCAACGGTACTGCCTCTTGACTCCGTGTTTATAACACGCGAACCACGACGTCTTGCAACAGTTAACGTCCAGTAATCCATATCATGAAAAGCTTCCTTAAGCTTTTCATCCATTCCCGGTATATCTTTAATGGTATTAAGCTCTGGATATACTTCAGACACATTTACTTTTTCGATCTCAAAACCCCTGAATGTAAGAAAGTCTTCTGCGCCTTTGAGGCCGTCCCTGTACAGGCAGTTATCATACAGATCGATATTCGATGTGCTTCTGAAATGGTCTGCCATTTCCCTATATGCTTCATCATTTCCGGTAAGGGCAATGCATGTATTTCTGTACAGGTCCCTGCAGCCGATATCCATTGTTATCCAGCACCCGCCCCTGTTTGAAAGAAGCTTATAAATATTATCGCATACTGAGATGAGTTCGGAGTCGGTAAGATATGACAACATTATCTCGGATACTATCGTAACCTTCCCGTTAACGTTTTCTATTGCGTGTGTAATACTGCCGAAGTTTGTCGCATCCATTGCCTCATAGCTTGCACGATGAGCATGGTTGTCACATATGGTACGCGCGGCAGATGAAATATCACTTATTACGATCGGAAGATCGAGTCCTACATATTTATAGTCCTCTTCCGCAAGCATTATCCCTCTGGGGGTATATCCGCACGGTAATTCAATGACATTTGTGAATTCATAACCCCGGATCATTTCGTTGGTCATATTATACCGTGCTTCGTCTGCGATCCTTACGATCTTCTCAAGCACATCATTTCCGTTCTCGAAGGTCTTCACCCCCGGGTCGCCGATGATCTCGTTATATTCAAGCTGCTCGTAAAGCTTTTCGGCATACGGTACTTTGGCAAAAGCAAGATGCTTAATGTATTCCTGCTCGTTTTTATATATGGGATTGACCCGCTCCAACAGATCTCTTTCCATATCATAACCCTCCGATCAATATACTATTTCAACTTCCCTGCCTTCCCAGGTTGTAAGCTTAACATGCTCGTCATCGCTTTCTTCAATATACTTTGGCAGAAGCGGGATCTTTCCGAGCCCTCCGGGAGCATTGAGTATATACTGCGGTATCGCAAGTCCCGACGTGTGTCCCCTTAAGTACTTCATTATCTTAAGCCCTTCTTCGACAGTGATCTCGAAGTGCTTGGTGCCGAGCACCTGCTTGGGATGAAAAATGTAATACGGCCGCACACGTGCTTTTAAGAGTCCTTCGTTAAGAAGCTGCACTATATATTTATCGTTGTTTATACCCCTTAAGAATACCATCTGGTTGCCCATCGGAATGCCGGCATTTACTATCCTCTCGCAGGCTTTTACCGCATCCTCCGTAAGCTCTCCCGGATGATTGAACTGTGTATTTATAAAGAAAGGATGATACTTCTTAAGCATATTACACAGTTCATCGGTAATGCGCTGCGGCATTGTTACGGGAAGCCTTGTACCAAGCCTTATTATCTCCACATGGGGAATAGTCCTTACCTGTTTTATTATGTTTTCAAGCATCTCATCGGGCAGCATCAGCGGATCCCCGCCGGTTATGAGTACATCCCTTATCTCTCTCGTGTTTCTTATGTATTCAATAGCCGCAGCAATATTTTCTTCCGATTCGATACGGTCGCATTCACCTATACGCCTGCGCCTCTGACAGTGCCTGCAGAACATCGCACATGAACTGGTTACATTTATGATGAGCCTGTTTGGATACCTGCGTGTTATGCACGGCGCCGGATTCGTGAATTCCTCACTCATAGGATCCAGTTCACCGCTTGTGTCATTCTCGGCAGCACTGGGAAGGGCCATCAGGTTTATCGGATAGTTCATATCCTCATAATCCATCAGAGATAAATAGTACGGCGTGGTTGCCCACCTGAATTTTCTGGATATCTCCTCAAACATTTTGTACTGCTTATCCGACAGCTTTATGAATTTACTTAAAAGAGATACCGAACTTATCCTGTGCCTTAACTGCCAGTGCCAGTCATTCCAGTCATCCTCGGAGGCTTCAAAATAATTCATCAGCTCTTCCTTGTGCTTCTTTGAGAGTACATCCCTGCGCTCCGCCGTTTCGCGCAAAAAATCATCCTTAAACGCAAGATAATCCTCTATCTCTTCATATAATTCGTTTGCTCTCTCAAGCGAGATCTTTCTTTTCTCATCCATAACGATCTAAACCCTTTTTAAACCGGATCACTCTGCCGGCTGTTTTAAAAGGTTCTCCCACTCCCCGACTATCTTTCTGTCATCGAAATAATCAATGCGCATCGACTTCTGAACCCTTGCAAGAGTCGCATCCGTCTTTTTCCTTGCCCTGTTAATACCGTCTGCAAGAATATCATATACATCACCGATGTTTGATTCCCACTTTGCTCTGTTTTCACGGATGGGGGAAAGTTCCTCTTCGAGAACGCTTATAAGGAACTTCTTGCATACACCGTCACCCAGGCCGCCGCGTTTGTAATGTTCCTTCATCTCATCAAGGTTATTGTAATCGGGCAGATACTCCTTAAAGTGATCATCGGTACACAAAGCATCAAGATAGGCAAAAACAACATTGCCTTCGATGTGTCCGGGATCTTCGATCTTAAGATGCATGGGATCCGTGAACATCTTTCCGTTAACCTGTTTTTTGATCGTCTTCGGACTGTCCGACAAATAGATGCAGTTTCCGAGCGACTTACTCATCTTTGCCTTGCCGTCAACACCGGGAAGCCTTCTCTGTGTCTCGTTTTCCGGTATCATGGCCTTTGGGAGAACAAGGGTGTCTCCGTAAGTTTTATTGAATTTTTCAACAATTTCGCGGGTCTGCTCTATCATCGGAAGCTGGTCTTCACCTACCGGAACGACCGTCGCATCAAAGGCTGTGATATCGGCAGCCTGAGAAATCGGATAGCAGAAAAAGCCGACCGGCAACCCTTCATCGGCAAAGCCACGCATCTGTATTTCCGATTTTACGGTAGGATTTCGCGACACGCGTGCCGTGGTAACAAGGTTCATATAATAGAACGTCAGCGAATGAAGTGCGGGAAGTGCCGACTGCACACAGATCGTCGTCTTGTCAGGATCGATCCCGACCGAGAGATAATCAAGCACTACATTTATGATATTATCCCTGATCTTTCCCGGATTATCGGCATTATCGGTAAGTGCCTGGTCATCGGCTATAAGGATGTTGATATCATCGAATTCGCCCGAATCCTGCAGCTGTACCCTCCTCTTAAGCGAACCGACATAGTGCCCCAAATGAAGCCTTCCCGTCGGCCTGTCACCGGTTAGTATTATTTTCTTTGTGCTGTCCATCTATTGATCCTCCTGAAGGAATATTTCATTTTATTATCCCGTTCCAGTTTTTTATATATTTATCGTTGGTCTTTCTGTCGGTGATATTGTAGTTATCTTTAAGATACCTGCCAAGATAACTTGAAAACTTAACCGCTCCGCTTGTGTTCAGATGGCTCCCTTTATCAGGAGTGTCAGCGGTATAATCAAGGCCTATCTCGTCGTTATATTCATCAAAATTAATGTACGTTAAACCGTACTCTTTTGCCACGGAATTTATCTGGTCATCATAATCGGTGCTCCAGTTTGATGAATGTGCCGGTGTTTTAAACAGCATAACAGTGATTCCCTTACTCCGGCACAGTTCTATCGCTTTATTAAGATAGTAGAGATTGCGCCCGGAAATCTCTGTGTCCCCTTCTTTTGTATAAACAAGTTCCTTCTCTTCAACCGGGTCTACTTCTTCATCCGGCAGATAGCCGTTAAAGGTTACCGCTTTATTGTAATATGCATAGCGGAAATCATCAAGTGAAAGCTCCTTCCACCTTGAATGGAACCTGAAAAGCGGCATGATGTATTCAGCCATCTTTTCATCAGGACCCATGGAAGCCTTTATGCATTCGATCTTTGAAGATGACAGCCTCATACCGTCAAGCGATTTCCTGGTACTCGGTTCCTCTACAAAATCATCTCCGTATTTAATAAATGTAACATCAAGACACACCATTTCAGGTTTTCTTAACTTAACCGCATCCTCTATCATGTAATAGGATATCCACATGGTCTGGGATGCGTTTGCCCTTACATAGGAAGATATTCCCTGCTCCTCCCATAACACGCGCGGATCTACCGCACTGTGTACCGTTGACGATCCGACAAATATCACATCCGAGTACTTCGCCTGCGGATAGTATTCCTGTGTTATCCTGCCATCAAGGTTTTCATGAACATACTTTGGCATGAAGATCCTGTTAAGCGTTATTACCAGAAACAGGATTAGTAAAACCTTCAAAGCGACACTTATGATGTTTATTATCTTATTCCCTGCTTTTTTCATATCATATCTTTACCTGTGTTCGTGATCAGAACGCCCCGTATATAAAGCTTGCCGCATCATAGCCCGGACCGTAATATCCAAATACAGATACGGCTGTTATCAAAAGTGAAAGGATCACCCATTGAAAAATAACAGGCAGCTTAAATATCCTTTCACGCACGCTTCCCCTGCGCTGTATCAGATCAAACACAAACATTATGACAATTGCGACCACCGCAACAATGAAGTCCTCCTGAGGAAGCGACAGGTTTTCATATACAAACTTAATGTTAAAGCTTCCCCAATCCCTGAATATCAGTACAAACGTATCGAAAGCCGAAGGCACATCGGCACTGATATCAAAAATACGAAGAAAGGACATAAGCCAGAAAGTCTTAAAAACACGGTATGTTTTCATCATAACACCCGTTTCGTTCAGCTTCAACTCCTGTGTTATTTTATTGGAAAGCGGTTCAAACTCGGTTCCCAGCACAATGAACACGAAATTGAACAGTCCCCATACAACGAACCTGTTCTGTGAGCCGTGCCACATACCTGTAGTGAACCATACTATAAGCATCGGGATGTATATGGGTATTCTTTTTCCGAACTGCACTGCCCCTTTCTCGCGGACAAACTTTCCGAGTTTTATGATACCCTTATTAAGTGAAAGTGGATAGAAAATATAATCCTTAAACCATGTACCAAGTGTAATATGCCATCTCTGCCAGTATTCCGAGATGGATTTTGAAAAGAAAGGCCTGTTGAAGTTCTCCGCAAGCTTTATGCCAAACATCTCGGAAACTCCGAGAGCTACATCTATGCCTCCCGAAAAATCCCCGTAGATCTGCATCGAATAAAAGAACACCGCAAGAAGTATGTACAATCCTTTATATGTCTCGCGAAGGGCTATCGCATCTCTCACATAAGCTGCAAGCCTGTCAGCTATGACAAGCTTTTTAAACAGTCCCCACATTATCCTGTAGAAACCCGACTTTATCCTCGAAAAATCAAAATCGACCTCCTTATACAGTTCGCCGGCAAGTTCACCGAACCTGCTTATGGGACCCTGGATTATCTGCGGGAAAAAGGAGACAAACAAAGCAAAGCGGAAAAAATTATGCTCCCGTTCATACTTACCGTAGTATATGTCTATAAGATAACCCATCGTCTGGAATGTATAAAATGAAATACCCAAGGGAAGGAGCAGGTTTTTAAAAGGAATAAAATCTATCCTCCCCATATACGTCAAACGGAACAGGTTAATGTATGCGATAGACCAGTCAATGTATTTTAAATACAGTAAAATACCAAAGTTAAGAAGAATACACACCGTCAGAATAAGCTTCTGCTTTTTCTTTATTACGGCTTTGTAGGACTTCTTCTCTTCTTTGGTAAGCTTATTTTTATTATCTTCCAAATACTTCTTCTGCTCTGTTCCCTTATTTTCGATAAGCATCGCACCTAAAAAAGCCGATACCGTCGTAGTAAGGATGTAAGCAAAGTTTTCTATGCCGGTTAAACCGTAGAAAACATAACTTGCTATAAGAAGCACAACCCAGCGGTATCTTTTGGGGAAAATGTAATACAGCAAAAGCACCGCGGTGACAAACAGAGCAAAATCCACAGAAATAAAAGGCATTAATCTATTCTTCCTCTAAAGTTTTTACAAGCTTGTATATTGCCTGTGCCGAATTGAAATTCTTCGGGATCATATGCTCGGCGGTTATCTCGATATCAAACTCGTCCATGAGCTCGCCTACGATGTTAACAACATCAAATGAATCGAATATCCTCTTGTCGATAAGTCCGGTCTCGTTTTCATAATCAACCTCGGGATGAACTCCCTTAAGTATCTCGATCACTGTTTCCATATTACATCATCTCCTTCAGTTTTACCCGGTCGATCTTTCCGTTATGCAAAAGCGGAAGAGCGTCCATTTTATGCAACACATTTGGCAGCATGTATCGCTGCAGCCTTTTCTTTAATGCTTCTGTAATGCTTATATCATCATATGCTTCCGTTTCATAGAAAAGTATGATCTTCTGCTTATCCTGATCAAAGAGACAGCATGCATTTTTCATGTTTGGCAATGCCATAACGGCAGTCTCTATCTCCCCAAGCTCGATGCGGTGTCCCATATGCTTTATCTGGAAATCCTTACGTGATACGAAAACAAGCTCTTTGCGCTCATTGTATTTTGCGAGGTCACCGGTCCTGTATATCTTCTCACTGTAGTACGGATTAAGCGGGTTCTGTACAAATACCTCATCGCTTTTCTCCCTGGCATTATAATAACCCAATGCAAGGCAGCTTCCCTTGACACATATCTCACCTACGATATCTGAGCGGCTAATGAGCTTGTCATCCTCATCAAGAAGGAACACTTCGGTATTTTTAAAGGCACCTCCGATCGGTATTGTCTCATCGTCCCCGTAATCCCTGTCGACTATGTAATAAGTACATACGCCCGTTATCTCGGTGGGTCCGTAGATCTGCACAAATACAGCTTCCGGATAATTGGCCTTCCAGTAATTATATACCTTGGTCGGCATTGACTCTGCCCCGAAGATCACCTTTTTAAGCTTATCGGGATGAATGGATTTAAATCCCTTAAATGTAGACACCATCTTCATCGCCGAAGGAACCCAGCGGATCGTAGTCACATCATACTTCTGCAAAAAATCAAGCAGCTTAAGCGGGATCGAAAAATACTCAAGCGGTACGATTCCCATGGATCCGCGGGCCTTTAATGTACAATATATATCGATAAGTGATGCATCAAAGTAAAACGGTGCCTGATTTGCGATCACATCATCTTCCGTTATTCCGATCTCATTACAGAATTGTTCCACGTAATCAATAAGTGAACGATGGCTTACTACCACGCCCTTTGGCACACCGGTCGAACCCGAAGTGTAAAGCACATACACGGGATCCGTATCAATTGACGATGCCATGCGCTTCTCAATGATCTCTTCATCGACCGGAGTCTCGATCATTTCCTCAAAAATGAAGACATTATTTGAGAACTTCCTCGCAAGGTCGTAGTGGGCCATGTCGGTTATCACCGCAGCAGGCTTAAGATTTTCTACGATAAGCCTTATCCTCATTTCCGGCATGTTCGTATCAAGAGGCACGTAAAAATTCCTGCTTGCCACCGTACCCCAGAAGGCCGCAAGGCATGCGGGGGATTTCTCCATATAGATAAGCACGGGACGGCACTTTACGTTAAGCTTTTTTATAAGCTTTGTGCCTATTGCCTTTACCTCGCTTAACATACGGGCGTAGGTATAGCTTATCTCCTCATCGAAATATGCGTTTTTGTCGGGAAGCACCGCCACGGCTTCCGTAAGATATCCGAGTATGTTTGTTTTCATATCCTCATCCCGAAAAAGCAAAGGGGTTCATCATCAGATTATTTAAATACAACCTTTTTGAATGTCTTCTTACCCTTCTTTACTACCTTACCCTCACCGAAATCCTCAGGCTTAAAGCTTAAGAACAGGTCGGTCACCTTTTCACCGTCAACGGTCACGCCGCCGCCTTCAACGCTCCTTCTTGCATCCGACCTTGATGTAGCCATCCCGGCCTTTACAAGTATTCCCTGGATATCGATCGTGCCGTCCTTTAAGTCGGCTTCATTAATTTCAACAGTAGGCATATCGGCAGAATCACCCGACGTAAATATGGCACGTGCCGCATTCTGTGCCTTAACTGCTTCTTCCTCGCTGTGTACAAGCTTTGTAAGTTCGAAGGCAAGTATCTCCTTGGCCTCGTTCAACTGGGCTCCCTCCCATTTATCCATCTTATCTATTTCTTCGAGAGGCAGGAATGTAAGCATACGGATACACTTAAGAACATCAGCGTCCGCAACATTCCTCCAGTACTGATAAAACTCATAAGGACTTGTCTTCTCGGGATCCAGCCATACGGCACCCTTCTCTGTCTTACCCATCTTCTTGCCTTCCGAATTAAGCAGAAGGGTTATCGTCATTGCCTCAGCGTCAGACTTTCCAAGTTTCTTACGGATAAGCTCCCGTCCTCCCAGCATGTTCGACCACTGGTCATCGCCGCCAAACTGTAAATTACAGCCATACTTTCTGTATAACTCAAGGAAGTCGTAAGACTGCATTATCATATAGTTAAACTCAAGGAAGGTAAGGCCTCCGTCCCTGTCCATACGCTGTTTGTAACATTCCGCACGCAGCATGTTCGAAACCGAGAAATAAGGACCCACCTCACGGAGCATATCAACATAATTAAGTTCAAGCAACCAGTCGGCATTGTTTACCATGATGGCCTTGTCTTCGGAGAAATCGATGAATTTACTCATCTGTTTTTTAAAACATGCAATGTTATGTTCGATCGTTTCCTTTGTCATCATCTTACGCATGTCGGTCTTTCCGGAAGGATCGCCTATCATCCCGGTTCCGCCTCCAAGCAATGCTATGGGTTTATTTCCAGCCATCTGAAGCCGCTTCATAAGACAGAGCGTCATGAAATGTCCCACATGAAGGCTGTCCGCGGTCGGATCGAAGCCGATATAGAATATAGCCTTACCGTTATTGATAAGGTCCTTTATCCCTTCTTCATCCGTCACCTGGGCTATCAGTCCCCTGGCAACGAGTTCATCATAAATCTTCATAATATCCTCCATCAAAAACATCTGAATTTTATCCGTTATATCATAGCTTTTCTATTCTATCACAGATAACCGATAAATGAAAGAAAAACAACAGACTGAAAAAAACAGGAGCTCGCATCAGCGAGCCCCTGATAATATTAATTGCTTAAGACTGTATTACAGCTGAGGACCTGCCTTAACAAGTGCCTTACCTGCATCGTTGCTTGTATACTTCTCGAAGTTCTTGATGAACCTGCCTGCGAGATCCTTAGCCTTTGTCTCCCACTCGGAAGCATCAGCATATGTATCCCTGGGATCAAGTATACCTGTATCAACTCCGGGAAGCTCTGTGGGAACTTCAAAGTTGAAGTAAGGGATCTTCTTGGTAGGAGCCTTAAGGACATCACCGTTTAAGATAGCATCGATGATACCACGGGTATCCTTGATAGAGATCCTCTTGCCGGTTCCGTTCCAGCCAGTATTTACAAGATAAGCCTTAGCGCCGCTCTTCTTCATCTTCTTAACGAGCTCCTCACCGTACTTGGTAGGATGAAGCTCAAGGAATGCCTGACCGAAGCAAGCCGAGAATGTAGGTGTGGGCTCTGTGATACCACGCTCTGTTCCTGCAAGCTTAGCGGTAAATCCTGAAAGGAAGTAGTACTGTGTCTGCTCAGGATCAAGGATAGATACCGGAGGAAGTACTCCGAACGCATCAGCCGAAAGGAAGATTACGTTGTCAGCCTGAGGACCTGAAGAGATCTTGTTAACGTTCTTAGCTATCTTCTCGATATGCTCGATAGGATAAGAAACACGGGTATTCTCGGTAACGCTCTTATCAGCGAAATCGATCTTTCCGTTAGCATCTACTGTAACGTTCTCTAAAAGAGCGTTCCTCTTGATAGCGTTGTAGATATCGGGTTCTGATTCCTTATCAAGGTTTATAACCTTAGCGTAGCAGCCACCCTCAAAGTTAAATACACCGTCATCATCCCAGCCGTGCTCATCATCACCGATAAGAAGCCTCTTGGGATCTGTTGAAAGTGTGGTCTTACCTGTTCCGGAAAGTCCGAAGAAGATAGCTGTATGCTTACCTTCCATATCTGTGTTGGCTGAGCAGTGCATTGAAGCAATGCCCTTGAGAGGAAGGTAATAGTTCATCATTGAGAACATACCCTTCTTCATCTCGCCGCCGTACCATGTATTGATGATAACCGACTCTCTTGATGTAATATTGAATGCAGCACATGTCTCTGAATTAAGGCCGAGCTCCTTGTAATTCTCAACCTTAGCCTTGGATGCGTTGTAGATAACGAAATCAGGCTCGAAATTAGCAAGCTCATCATCTGTAGGCTGGATGAACATGTTCTTTACGAAATGTGCCTGCCAAGCAACTTCCATGATGAAACGAACTGCCATCCTTGTATCTGTATTGGCACCGCAGAAAGCGTCAACTACGAAAAGCCTCTTGTTAGAAAGCTCTTTCTTTGCTATGTCCTTAACTGTTGCCCATACTTCCTCGCTCATGGGATGGTTATCGTTCTTATATCCCTCACTTGTCCACCATACGGTGTCCTTTGAGTTCTCATCCATAACGATGTACTTATCTTTGGGTGAACGTCCGGTGAAAATACCGGTCATAACGTTAATGGTATCGAGCTCGGTAAGCGTTCCAACATCATAGCCTGTAAGGCCTGCCTTGGTCTCCTCCTCGAACAATACTTCATAAGAAGGATTGTGAACGATCTCAGTTACGCCTGTGATACCATACTTGGTTAAATCAACATTTGCCATAATTCTACCTCTTCCTTTCATAAAACTTTATTAATTTAAAAAGTACTTTCGTACTTCTTATAAATCAGCCAAAAGATATTCTAACACGAGATTTCCCCTTTGACAACATTTTCCTTACAATATAAGCACCTTCATCACAATGCGGCAGTCGCATCCTTAAGCCACTTTTTCTCTTCGTCATCCAGATGCGATCCATACAGTTTAAATATTTCACTGTGATATTTATCGATCATTTCCCTCTGGCGGACGGTCAGTTTATCCTTAAGGATCGCATCTCTTTCAAAAGGAACCATGGTAAGCGTTTCAAATCCCAGGAAACGTCCCCATTCATTGTTCTCTTTTTCAACACATAAGATAAGGTTTTCGATCCTTATCCCATATTTTCCTTCAAGATAAATACCGGGTTCGTCACTTGTGACCATACCTGGTTCAAATGCAGGTTGAAGGCTTTCGGCACTTATCCTGTACCTTATGGCCTGGGGGCCCTCATGCACATTTAACATTGCACCGACTCCGTGACCCGTTCCGTGCCGGTAATCAATATACCTCTCCCATATGGGACGCCTTGCCAGTATATCTAGGTTTTCACCTCGCGTGCCCGAAAGGAAAACGGCATCCGCAAGGTCAAGCATTCCCTTGAGCACTGCAGTATAATCAAGCTTCATCTCATCAGAAAGTTCCCCAAGTGCTATCGTTCGCGTCACATCTGTAGTTGCCCCGTCATACTGCCCTCCCGAATCAACAAGCAGAAAACCCTCCGGCTTCAGTACGGCGCTGCCTTCTTTATCCGGAGTGTAATGGATAACAGCAGCATTTTCTCCGTACGCAGCTATCGTTTCAAAGCTTAATCCCCTGTTGCCCTTTATCTCACTTCTCATACCGTCAAGCATCATGGCGGCATCGTATTCGTTTATGATCCTGCCCGTACCTTCGCCTTCCCTTACCGCCTTCTTGATCCTGTATATGAACCTCGTTACGGCAAGCCCGTCCTTTATATGCCTGTCCCTTAAAATACTGCACTCGACAGGGTTCTTTATATGTTTTCCTATATACTTCCAGGATGGCAGGTCTGCAATGCTGTTGCCTTTAAGCAGTTCGTAAACATGGGCATTAAGCGTCCTTAGATCGCAAATTACCTTTATCCCGCTTATCTTCCTTATATGTTCGTCAAACTCTTCAAGGCCACCTACAGTGACACCGTAACCTTTTAAGGTTTTAATGAGTTCATTTTCCATGCATTTTAAGTCTGCAAAAAGATATGCATCATCTTTTCCCACTAAGGCAAAGGATTCCGCAACCGGATTATAGGCTATATCACTTCCTCTTATATTAAAGAGCCACATCACATCGCTTAGGTCTGAAATTAAAACCCGGCCGGCTGACTGTTCCTTAAGTTTAAGCCTCAAAGTATCAAGCTTATCTCCCACAGAGCATCCCGTCACAGAATCATCAAGCATATAAACCGCCTCGTGATGCTCTAGCGGCCTTTCCTTCCATATGACCGATGCAAAGTCGATATCCACTACCTTGCTTTCCGTACTTTCGCAGATCTTCTTAATCCTTTTGTATGATGCGGCACTTATCAGCTTAAGATCGGTACCTATGGTGAACTTCCCGCCGGTATTAACATATTCTTTTGCAATATCCCCTGTATATCCCCATATATCCTTAACATCCTTTTCGCCGATCTTGTGAAGCTTTATCCCGCTTCCGTGAAGCTCACTCTCAGCCTGTAAAAAATAGCGTCCGTCAGTCCACAGTCCGGCTTCCTTACCTGTAATAAGAAGCGAACCCGCAGAGCCTGTAAACCCCGAAAGATATTCCCTGAATGCGTAATGATCGTCAATGTACTCGGAACCATGCTCATCCGAAGTAAAAACGAGGGTTGCATCAATCCCCCGTTTTTCCATTTCCGATCTTAAAGAATCAATTTTCTGTCTGCTTTCATTACCCATTACTGTTTTGCGGCCTCCGATGACACAAATTCGGAATAACTCATTCCCGTATGCTTCTTAAAACACCTTCCGAAATAGTTAGGATCCGGTATACCGACTTCCGCGGAAGTCCTAAACATCTTTTCACCCTCACCTGCGAGCTTCATCGCCTTGTTCATGCGAAGCTCTGTAAGATATTCAACAAAATTCTTTCCTGTTTCCTGTTTGAACCTTCGGGACAGATAGCTTGCCGAAAAGCCGAAATGCTGAGCGGTAAACGTAAGGTTTAACTTAGGATCCGTGAAATTATCCTCAAGGTATTTCCTGATGGCTTCCATTCCGTCGGCTTCCTTTTCGGTGTCTGAAAAAGCTTCATCCTGCAGTTCGGCGTAAGATACGGAATCCCTGTCCTGCCTGTCAAGCTTTTCGCGTGCCCTCTCAAGGGTTTTAAGCACTTCAGCCCTTACCATGGGCTTTAGCATATAGTCAAACACAGGAAGGCTCACACACTTCCTTGCGTATTCAAACTTATCTATAGCAGTCATTATTATTATGATAAGGCCGGGATACCTGTCGGTTGCGACTTCCGTAAACTCAATACCGTCCATAAAAGGCATTGATATATCGACAAAAACAATATCGGGTTTTATGTCATCGATAATGTTAATAGCTTCAATACCGCTTCCCGCTTCACCGACGACTTCCATTCCGATACTTTCCCACATGATGCCGGCCCGCATAAGCTTACGTGCCGACTCCTCGTCATCAATTATCATGACCCTGTAAATCCTGTCCAATACTACCTCCTTGAAGAGCCGCTCGATATGATCAATTCAACCTCGGTATATTCGCCCGGCTCACTGCGAATCTCCACAACATCATCCGTGCCGCAGTAATTTCTTATCCTTGATATGGTATCCCACAACCCGAAGCTTTTATCATCCCGCTTTTCATCGTCGTCATCCCTCACGCTCACAAGCTCCTTTATCTTATCCTCGGTCATCCCCACACCGGTATCCATGACCTTTATATGAAGCCTGCCGTTTGATAACGTACTGCTTATCTTTATCGTTCCTTTCTCGCCCTTCTGCCGTATTCCGTGATATACGCTGTTTTCGACGAGCGGCTGGAGTATAAGCTTTGGAACTATGTAATTCCCGGTATTCGGCGATATATCATATTCATCTTCTATTATATCACCATATCTTAATTTGAGCAGAGAAAGATAGTCCTTAACTATATGGACCTCCTTTGACAGAGGTATCTCGGCGCTTCCCTTACTCAAAAAATCACGGTAAAAGCTTCCCAGCGTTTCCAAAGCATCATGAACATTGTCCGCTCCGGCATCCAGCGCAAGAAAACCTATGGTCTCAAGCGAATTATAAAGAAAATGCGGTTTTATCTGCTCATTAAGCACCCTCATCTCGGCTTCCCTTAGGTTCTTTTCATTATCCATAAGAGCAGCGATAAGATCCTTAACATGAACCACGAGGTTATTGTATCCGTCCTTTAACATGTTAAGCTCCCTGTAGGGAGGATCGGTTTCGATAAGAGTCAGTTCCCCGGACTGCCTGTTCTTATCCATGAGTTTCGAAAAACTGTTAACCGGCCTAGTAAGCTTTCTGGTAAGGAGGCCTGCAAAAAACAGAACAGCCGCAAGCAGAAACAGCATCAGAAATACGAGTACATATATCACTCCGTAGGGCATTCCGGCCGTGCCGTAGGGTGCCATCCTTATTATTGCTATCGGCAGGTCGCCCGCACGGCATGCCGATACGAGCCATTTGCCGTTATCATCCTCTATCGTTTTGTGCTGTATATCACCTCCGGAAACATCGTATGAAAAGCGTCTCCCTATCTGATCATCCCCGGCAATAAAAGTCCCATCAAGGCCTTCTATGCAGATATTGTTATAATCAAGGTTCTTCAGCATTAGCGAAAACACTTCCGAAGAAATGTTCAAAAGCATTATACCCGTCCTTTGCTGGGTAAGGACATCGTTTATCTCCCTTGCAATGGTTATGACAGGCTTTCCGTCATTGCGCAGCGAAGCACCGTTACCGTTAAACATGATCACCGCCCGGCCTCGTGCATTTATTATATCCTTTCTCCACTCTTCATTGTCCATCTTCTCATGATCGTAAGTATATGATATCCTGTCCGTAGCCATCATGATCATGTCATCCCTGACAACTATCACGCAGTCGGCACCTTCCGTAACATAAAGGATATCAAGTACACCGTATCTTGCGTCATTGATCATTCCCATGTCAATATTGACGGCATCTGCACGCAAAAACATGACCAGCCTGTCATCGGTTATGATAAGCCTGGATACCTGGGAATAATTGGAAATACTTGATGTGATGCTGTCAGAAAGTGTCCGAAGTATTCCTTCGGAAGTGCTTATCTCATATTCCCTTCTTTCATTTGAAAGTATAAAGAATATCGAGCACGTAAACGCAGCAAGCACAACTATGATGAGGGTGATTATAGACCTGTTTAAGGTACCGGACAGTGATTTCTTTACTTTAGGTCTCATGATTCAATCCACAATCGGTTAACGGTTACTTTTAAAGGATAACATAAATGACCCGGCTTAAACAAGCCGGGTCATCATTTGATCGAAAGCTTTATCCTTTAACAGCACCTGCGATAAAGCTGTCCTGTATTCTCCTGCAAAGGAAGATATATACGATAAGGGTCGGGAAAGTCGCTATAACAAGCGCGGCTCCTATCGGACCCCAGTCAGTCGTATAAGCACCTGACAGAGCCTTGATACCTACAGGCAGTGTCCTGTGTGCCGAATCGGAAATGAACACGTTCGCAAACATGAACTCATTCCAACACTGAAGGAATGCATATATACCGATCGTAGCATATGCAGGCTTAAGAAGCGGTACGATGATCCTTCCGAAGGTCCCCCATAATCCGCATCCGTCTATCCTTGCCGCCTCATCAAGGTCGTAAGGAATATCGACCATGAATCCGGTACATATAAGGATCGACATCGAAAGCGTGAATGCCGAATACGGAATTATAAGTGTCGAATAATGATTAAGCCAGTGAAGCTTTGACAAAACTACATATACCGGAACGATAGACGCCTGAAGCGGTATCGTAAGACCCAGCATAAAGAATGCATTTGTAAGCTCTGCTCCCCTCCACTTGATACGTGTAAGCGCATATGTTGCCATCATTGCGGCACCTATCGAAATAAAAATGGAAACAGTTGTTACAAGCACACTGTTTACAAAATACAGGCCCATGTTTCCCGTGTTCATGGCCGAAGAATAATTGGACCACAGCCATTCCTTGGGGAGTCCCACTACATTGGCACCGAATATCTCCTCGTTTGATTTAAGCGAAAAAGTGAACATGAAATAAATAGGAAAAATATTTATAAATGCCCATACAACAAGGAGGATATAAACCAGTACTTTGACTGCGGGATTAGATTTTTTGAGTGTATAACGTTCCTCTAATTGCACCTTTATTTCCTCCTTAATATTCTTTTTCCTTAAAAGCCCAGGATATCGCCAATGCAAACGCGAAACACAGAATGATCAGCATTACCGATATCGTGGAACCCATTCCGTACCTGTTCCTTAAGAACAGCATATCTTCAAGCAGGGTACTGGGTACCTCGGTCTTGTGGGTAGGTCCCGCATTCGTTATGATACGAACAAGGTCGTAAGTCTTAAGCGAACCGGTAACCGCAAATATAACGCTTGTCCTGATGATAGGCTTTATGCACGGAATAACGACATATCTGTCTACCTGCCAGTTCGTGGCGCCGTCAAGCATTGCCGCTTCCCTTAAGTCGGGCGATACACCCTTTACTCCGGCATACATAAGGAGCATGTGATAACCTACATACTGCCATATCGTCGGTACTACTACCGAACCCAGGGCTGTTTTCGGATCACCTACCCAGATATGTTTCCAGTCGGCATGGCCCAAAGCTTCAAGCGCCCTGTTTAAGATACCGTAATCGGGATTATAGATCTTAAGCCATAACTGACCTATAACCACGGTCGATATAAGGACCGGCATAAAGTATACAGTCAGGAAGAACCTTTCACCTTTATACTTACGTCCCAGAAGAAGGGCAAGCAAAAGAGAGAAAGGAAGCTGTATAAACACCGAAAAGAATGCTATGATAAGCGCATTCTTCAGTGAAGTCATCCAATTTATGGATCCGCTCATGAACAGATCCCTGTAGTTTTTGATACCTATGAAAGTTCCCGGAGTGAAACCGTTCCATTTCTGAAAACTCCTGTAGATCGAAACGGCGATTGGGGCGATCAGGATGCCCACGAAAAGAAGGATACCGGGAAGCAGGAACAGAAAGATATCCAATCCCTTTCTGAAATTCGTGTTCTTTGACTTTGTTTTGTTTTCAGCCATATTAAAATACCTTCCGTATGCCCAAATTTATAAAACCCTTCCCCTGCCGTATGGCAAGGGAAGGGGTATAGATCATATTACCTTAAGTCGCTTGCAAGACCCTCGATGAAGCCTGCACCGTCGATTGCTGAACCATAAACCTGGTCAACATATGAAAGGTAAACCTGAGCGTCATCAGCTGTCATAGCTGTATCACCGAACAGTACCATTGAATCTGCGTTAGCAACGATCTCAGATACAGTCTGGGTAAGAGGATTAACTGAGCTTGTGTCGCCGAAAGGTGTCCAAGCGGGAAGTCCGCAGCCATCAAGATAACCATAGTGGCAGATAAGCCTTCCGAGCTGCATAGCATATTCAGCTGCCCTGTCTGCATTAGGTGATGAAGCAGCTACTGCAAGAGTATCTGAAGGACCACCGATAAGCTGACCAAGCTTTGACTTGCTGGAATCGATAACAGGGAACTCTGCAACCTTAACCTTATCCTTGAACTCATCGTTTGCTGCAAAGTCAGCGCAGTTCCATGTACCATTCATGTAGAATGCATACTTGCCTGCCATGAAGTTAGCCTTAACTTCGTCGTTTGTAAGACCGATACCTGCGGGATCGAAGTATTCCTTCTTGATCATTTCCTGGAAAGTATCAACT
>JAILJC010000226.1 GCA_024694965.1 Lachnospiraceae bacterium
CATGTTTTACGGCATAATCACAAGTGCCAACGTTGCCGTGCCGATCGATATTAAGCTTACGCCGAAGGATATGACCGACAGGCTTGACTTTGCGGATGTGTCTATCGTATTCCTTTCACGGAAATTTGCATACTTAAAAGACGATATCAAAAAAGCCTGCCCGAAAGTCGGCAGGATAATGGTTATTGAGGAATACGTTGAACAGATACCTGAAGAGGCGTTTGACGAGACTCTTTTGATGGTGTATCCCGATCAGGTATCCCTGCTTTTGTTTACATCGGGTACTACCGGGAACGGCTTTAAGGCAGCCATGATAACCCAGGGGTCACTTCTGTCGGGGGTAAGGGATTATGCGCCGATCTACCGGCCGGGCTGCAGGGTTTTGTCCGTACTTCCGCTCCATCACTGTTTTGAACTGTTCTTAGGCCAGATGAAGGCTTCTTACAGCGGAACTACCATATACATAAATAACGACATCACCGAACTTATGCGTGATCTTGCTGAGTTTAAGCCGGACAGCATGGTGGTGGTCCCGGCTGTCGCAAAGATGCTGTGCTCGGTCATCATAAACGGATTGAAGGCAGGATCATATGACGATGTGCGAAAGATATTCGGCGGAAACTTAAAGCGCCTTGCGCTGGGCGGAGCCGCATCCGGACGTGAAATGGTTGAAACCCTCGCGAAGGGCGGCATCACGGCGTATAACGGATACGGTCTTACAGAATCAAGCGGCGGCTGTCTTATCAACCTTGAAACGGACTTAAGTCCGGAAGCGTGCGGACTTAATCCGTACGGTAACGTGGACATTAAAATAGAAGACGGAGAGCTGATGCTACACGGTCCGTATATAGTGAAGGGCTATTATAAACAGCCCGAGCTTACGGCCAGTGTGTTTGAAAACGGATGGCTCCACACCGGAGATATGGCAAGGCTCAATGATGACGGAAAGGTAGTTATCTTAGGCCGCAAGGATAACATGATAAACCTTTCAAACGGCGAAAAGGTTTATCCCGAGCAGTGGGAAGAGCGGCTTGCAAAGCTTGGCGGCGTGCGCGCATGCATGGTATGCGCGATAGAAGACCATCTCGTCGCAGTGATCAAATTAGCGGAAGATTCCAATGAGATCAGGAAATTTATCCGTGGCAGCATCGATGGAATAAACGAAACTCTGCCGGGATATGAGAAGATCATGGACGTGCGCTTCAGGGAAGAGCCGTTCCCGATGACCTCATCGATGAAGATAAAGCGTGCGGTTGTTATCAAGGAGCTTTCGGGCGGTCATAACGGATCTGTCTTATACGTTCCGCCGAAGGATGATTCTCAGATAGCTGTGATCGAAAAAGTCAAACAGGTGCTGCCGGAGCTTGAGACGATAGGCATTACGGATAACCTGTACGAGAGGGGCCTTGGCAGCCTGACCACGCTTAACTTGGCGCTCCTGCTCTCGTGCTCGCCCACGGTGATCTACGAATGCAAGACGGTTGAAAAAATAGCGGAGCGGATAAACATAGCGGGCAGGGCGGATATCGATGAGATAAACCGGCAGATCAAAAAGCCCGGCATAAACAAAACGATCAAAAACGCAGGCGAGGGCGCTGCGTGGAATGACGAAGGCGCGATACTCATAACCGGCGCGACGGGTTATCTCGGGCCGCATATATTAAAGGAACTTACTCAGGCAGAAGGACTTGCGGATCATGGGGAGCTTAACAGGAAGATCTACTGCCTTGTAAGGAGCGGCGAACGCTTTATAAAAACCTGCGATTATTACGGGGTTGACCTTGCCGCAGGTAAAGATATAACGGGCGCTCCATGCAAAACTGTTGAAGCGGTCGAAGGAGACCTTACAGAACCGGGCTTTGGCCTGCCCGACGATGAATACTCGCGTCTTTGCGAGGAAGTTAGCGTTGTATTCCATTGCGCGGCTTCGGTAGCCCATGCGGGCAGCACGGAAGAATCATACGAGATAAACGTTAAGGGAACCGAGGAAGTCCTAAAATTCTGCTTATCTTCGGGAGCGCAGCTTTACCATATGTCATCGTATGCGGTAACGGGCTTTAATACGGATAAGGCACTTACCGAGGAC
>JAILJC010000021.1 GCA_024694965.1 Lachnospiraceae bacterium
GCTGCCAGTATGGCCGTCAAAACCTGTTTCATGTGCTTTAAGTAATTGCCCATACTTTCTTATTCCTCCTTGTAAAAGTATTGTAATCTTCCATCACAGCATTAGACAACTGTGACAGATAACATGATTATAGTCTTTTTATGGTGCAAGGTCAACAAAAACAGTGTACCTTTTAACCGTTTTTGCATAAAAATGTCCAAAAACGGCATTTGGATTACATAACAACCGGATAACCGCACATGCCGGAACAGGGTGGGAAACAACTGACCGCTTTGGTCATTTTCACAATTTTTGACCATTTTGGTCAGTCGATTCGCTCTTTCATTCCGTTTGTATGATTTTCCCGACCATCACCGCTAAACTTTCACCGAGTCAGGGGACGTATCTCCTGACTCTCTGCATTTTATCCAAAAAATGCAAGTATGCTATTCTCTCAATCCCATTTGCGTTTATGACTTTTCACGAAATTCGTATGATTTTTCCCGATGTGCTTTATTTTTCTCCCACCTATGCTATGATCAAAGAACAAAACTATATCTATGATGTTTCATATTTCCTGATCCTTACCGTCTGAGGGCGGTACTGTCCAAGGCGCACACTTATCACATTTTACTCTTCAGTCGGGCACTTCGCCGATTAAATCCATTGCATTGGATGTACTATCATCTTATAATTAAGGAGGAATTACATGACAGAAAACAGAGAATATAAGGGCGATGTATTTTCCATGCTCATGGAAGATAAGAAGAATGCGCTTCAGGTGTACAACGCACTGAACGGTTCGTCGCATGAAGATCCGGAACTGGTCGATATATATACGCTCGAGAAAGGAATCTCCCTTTCCATCCGAAACGATGCGGCCTTTATAATCGATATGGAACTAAATATTTATGAGCACCAGTCATCTTACAACCCGAACATGCCCCTAAGGTCACTGATATACTTTACAACGATACTTAAGTGCCTTATAAAGAACCGGGATATGTTCAGCACACACCTGATAACTATTCCCACGCCGCACTTTGCCGTGTTCTATAACGGGCTGAAGGACCGGCCGGAACAGGAAACACTTAAACTGTCCGCCGCATACGCAAAGGCAACGGATGAACCGGAACTTGAACTTACATGCACTTTATACAACATCAATCCCGATAAGGATACCGGGTTACTCAGGCGATGTACGGTTTTGGATGAATATACGAAATTTGTTGAAACCGTTAGAAAGTTTGAACTGGCGGAGATCGATGCTCCGATAGAGAAGGCAATCGACTACTGTATAGGCAATCACATTTTGGAAGCGTTCCTTACGGAACGTCGGACGGAGGTGCTGAAGGCTATGACGATCGATATGACATTTGAAAGACGGGAAGGACTGATACGCGAGGAAGAACGCGAGTACGGAAGAGCCGAAGGACATGCTCAAGGAGTGGCCGATGGCGTTCGGGATACGATCATTCAGGTATACCGCAACTGCCTGTCGCTTGGCATGAGCCAGGATGAGGCCATAGCCATATCCGGCATCACTGATGAATTACTTAAAACCATTACTCCCACGCCCTGAGTACGCAGCCGCTAAGCTTTGTCCTTTGCAAGCACCTTCTCAAGAAACCCTCCCACATACTTCCTGTATTCTTCGGGATCGGTAAGGATCGAGGCCGCATGCGCGGCGCCCTTTATGAAGTAAAGCTCGCTGTACCCCTTGGTTTCACGGCTCATCCTCTCGCTATGGTCGGGAAGGATGAAAGTATCGTCACTCCCATGGATGAACAGGATGGGCACCTTATTGTTTTCAAGCGCATCTATCGGCCGCATCTCCTTAAACGAATATCCGTACATTACACGCGAACAGACCGAAGCCGGATATACCATCCATGTCGGGATGTGCATGCCCCTGAGGCCTCCCTTCATAACGCTTATGATCTCCGCAAACCCGCAGTCATCCACGGCAAAGTCAACCTCCGGGGAATACTTAAGCACCGCTATCGTGGTAGCCCCGCCGAGTGACTCTCCATGAAGTCCCAGTACCTTTGCATCGGGATAACGCTTTCTCGTATCTTTTATGAGCAGGTCAAGATCCACGGACTCACATATGCTGAAGGTACATA
>JAILJC010000051.1 GCA_024694965.1 Lachnospiraceae bacterium
CTTCAGCCACGGGGACGGTTCCGACGCGAAGCAAGTCCTTTAGGGTTTTGGCCGGTACCGGTTCCGGTACAGCTGCCGAAGCTATGGGCAGTGCTCTCATCCAGCTTACAGATACCGTAAGCCTTGACACCGGCATGCATAAATTAAGGAAGGGCGATGAGCGGTTAAACCTTAAGGCGATGGAATACAAGCTGCTTAAGTACCTTGCTGACAATGTGGGACGGGTCGTTACCAAGGACGAGCTGCTTAAGAACGTGTGGGATGATGAGTTCATCGGCGAAGGTACGCTCGCGGTGCATATAAGACACCTGCGTGAGAAGATAGAATCAAATCCCAAGGAGCCCGACGTTATAAAAACGATCTGGGGCGTCGGATACATGATGGAGAAGTATGAAGAATTACAATAAAACTGTGTTGATCTTCGGGGTATTGTACTTTGCCGCACTCCTTGTATTCATGATCCTTACGGGAGGCGGAAAAGGTGTTCTCCCCGGAAGGGATACGAATATCATAATACTGAATGACATCTCCAAGGATGCCGGAGATAACTGGGGCGACCTTAACAGGCTTGGAGAAACGGATTACGGGGTTGACTATGCTGTGCTTGATACGGAGGGCAACCTTCTGTTTTCCCCAAATCCCAAAGCAGTCTCCGGACTGTCGATAACTAAAGCTCTTAAGAACGGCGGCTTATATTCCTATGTGACTGTGGGCGATAAAATGACCGGGTATGTGATCCTTAAGGATGACGTAAACGGTGCCTGGCACGGCATAAGGCTTAAGCTTATAATCGGACTCGGCATCTTCGGAGTCCTGCTTATCATGTCAGCCGTCCTTTTCGGAAAATACATAGATAAGAGCATAATAACCCCCTTTAATAATATGAAGGATTTCGCAGGGAGCATTGCGGAAGGAAAGCTTGATGCTCCGCTTGAAATGGACCGCAACAACATGTTCGGCGCGTTCACGGAAAGCTTCGATATCATGCGCGAGGAATTAAGCGCCTCCCGCAAGAGGGAGATCGAGCTTCAAAGAAGGGAGCGTGAGCTTGTTGCGTCATTAAGCCACGACATTAAAACACCCATAACCGGGATCAAGGTTACCACGGAACTGCTCAAAGCACAGATGGAACGTTCAGCCACGGGGACGGTTCTTTTGGCGCGTGAAAATAACGCGCCAAAAGAACCGTCCCCGTGGCTGACTGAAAAACTTGATAATATATATAAGAAAGCGGACCAGATCGATGTGCTCGTAAGCGACCTGTTTTCGGCTACACTTGAGGACCTTGATGAGCTGAAGGTTTCATGCACGGATGAAAGCTCCGAAGTGATCCGTGATATCATTCAAAAATACGATGACCGGGAGCTTGTGACTCTTACCGATATACCGAAAGTGCTCATCCGTGTCGATGTAAAGCGCTTAAGCCAAGTCATCGGAAACATCATTTCCAATTCATATAAATATGCGGGTACCGGGATCAAAGTAAACTGCAGGCAGGTTGATGACTACCTTCAGTTAAACATTAAGGATTCGGGGCCCGGTGTGCCTGACGACGAGCTTGACCTTATCACAAACAAGTTCTACCGCGGAAAGCAGTGGGCCGGCAGTAAGGAAGAAGGCAGCGGCCTCGGCTTATACATCGCCAAAACACTTATGGAGAAGATGGACGGGGAGCTGCTTGCATCAAATGATGAGGGCCTGACCGTCACCCTCATGATCCCGCTAAGTTAACTCTCCCAATTAAGAATTTGATAAGAATTTAATAATACTTTCACAAAGAAGTCATATAACAATCCGTTTATACTGAGTTCATAAGCTGATACATATGTAAGCTGACGTGGGAGACACGAAGGCTATGAACTTGATCAATATGAAAGGATAAAAAATATGGCTTCTTCAATTTTAAGAACCGAAAAACTCTGCAAATCATTTTCAAACATGGGCACGCAGCAGCATGTCATAAAGAACCTGGACCTTGATATCCTTGAGGGCGACTTCACGGTCATCATGGGTTCGTCGGGCTCGGGCAAGTCGACCCTGCTCTATGCACTCTCCGGAATGGACAAGCCCACAATGGGCAAGGTATTCTTCGCCGATACCGGGATCCAGGACTACTCAAACGATGAACTGGCGGTCTTCAGGCGCGGCAACTGCGGCTTCGTTTTCCAGAGCGTGTACCTTCTCGACAATCAGACTGTCCTTGACAACGTATTAACGGGCGCCCTCATCGTACAAAAGAATTCAACCGAACTTGTAAACAAGGCAAAGGACCTTCTTAAAAAGACAGGCCTTAACGATGAGGATTTAAACAAGTATCCCAACCAGCTCTCGGGCGGCGAGGCTCAGCGGGTCGGCATCGTGCGCGCACTGATCAACGACCCCAAGATCCTGTTTGCCGACGAACCCACGGGGCAGCTCAATTCATCGGCAGGTAAGGATGTGCTCGATATCTTCACTCAGGTCCACAAAAACGGACAGAGCATCGTGATGGTAACACATGACTTAAAGACTGCGCTTCGCGGGACCAGGGTCCTTTACTTAAGGGACGGCGGCATCGTCGGTGACTACAGGATGCCTCCCTACGGCGAGGATGACTTAAAGGAACGCCGCAACAAACTGACCGCATTCCTTGAAGAGATGGGGTGGTAAGATGAACATTTTGAGGTTATCGCTTTTTAATCTTAAGAAAAACAAAAGAGAGGCCGCGGCCATTTCGTTCCTCACCATGGTTACGGTCCTTATGATGGCGATCTTCGTTGCCAACTACTCAAAGCTTAACAAGGCTTTCGACGAAAGCTTTAAAGCTTCCGGCAGCGTGAACTCCATTGTACTTTTTAAAACGGATACCTACCACAGCGAGTTTAAGTCGATACTTACGGATAACTACCACACGGACCGCCTTTCGATTAACGATTATATCTTCTCCGGCGCTACCGATGTCCGCGCTGACTCAGGCGACCTTGTATCCTACAACTTCCTGTTCGTGACCGAGAAGACCGAGCGCAGGCTTGAAAACTTCATCAAGGTCGACGCCATGACCGATGATGAGGTAAGGGCATTAAGCCATCCCCTGTGGCTTCCCGTTAATTTCAAGCTTTCGAAGGGCTTAAAGACCGGCGATACCATGACGATCGTCAAGGCCGGCAAGGACTACCCCTTCACCATAGCGGGCTTCTATGAGACAGGCCTTGAGTCCTCGGACGGCTTCGGCTTTAAGCTCATATTGTCGGACGAAGATTACGATCTGTTTTCGATGATCTTCAGCTCGGGATCCTTGATGTCCTACAACTGCATCGGCCTGTCCTTTGATTCTGACGATTTTGACTTTGATGAATATATAAGAAAGTGTGAAGAATCATCCTCATACAATCTGATGAACTACGGCGTTTTCTTATCTTATGAGTATGAGAAGGCCAATGAGACGATGTTTTCAAGCATGTTTCTTATGCTGGTCGCCTTCCTGTCTGCTATCACAATGATATCCGCTCTCTTTATGATAACGCATAAAGTAAGCAACGATATCGAGGATCAGATGCAGCAGATCGGCGTGCTGGAAGCATTGGGCTACAAGGCCCGCGAGATAAGCCTTGCTTATCTTTACGAATATGTGATATCGGGCGGACTTGGCTGTCTTCTTGGCATCATAGTCACTTTCCTTATAACGCCCTTTATGGATTCATTTAATGAAGCAATGCTCGGGCGAGTGGTGCACGGCAATACCGAGGTCCCTGGGATAATAGCGGTGGCACTTTCGATATTTGTGATAGTCATCCTGTTTGCACTGTTAAAGACCCGGACCGTGAAAAAGTATCCGCCTGTCACGGCTTTAAGGCGCGGGATCGGCACCCACAACTTTAAAAGGAATGTGCTCCCTCTTGAAGGGACTAAGGGAAACATCAACTTACGGCTTGCGATGAAGAGCCTTTTATCGGACCTTAAGTCCTGCATCGGAGTCACCGTATGTATAGTCACGGCCGGCCTTACGATCCTGTTCAGCATGGTATCGTTCGATTTCTTCAAGGACGGGACCAAGGGCCTGGAATCAATGATGGGCATCGATACCGAAGTGGTTATGGTGAATGTGATGACCGGAGCCGATCCGGAAGCCATCCGCGACAGGATCCTTGAAATGCCCGAAGTAAGGAAGGCCTTTGTCTCCTACACTCTTAACAGCGTAAGCATCAAGGGTTCGGATCTTTCCGCTACCACGCAGGCTTACTATGACTACAACGAAACCGAAAATATCTTTCCTACCTCCGGGCGCTTTCCGGAGCATGACAACGAAGTCATGATAAGCTTCAGGCGCTCACAGCTTGAACACTTAAACTTGGGCGACAACATCGTACTTGAAGACGGGGGCCTTGAAAAAAGCTATGTTATAACGGGTATCACAAGCTCCATGCTTAACAGCGGATCAAGCGTTTACTTTACTTCCGACGGCTACAGGCGGATCAAACTTAATGCCCGCCCGGACACGGTCCACGTATATTTAAATGACGGCGTGAGCGACGAGGAATTTGAGGAAAGGATTGCCGAGGTATTCGGAGTAAGCGCGAAAGAAGCGGAGGGTGACTCTTCATCGGAAGGAAGCCTTGAAGATAAGATACGGGCCGCAGCGGATGAGAAGATCGCAGTCATGCTGTCTCAGTACGGCGTCACAAGCGTTGACTACGCGGTAATGATCGGCGATAAGCTCATCACCGGCAACAGCAGGCCTTATGTAATAAAGGAAGTCTCCTCCTGGAGGGGCATAATCAAATCGCAGATGGGCCCTGTATCGCAGACCTTTAAAACGTTCACTCTGCTTTCCGCCCTGCTCATCGGTTTCATCGTTGCGGTGATCCTTTCGATAATCGCAGCTTCCGCGGTAAGGCGCCAGAGGATGAGCCTCGGTATCATGAAGGGCCTCGGCTACTCCTCAAAGGACCTTATGAAACAGATGGCGCTTAGGATGATGCCTGTCATCATCATATCGCTTGTGATAGCGTCCGTCGCCACCGTGTTCTTTAACAGGTTCTTCTGGTTTGCGATCGTCGGCCTTCTTCCGAAGACCAACATAACCGTCATCATCTTAACGGATATCGTGCTCGTTTTATTCTGCTATTTTGTAACCTACTTAGGCGCGGGAAAGATAAGGAAGATCTCGGTGACCGAGCTTATGACGGAGTAGGCAGAATCACCGGTTTGGGTTTTACAGATTAAATTAGCGAGGTACGCATAATGAAAAACAGGAAATTAAAATACATGATCGGAGCAGCTTTACTTGCGGGGATAGTGGGATTATCAAATTATAGTGTGGCAGCAGGCGATAACGAAACTGCAAGTGACTCTGCCTCCGATAAAAACAATGAATACATATACTGCGTGGGCTCTGTTAGCAAGGTTTACGTGACGGCCGCCGTGATGCGCCTGGTTGACGAGGGGAAGGTAAAGCTTAATGACCCGGTCACCGAATACATCCCGGATTTTAAGATGGCTGATGAGAGGTACAAGGATATCACCGTTCGCATGCTGATGGATCACACCTCGGGTATCATGGGAACGAGCCAGGTCGGTTCCTTCCTTTATGATAGCACCGATACTTACCATCACGACCACCTGCTTGATACCCTTTCAAAACAGCGTCTCAAGGCAGATCCCGGTAAATACGCCGCATACTGCAACGACGGCTTCGACCTTTTGGAGCTCATCGTTGAAAACGTGAGCGGGATGTCATACACAGACTATGTTTCTAAGATGGTCGCTTCACCTACGGGCGGCAGCAGGACCGGAAGCAACTTAAGCTTCATCCGCGATAAGGATCTTGCACCTGCGTACACTTCCGGTAACCTTTTATATGACAACGAAAGCTGTATGTGCATCGGCGCGGGCGGGGTTTATTCAACCGCATCCGATGTGGCAAAGTTCGGAACATCATTCTTTAATGGGATCGACAGCCTCCTTTCGGATAAGTCAAAGGCTGAAATGAGTAAGGCCTGGAACGGCGGCTCGGATGAATATGAGGATTGCAGCTCGCTTGGCTGGGATTCCGTGACTCTTCCCAAATATGAGGAAAAGAGTGTTAAAGTGCTTGGCAAGGGCGGCGACGTACTCCTTAACCACGCCTACCTGATGGTGGCTCCCGATGAGGAGATAAGCATCGCGGTTTTAAGCACCGGCGGATCGAGCATGTATAACGGCATGCTTGCGGAGGCTATAATGGATGCCGCATTAAATACAGAAGGCATCGAGGCTCAGGTTCCTCAGTATGAACCCGCAGGTGACGTGCCCTCCGAATACGATGATCTTGCCGGATATTACACGATCCAGAATGCTCTTGAAGGCGGCGCAGTTATAAGCAGCATATCCTTCCCCGGACACAAGTACATGCACGTTGAAAACACAAGTCCCGTAAACACGAGCGTTACCGATTACGTTTACGTGGGCGACGGTGAATTCGCCGAGCTTGCGTATGAGGTTGAGGATATCGATGCGGGTGCCAAGATAGCGGGCAATCCCACGATCATTTCGTTTGTAAAGAAAGACGGCGGCACATATATCGCAGCCAAAATGAAGGATCAGGCACCGGGGCTCGGCACTTACGACCGCAGCAGCTACATCGGTGAAAAGATAGAAGCAAATCCCGTAAGCGAAGAATCACTGGCTCCTTGGGAAGCCATAAACGGAAAGAACCTGATGCTTTCCAATGACGTTTTCTCGTCGGCCAACTATATGTACGGCATTGCTGCAGCTTATACATGTAAGGAAGTTCCGGGATATGTCTTTTTAATAACCGGTCAGGGCACAAGGCTCCTTAAGATAGAGGACGGATCACATGCCTTGGCTTTCCAGACTATGCCTTCGAGCTCAAACAGGGATCTTATCGACGTAACCATTACGGGTAAAGGAAATGAAACAAGGCTTGTATCAAGCAGCGGGTTTGAATACATACTTGAGGATAGCATACCGGAATTCAACGGGGATTTAAGCGATGAAAGGATCAATGGTTCCGGGGCGTCATGGTTTAAGATAGGAAGTCAGGTGGCAAACGGCACTGTTTCCATTGAGCGCTCCGAAGACAGCGAGATCTATGTTTACAACAAGTATGGGGATGTTATCTACACAACGCATATTAAGGATGCAGCAACGGATGTCCCAATGCCAAAGGACGGTTGGATAGTGTTTTTAAATTCCCAGATCACTTAAGAAGTTTTATAACTTTCGCATAGTTACCCGCGATATGGGGGAAGGTGCAGTTTTTGCAGTTTTTGACAAGCCTGCCCCCTGATTCTTTCATGAAATAGTCACCCGGACAGTCGTCAAGGTGGTACAGCGGACAGTAGCAGAAAAGGCAGTTTATGTCCTCGCTGCATTCATGACACGGATAATACTTACAGTCTTTATTTGCAAAAAAGGTGGTTGAATTCTTAGTTTCCATATTCCCTCATTTTTTGTACAAAACTCTCGATCGCGGCAATATTTGAACGGTAATAAAGATGGGGAAATCCCCACAGGCTCCCTTCCCCTGCGATCATACTTTTATACTCCTTACCTGAAGAAGGTTTTGTAAGGATCACATCTTCGCCGGGTTCGGTGCTTTCGTAATAATGGAATTCGTGGCATTTCATTCCCGTAAATTCACCGGCCTTTCCGCCCGTTATCTTAGCATACCCAAAGTTTACAAGGTGCCCCGAAAATGTGCATTTGCCGTTTATGATTCCGCACATCTTATATTCACTTCCGTTTGGCGATACTATTATATCATGCAGGTACATGAAGCCGCCGCATTCGGCAAGTGAAGGCATGCCGACGTTTACTGCATTTTTGATCGAATCCATCATTGCCCGGTTTGCGGAAAGCGCCTTAAGATTCAGCTCGGGATAACCGCCGCCCAAAAGAATTCCCGAAATGTTTTCAGGAAGAGCCTTATCGTGAAGCGGTGAAAAATAAACCGGCTCGGCTCCAAGCTCCTCAAGGACTCTTATGTTTTCGCGGTAATAGAAGCAGAACGCTTCGTCCCTGGCGATGGCTATGCGGACGGGGGACTTACCGTTTGTTTTATCACATGGATCGCCCGGTATATCTCCGATTTCGTCCCTTAAATCACGGGCTGCTTCTGCAATCTCTATGTCGCCGGCTTCCTCCCCCATCCCTATGTCGCCGGCTTCCTCCGCGATCTTTATAAGCTTCTTAAAGTCACAGTTTTCCTCAACTACTGCTGCGCTGCTCTTCGTTGCTTTGGCAAGGTCATCAATGTCGCCGGGCATCATAAGTCCGAGATGCCTGCTGCCTATGTTGAACGCATCATCCTTGGGAACGCATCCAAGTACACACACATCCGGACGGTAACCCTTAATTTCGCTTTCAAGCTGCGGCCTTAATTTTTCATAAAAGCCCTTCGACATCCTGTTTAAAATGATGCCCTTTATCAGATTTTCCTCATCATCTAAAAGGACACCCTTTATGACTGACTTTACCGTAGCCCCTATACCCTGCGCATTTACAATAAGGATGATCGGGGTTTTAGTCATCATCGCTATCTCATAGCAGGATCCCTTTTTGCTTTTTACATCTATGCCGTCATAGATCCCCATCACGCCTTCGATGACCGAAAGCTCACCTTTGCTTTTTGCAACAAGGCGCCTTATCCCTTCCGGTTCCTCAAAATAGGGATCAATGTTCAGGCTGTCGATCCCAAGAACATTTTGATGGAACATCGGATCGATGTAATCGGGCCCGCACTTAAACGATGAAAGGTTCATGTCCCTTTCCTTAAGCGCCGCAAGGATGGCGGTCGTTATAACCGTCTTGCCGCTTGAACTTGATACCGCCGCTATCATAACGCGCGGCTTATGATTCTTGATCACTTTGTTTTCCATAGGCTTATCTAGATCGTAAATGAAAAAATCGTAACGGGATTGTTAGCATCCATCATATGATGGCTTCCCACGGTTTTAATATCAGATACCTGGATCATCACGGTTTCGACATCCTGAGCATCCGTTTCCTTAATGACATGGCGGACCTCCTCTATCGTCTCAAGGCTGACCGCATTTACAACAAACCTTATCCCGCTGCCCTTTGCCGTTATAAGTGAAATGATCTCCCTTAACTCTCCGCCGCTGCCACCGATAAATATGCAGTCGGGATATGGAAGTTTGGGTATCACTTCCGAAGCCTGACCCCTTATGACGGTCACGTTATCAAGTCCCAGGTTCTTAACATTTTTGTTTATAAGCTCAACTGCCTTTTCGTCCCTTTCCATCGTGATGACATTAAGAGAAGGATGGATCGAGGCTATCTCGCAGGCAACGGAACCGGTACCGCCCCCGACATCATAAACCGTGTCACCCACATGAAGATTAAGCTTTATGATGCTCTCATGCCTGATGCACTCCTTGGTCATCGGCACCTTGTCCCTTATCATATCCTTGTCTGAAAGTACGTTTATTAAAGGGCGGCCCTCATGCTTTTTGGATGCATTTATAGGCAAGTCCGCCTCATTATCTCTGTTTATTATAAGAACGGTGATGACTCCTTCGCCTTTATATTCCGCAGCCTCCGCAGCCGTTAGTATCGTAATATCAGATGCGGCTTCCGTATTTTTTCCCGGACTGCTGCCGTCATAAATATCAGCACCTGCCCCAAGGTTTCGCCCGATATAAAAGTCCGCATTTATCCCCTTCTCACAAAGCAGCTTCCCCACCGTGCGGATATCATCGGCACCGGAAGTTAACACAAAGGTCTTTTCGCTAAACCTAACCGTTTCTATAAGCCTGTCAATATCGGCCTTTTCATTCCTGCCGTGGATGCTTACAAGCGTTGCATCATCGTATGAAACACCTGTCTTTGCGGCCAGGTATGAAACCGATGAAATCCCGGGAAGGATCGTTACCTTTGCACTTTCATCCCACGCTGCTATCGTTTCATACGCCTCTTTTGCGCCGCTGTAAAATCCCGTGTCTCCGGAATATAAGATAACCGCATTCATTATATCCTTGTTTTGCTTAAGGACTTCTATTATCTCGACTGCGCGGAACATTTCATATTTCTTCTTTGCCGCTGCTTTTGCAAGGAGTCTCTTTGCGCCAAACACCGCATCGGCACCGGCGATCGCATCCTTAACTTCAACCGTCATCGATCCTTCATCCCCCATGCCAGCTCCCGCAAGGGTTATGATCCTATTCTTTTTATATTCGTTTCCCGTTATAGTCTTATAAGCTTCATATATGCTTACGCCTTCATCCCCTCCGGGACGCGACAGAACGTGGCAGGTGACTCTTACATCTTTTGCGGCTTGTATCTTTTCGTTAAGCCCGCCTGTCGGACCGCTGTCCTTTGTAAGCATATGCGCGATATCATACTGCGCTAGCAATGCGCGGTTCATTTCATATGAAAACGGTCCCTGCATCGCTATGATATGACCGGGTTCTATCCCGCAGTTTTTGCATATATCAATGCTCTCCGTAGAAGGCAGCACCCTTACGTAAGTCCTTTCGATCGTCTTATCGGACACGTTTTCCCTGTATTTTTGAAGTGTCCCCGAACCTGTGGTAAGCAGGATGTTCCCGCTTAAACCGTCAGCATAATGAGCGAAATCCTCCATGGAAGCGTAATACTTGATGCCTGTATCACAGCCGCCATCGTAAGCGCCCGGCCCCAGCTCATTCCTTCCCGGCTTATCAGGTCCCAACTTATGCCCTTCCGACTTATCAGGTCCCAACCTATGTCCTTCCGACTTGTCAGGCTCCGACCCGCCACGCGAAATCTTTATAAGCCTGCAAGCGGATCTCTCTGCGGCCTTCTCTATATTCCGGCTGACTTCCGTTGCATAGGGATGCGTCGCATCGACCACGATATCACCGCTTCCGAAGCTTTCATCCGCGAGATATTTTTCCATTTCGTTTTCGTCCATGCGGCCCACCCTGATATCGGCCTGAGTGTTTTTGGGCATGACATCGCTTCCGTACCCGGTTGCCACACAGACAGTATGGGTAAGTCCGCACTCACTAAGCATCCCGGACAAAATCCGTCCTTCAGTTGTTCCCGAAAAGATCAGTATCTTCACGCTTTCTCATATCCCCTTGGTGTTATCAGTTTGCCATTGCTTATATATGTCCTGCTGTTTCCTATAAAAACTGTCGTAAACATATCTACGTTTTTATCCCTGAGTTCTTTAAGTGTGCATGTTTCCGCGCTGCTCTCACTCCTGCCGATGTTCCTTGCAATACCGCACGGTCTATCCGGAGGAAGGATTTCAAGCAAAATGTCACAGGCATTTTTTAAATTGTCCGTCCTCTTCTTACTTGCCGGATTATATATCGCGATACAAAAATCACCTTCGGCCGCACACCTTAACCTTTTCTCTATAACATCCCACGGTGTAAGAAGATCGCTTAAGCTTATCGTGCACATATCATGAGCCACCGGTGCCCCAAGCATCGCCGCCCCCGACAGCGCCGCCGTCACCCCGGGGATCACCTTGATATCAATACGTTCATCGTCCTCCGTATCATCACCATTACCG
>JAILJC010000052.1 GCA_024694965.1 Lachnospiraceae bacterium
CACTCATGCGTACAGATGGAGCCCGTGGTAAAAGGCAGCGGGTTCTTGTCAAGCATAACGCGAAGTGCCTCTATATAATTTTCCTCGTCGATAAAGCTTAAGCACGTTGTGATATCCTGTCCTATCGGGCAACCGTCAACACAGGGCGCAATGAAGCAGTTGGTCTTCGGTATCCTTGCTTTGCGCTTCGTGGGAATATCAGATTTAAGCGGCTTGGTGTAGTGGTTGTTGAGCCGCACACGCTCCGCCATTCGCTTAAGAAGCCCCGTCTGCGTACCGTAATACTCGTTGTAAGACCACTCGTTGAACGTATATGAAAACTGCTTGAAACGGTTGAACCCGCCGGGTTTTAAGATTGTCGTGTTCATCGTGATCGGCCATACTCCGGCTTCGAAAATATCTTCAACGTTATTGGCATCCGCTCCGCCCGAAAAACCGATCCTGAGCCTTCCTTCAAAGTCATCGCTTATACGTGCCGCAAGCGCAACGGATAACGGGAACAGCGCCTTGCCGGACAGCTTAAGAGTACGCGAACGGTCGCCCTTGTCAACAACCGGAAAGCTTCCGGTAAGCTTAACCCCGAACAGCCTGCCCTCCTTATTTGCGATGCCGAGCAGCCTGTTGATCATCGGTATCATGTCATGGTACCTTACGCACCTGCCTATCACGTCCTTATTGATCTCAATATCGAAATAGCCCATGGAATCAAGGGTCGAACGGCAGTAATCGTATCCGAGCAGAGTTGTATTCAGCCTGATTCCGATGTTAAGCCCGCGCTCGAGCATCAGATATTTCGCAATGTTTTCAATCTCGCTCAAAGGGCAGTCAAAAGATGTGCACACCGATACCGACGTACTTATCTTAGGTGATATGTCATCGATATCCTCAAGCGTGAGATTTTGGAAAAGCTTTAAGTTATCTTTTAAGAATGCGATGCACTCCTTAAATATGGGAGTGTCTGAAGCATCCCGCATGTTTTCAAGGAATTCCGTCATGGCGGGAGACTTGAAATCGTTATACGTATAGCCTGCGGACTCATTGAACACAAAGCCGTCCATTCCGCCCATTTCGAACTCAACGCTTAAAACCTTGAGAGCGATCCAGGCCTTCACGTATTCGTCAAATGACTGCTGTATGGTTAGGTTTACCGCTCCCTCGACATTGTATCCTTCATTGTCTGCGGCTATCTCTGGATCCTGTTTTAACTGCCTCGGGCACACTGTACATAATTCAAAGAACCTGCTGCCCGCAACATAGGCTGCGATAATGCTCTGCGCATACTGGGTGTGCGGTCCCGATGCGGGGCCGAACGGTGTTTCCAGTTTTTCCGTAAAAATATTCAGTGTTTTAAAAGGATTTGCCTGGTAAAAATCACGCACACCGAATATAGAGCCCGATTTCTTCTGCTCGCTCAATATCCAGCGCATAAGATGTCCGAATTCTAGAGGCCTTAAATTGTTGATCATGATAAATCCCCCGTAACATTATTGTACCGTTTATTGTACTTATTACCAATCCGTCGCCGCTTATTGTCCCGATATCTTAAAGCCGCCCTTAAGCGTTCCGTCAAACGGTTCCATAAATGAGAAATTGTCCTCATAAAGTACCGACGGAAATGCATCGTACCAGACCGGCGTCCCCGGTTCCTCGGGATAATAAAACGTCACCCCGCAGAAATCCCTCTCCTTAACGGGCGCTTCAGGATAATCCTTCTGACGGATCGCATAAGCCCTGCTCCAGTTATGATGCATATATTGTATATCCTCCTTAAGGAGGAAGCCTACGGGATATATCAGCATGCACGCAAACAATGCCGCAACGGCGCATTTAATGATCCTGCCCGCTCCCGTATCATTTATTATAACAGCTGCCGTCAAAAGAGGCATCATCAGAAGATACAGATATCCGTACCTGATAAGAGGCGCCGAGGAAAACCAGAATAAGAAGCCCATGATCATTACGGCTTCGGCAAACACAAGCTGCCCCAGGATCCCTTCCTTATTCCCGGACCTGTTTTTCATAAGACGGATGAGGGCACTTATGCACCACACTATCCCTATGATCAATGATACTATAGCTGCGCCGGAAAAGAAACGGTCAATATTTGTCTGCCCGCTCCACCAGACGGGTGCCCACTCAAAAACACTCTGGTCTATCTTCGATGCATCGCGCACGTAGCGCGCCCAGGTAGTGATCTCGTCGGCATCATGGCGCGTACTCTCAAGCGGCAGCTTCCACGGTACGTTAAACAGGTCTATCGCAGTGAAGGGATAGATGAGCCATCCCGAAATTATGACATTCCTTATAAAGTACGGAAGGACCGAAAGAAATCCGGTCATCACACACCCAAAAACAGTGCCGAACTTTTTCTCCTTAACAAGCTTCACTGCGGGATAGATCGTAAGCAGGACAAGCACCCCGACAGACAGCTTGACCGATACAAGGAATACCGTCAGCACGCATAAAACGGCATACGGCTCAGGCTGTGTGATTCTTCCATCAATAAGCTCGCACCAGCATATCATGATACCGAAAACAAGGTACAAAAGAACCGGATCCGTGGTGGGCGATATAAGTTCGATGCCCCCGATCACCGTGTAGATGAGCGGCGCGAGCGACACTATCGGTGCAAGTCCGTTAAGCTTTTTATCATTTACGGCAAGGATAATCCTATGCAGCGCATGCAGAGTCACGATAAGCGCCATGAATCCGTTGACCCCGTGCAGCGACTGTCCCAGGAACGAAAAGCCGTACAATGCACTCACGCTGAAAAAAGCACTGTTGTAGCCGAAGCGATTCTGCACAAGGGCCAGTCCCTTAATTACTCCGTACTCCTCGATCCAGCGGATGGACTGTGCATGATACAGTCCCGAATCGGAATGGAACATGCCGTAACAGGTCATGAAAACGATCACAAAAAAAGCGATGAACGAAATGATCAAAAACGGAATGTGCACACGTGCCTTAAAGCCCTTTTTTATTTTTCCGGGAAGAGTCAGATAATGATCCTTATCGATGATAAAGCAGATGATGCATAGTATGACAAGAAGTATATTTGCGGCAAGACCTACTTTATGAAAAACGCTGAAATAACCGGAATATGCCGTAACAAAGGCAAATCCGGTCATTAATTCAAACAGACATGGATAACTGTATCCGGGTTCGTTTTTTACCCTGCTTAGGATCGCATGGCCCGTGATATAACAGGTTGCGAAGATATAAAGCCAGTCAAGGCATATGATTATCATGGAGCCTCCTCAAGATCACGAAGCCTGTCACTTATATCATACATACGGAGTTCCGTTTCCATACGGTTGCGCTGCGCGACATTGTTAAGGATCATACCCGCAAACAGGGACTGGATCGCCGCAATGAAAACGAAGCCGCAGACAATGAGGGTCGGAAAACGAAGGACCAGTCCGGTGTTCGCATAATCGATGAGTACCGGTATGACAAACAATACTGACAGTATGGCAAGGATCGCCGAGATGAGCGTAAAGAACTTAAGCGGCCTGTATTCGCGGTACAGCCTTATTATCGTCCCTATCACCTTAAATCCGTCCGAATAGGTGTCAAGCTTGGAATAGCTGCCCTCCTGCCTGTCCTTATAACCTATGACGACATTATCTACCTGCATGTTGTTGTTAACGGCGAATATAGTCATCTCGGTCTCTATCTCGAATCCGCGCGACATTACCGGAAATGATTTTACAAACTGATATGAAAAAGCACGATACCCTGTCATGATATCGTTTATCTTACAGTCGAAAAGTTTGTTTATGGATGCCTTTACCAGGGAATTGCCGAAATTGTGGAAAGGCCTTTTGTTCTCGGAATAATAAGTGGATGACAGGCGGTCGCCCACGACCATATCCGCCTGCTTTTCAAGTACAAGATCAGCAAGCTCGCGAACGGAGCTTAGATCATAAGTGTCGTCACCGTCAACCATGATGTAGCATTTGGCATCGATCTCCTTAAACATCCTGCGGATAACGTTACCCTTGCCCTGCATATACTCATAACGCACGATGGCACCTGCTTCAAGGGCACGTGCCACTGTATCATCGGTGGAATTGTTGTCATAAACATATATCGCAGCCTCGGGCAGGTATTTACGTGCATCGTTTACCACCTTTGCTACCGACAATTCTTCGTTATAACAAGGAATAAGAACCGCGATCCTGTCCATTAATAACCCCCGTCAAACAGACTTGTTACCAGGTAAGGACGCTTGCGCCCCATGTAAGTCCGGCACCGAAGCCGGCGAACACAAGCTTGTCTCCTCTCTCTAGCTTACCAGCCCTGTTGATCCTGTCAAGTACCATCGGGATACTTGCGGCCGAAACGTTACCCGTATCCTGAATGCAGGCCGGGAATTTATCCATGGACTGGCCTAATCTTTTTGCTATAGCCTCTATCATTCGCAGGTTAGCCTGGTGTATCACGAAGTACTTTATCTCATCCGCGGAAATACCCTCGGCATCGAGCACCTCGTTTATGCATTTTGGTACCGTACGTACCGCGAACTTATATACCTCCTGGCCGGCCATTACAACGTAAGGATAATCCCACTCGTTGTGGACATAGGGATTCTGCAGGGGCCTTGCCTCGCATCCGAGTGCCGGGCCTGCCTTTCCGTCCGTACCGAGTACCGAGCGCATAACACCTACCTCATCGGCCTTTATTACCGTTGCTCCCGCTCCGTCGCCAAAAAGGATACATGACTTACGGTCTTCCCAGTTCATTATCCTTGAAAGGGTTTCCGCACCGACGATCAGGATGTTTTTATACATGCCTGCCTGCACGTAAGCATTTGCAACGCTTATCGCATACAGATATCCCGAGCATCCCACTACCATGTCAAAGGCTGCTGCCTGCATGGCGTCGATGCCTGCCTGTATCTCTCCCGAAAGGAAGGGAAGAAGGCGGTCGGGCGTTACCGTCGCGGCTATTATAAGATCGAGTTCATGGGCATCCATACCCGCGTTTTCAAGTGCATTTTTCGCGGCTTCTATAGCAAGTGAGCTGGTTCCCTCCTTTACTGCAAGGTGCCTTGTCTTAACACCCGTACGCTCGGTGATCCATTCATCACTCGTGTCCATGATCTTAGCCAGATCGTCGTTACTTACCACCAATTCGGGAAGTGCCATTCCCGTTCCTATTATCCTTGCGCGCATTAGCTGATTCTCCTGTTAGTTTCGTATTCTTTATCGTTGGCGGGTCCTAGAACTTCCTGAACCGCTCATAACGTTCGTTCGCGAGCTCCTCACCGGTTTTATCCGCATTTTCCTCAAGGTAATCCCTGATGTTTTTCTTCATGTACTTTGCGATCGAGCGGACCGTCCACTCATTCGCGCCGCCGTACTCGGGTATTATCTCCTCAATGATGCCAAGCTCCTTTAAGTCCTCGGCCGTAAGCTTCATTACGCCCGCCGCTTCTTCGACGCGGTCGCCCGACTTCCATAATATCGATGAGAATCCCTCGGGCGAAAGAATCGAATAAGTTGCATTCTCCATCATCCATACAACGTTTCCTACCGCAAGTCCCAAAGCGCCGCCGCTTCCGCCTTCACCTATCATAAGGCAGATAACGGGAACCTTAAGTGCCGACATCTCATAAAGGTTACGTGCGATAGCTTCGCCCTGTCCGTTCTCCTCGGCTTCCTTACCCGGATATGCGCCGGAGGTGTTTACAAAGGTGACTATCGGCATGCCAAACTTCTCGGCAAGCTTCATAAGGCGCAGCGCCTTACGGTATCCTTCGGGCGAGCACATGCCGTAGTTGCGGTATGCGCATTCCTCAAAGTCCCTGCCCTTCTGTATGCCGATAACGGTCACGGGCTGGCCGTCAAGATAAGCGATGCCGCCTATTACCGCATGATCGTCCTTAAACAGCCTGTCGCCGTGGAGTTCGAAGAAATCATCAAATATAAGGTTCATGTAATCCGTGGTTGAAGGACGGTCGACGCTGCGCGCGGCCTTTACCTTCTCCCAGGCAGAGAGCGGTACCGATTTCATCGCCTGCTCCCTTGCCACTTCCTCGGGCTCGGCTGATTCTTCATTGGTTGACATAAAATTGGCGTAGCCCTTGGAGCCGGTGTAGAGTTTTATGATGTTATACAGTGTCTTTTTAAGGTTTTTACGCTCGACTATCGCGTCCACGAAGCCGTGGTTTAACTGGAATTCCGCGCTCTGGAAGCCGTTTGGGAGCTTTTCGCCTATCGTTTTTTCGATGACCCTCGGGCCTGCGAAGCCGATAAGCGCGCCGGGCTCTGCGAGGATCACGTCACCTAGCATCGCAAAGCTTGCGGTAACGCCGCCTGTTGTCGGGTCGGTGAGCACCGGGATGTAAAGGAGGCCGGCATCGGAATGCTTCTTAAGCGCCGCGCTTGTTTTTTCCATCTGCATGAGCGACATGATGCCTTCCTGCATCCTTGCGCCGCCCGAGCAGCAGAAAAGGACAACGGGAAGCCCTTCCTTCGTCGCACGCTCGATCGAGGCTGTAATGCGTTCGCCGTAAACGTGGCCCATTGAACCCATTAAGAACCTTGAGTCACACACGCCCAGAACGACAGGGATGCCGTTTATCGTTGCGCGGCCTATGGTCACGCCTTCCTTCTGACCGGTCTTTTCCTGAACTTCCTTGAGTTTTTCCTCATAACCCGGAAAATCGAGCGGGTTTGATTCTTCGATATCGGCAAACCATTCCTCAAAGGAATCAGGGTCTGCCACCATCCTTAACCTGTTATGCGTCCTTACCCTGAAGTAATAGCCGCATTTGGTGCATATATACCTGTTTGCCTTGGCTTCCTGCTTGGGGAGGACGGCGCCGCACAGCTTACAGGTTACGGTGTCCTCCGCGGGCGTTTTCTTGCCCAGCGGGAAGTAGTTTTTCACATTTTTAAATCCCTGCCACATGATGGTACTCCTATCTAATTTGTTTCTCAATCCGGGCGAAATGTTCCGTTACTCTCGCCCATGCTTCATGTCTGCTGGTTTACTTACCAATTACTATCTTAATTACCGACTGAGCGCGAACATTATTTCAGCGCTGCAGGCAAGTTCTCCGTTCACGGTTGCCTTGCCCTGTCCGATACCGATCGGACCCTTTAATTTCGTGATCTCCATCTCAAGGATGAGCACGTCCCCGGGAACAACCTTGCGTTTGAAGCGGGCCTTGTCTATCCCGGCAAAGTAGGCCGTTTTGCCCTTCATTTCAGGCATTGATAGTACCGCGACCGCACCTGCCTGCGCCATTGCCTCGACTATGAGTGCGCCCGGCATTACCGGTTCGCCCGGAAAATGTCCGTTAAAGAAAGGCTCGTTGTAGCTTACGCACTTCCTGGCCCTTACCGACTTGCCCTCTTCCATTTCCTCGATCGCATCGATGAGCATGAATGGCTGGCGGTGCGGGATTATTTCCATGATCTCTTTTGCTGTTAATAAATCTTTGTTTTCCATATTCTAACCTCATAAAGTTTTCATCCATGGGGACGGTTCTTTTGTCGCGTTAAAATCACCCGCCAAAAGAACCGTCCCCGTGGCTAGTGGCTCAATACTTTGATACAAGCAGGGATGCGTTGTGGCCGCCGAAGCCGAGCGAATTACTCAGTGCATGCTTTAAGTCGACGTTTTCATATGCATCCTTACAGTAATCAAGATCCATTTCATCATCAGGCGTTGTGTAGCCTGCTGTTTTATGTATGTAACCCTCCTCGATCTCCTTGACACAGGTGATGAACTCAACCGCGCCTGCGGCACCGAGAAGATGTCCTATCATTGATTTGGTCGAATTGATCTTTATATCCTTCGCATGGTCACCGAAAGCAAGCTTTATGGCACGTGTTTCGAACAGGTCGTTATGATGCGTGCCGGTTCCGTGCGCATTGATATATGTAAGCTCTTTAGGATCCACGCCACCGTCCTTAAGTGCGTTAAGCATAGCCTGTGCGGCACCCGAACCGTCCTCTGCCGGACTTGTTATATGGAACGCATCCGACGAGCAGCCATAGCCGGTAACCTCTGCGTAGATCCTGGCTCCCCTTGCCTTTGCATGCTCAAGCTCCTCGAGGATCACAATGCCTGCGCCCTCGCCCATAACGAAGCCGCTGCGATTCTTATCAAAGGGAAGTGAACACTTTGTGGGATCATCCACAGTTGATAAAGCGGTAAGTGCTATAAAGCCCGCAACACCCATGGGCGTTACCGAACCTTCGCAGCCGCCTGCCACCATGATATCGGCATCGCCGTACTGGATGGTCCTGAAGGCCTCGCCGATGTTGTTTGTACCGGTCGCACACGCCGTTACGACATCTATGCTCTTGCCCTTAAGCCCGAAGGCTATAGATACGTTACCCGCAGCCATATTGCCGATGAGCATCGGAATGAACAGCGGATTTACCTTATTGGGACCTTTTTCTACAAGCTTTGTGTGCTCGCGCTCAATGCTCTGAAGGCTTCCGATTCCCGAGCCTATTGCACAGCCCACACGGAAGGGATCTTCCTTTTCCATATCGATCCCGGCATCTTCCATGGCTTCCTTTGTTGCAGCAACCGCATACTGTGAGAACAGCTCCATCCTCTTTGCCGCCTTAAAGTCCATATATTCCTTGCCGTCAAAGCCCTTGACCTCGGCAGCTACATGGCACTTGAAATCGGTCGCATCGAACTGCGTTATCGGTCCGAAGCCGAGCTTTCCTTCCTTCACCGAGCTCCAGAACTCATTTACATTAAGACCGATCGGGGTTATCGCACCCATGCCGGTAACGACTACACGTTTTTTCATATATTCCTCCTATAAACACTCTTACATGATATAACCTGCTCCGGCGCTACGCGTCTCCCGCAGGTTTACAACCATTCATAATCCGCTAATTTCCTCACTTCATTCGGAAATTGCTTCTTGTTCATGTTTGTTAAGTTCACTAAAGAATGCTGCCTTATATGCAAGCATAACGTCATCATTCTTTGTGAACTCATATCATACACATCCCACCGTCCACGCTGAGTACCTGGCCGGTGATGTAATCCGACATATCAGATGCAAGGAACAGCACCGCGTTTGCGATGTCCGAAACCTTACCTGTCCTTCCGAGCGGGATCATTGCAATAGTCGCTTCCTTAGCCTTGTCGGTCATGGCCGCAGTCATCTCGGTCTCGATAAAACCGGGGGCTATCGCATTGCAGTTTACGCCCCTGCTTGAAAGCTCCTTCGCAACGCTTTTTGTAAGGCCGATAACACCCGCCTTTGCGGCAGAGTAATTAGCCTGTCCCGCATTGCCCATCACGCCCGATACGGACGACATATTGATTATCTTGCCGCTGCGCTGCTTAAGCAGATACCTTGATGCATGCCTTATCGTATTAAAGCAGCCCTTAAGGTTAGTGCTTATCACCGCATCAAACTCATCCTCGCTCATCTTCATGAGCAGGTCATCCCTTGTGATGCCCGCATTATTTACGAGGATGTCTATCCTTCCCTTGTCGGCTATGATCTTATCGATCATTTCCTTGCAAGAGTCAAAATCAGCCACATCGCACTGAAGAGCTTCGGCCGCGCCTCCTGCCTTTACGATCTCGTCAACCACCTCATCGGCGCGTGACTTTGAACCGTTATAATTCACATACACATAAGCACCCTTAGCCGCCAGTGCTTTGGCAACCTCGGCGCCTATTCCTCTTGATGCCCCCGTAACAAGGGCTGTCTTACCTGTTAACATATGCTTCAAGCTCCTCGGGATTTTCCACGTGATATACGTTTATTTCTTTGCCTTCAGTATTTATCTTCCTCATGAAGCCCGTAAGCGTCTTGCCCGGGCCTATCTCAACGAAGGTATCAACGCCCTCATCAAGCATGAGCTCGATCGTCTGCTGCCAGCGTACGGATGAAGATATCTG
>JAILJC010000083.1 GCA_024694965.1 Lachnospiraceae bacterium
CAAGGATGCGGTCATCCTTACACACAATATAGACCAGCCCTTCGTTCAGCAGCTTGAGAGCAAGAACGAGGATGTTAAGTTCATGCGTATCGATGCCGACATCACCGACGACTTCAAGGAAGAGGTGAGCGAGGACGACAAAAAGGCGATCGAGGAGCAGACCACCGCACTGTCCGAGCTGTTTAAGAAGGTTCTCAATAAGGAAAGCCTTGAAGTTAAGGTCGAAAAGCTCAAGAACGAGGCGACATCATCCATACTTACCGTATCCGAGGAAACAAGAAGGATGCAGGATATGATGAAGATGTACGCAATGAACGGCATGGGCATGGGCCCGATGAGCGACATGGGCGAAACGCTCATTCTGAATTCGGGCAACAAACTTGTTAAATATATCCTTGAGAACAAGGAAGGTGACAATACGCCTACGATCGTTAAGCAGTTGTATGATCTTGCACGTATTGCCAATCATCCCCTTGCGGCAGAGGAAATGTCCGAATTCGTTGCAAGAAGCAATGAGATCATGGAGATCCTTATAAAATAGGGTGGAGTGATGCTTTGGCCCCGCGCTTTGCGCGGGGCTTTTCTTTATTTGAAATATTTGTTATAATATATTGATTTTGTATGCACATATAACGGAGGCGTGTTGTGAACTACGGCAGGCGAGGAACCAGAAAAAGGCGTAAGGCCATCACATCGGTAATCCCCAAGTTCGGTAACTTCTTCGGAACGTTACTGTTTAAGTTCGTTGTGCTTGCGGCAGCATGCATGATGGCAGCAGGGCTTTGTGCGGGAGTCGGCCTGTTCATGGGCGTTATAGATACGGCTCCGGATGTATCAGGTATTGATGTTTCACCGGCCGGCTATTCCACGACCGTATATGATTCAAAAGGAAATAAGACAGTTAAGCTCGTTGCCGAGAATTCAAACAGGATATATGTAACGATAGATAAGATCCCCGAGCATCTGCAGAATGCGTTTATAGCGATAGAGGATGAGCGTTTCAGGACCCATAACGGAATTGATATAAAAGGTATCATGCGTGCCGGCGTAAAGGCCCTGACTTCGGGTGATCTGTCACAGGGTGCTTCCACGATCACGCAGCAGCTGCTTAAGAACAACGTATTTACTTCGTGGACTTCCGAGTCGAGCAAGATCGAGAAGTTCAGGCGAAAGTTCCAGGAGCAGTACTGTGCGGTACAGCTTGAAAAGATAATGGATAAGGACAGTATCCTTGAAAATTACCTGAATACCATAAACTTGGGACAGGGAACACTGGGAGTACAGGCGGCTTCAAACCGCTACTTCGGTAAGCCCGCATCCGAGCTTACGATATCCGAATCGGCTGTAATAGCGGCCATCACTCAGAATCCTACCAAGTGGAACCCCATATCCCATCCCGAAAACAATGCGGAACGCCGTGAGGAAGTTCTTCGTAAGATGCGGGATCAGGGTTACATAACACCGGCCGAATATGACGATGCGATAAATGATGATGTCTATTCCAGGATCAAGATAGTGGATGAAACGGTCGAGAAGGAATCGATATATACCTACTTCGTGGATGAGCTTACGGAGCAGGTCATTACAGACCTTCAGGAAATAAAGGGATATTCATATACTCAGGCATATAATGCGCTGTATTCCGGCGGCCTCAGCATCTTTACGACGCAGGATCCCGACATACAGAGGATATGTGATGAGGAGTTTTTGAATGAGGCGAATTTCCCGGCAAATGTCAAGTGGTATCTTAAGTATGAGCTTACATTTGAGGATGCTGACGGTGAAAGGGTTAATTTCTCAACACAGCAGTTTGAATCTTATTTCAAACAGGACAACAAGCGCTTCAACAGTATATTCGACTCGCAGGAGGCAGCCGAGGAGAAGATAGAAGAGTACAAGGCCGCCATGCAGAAGCCGGGATATAAGTTCGTTGCCGAGAATATCTCTTTAACACCGCAGCCGCAGGCATCGGTTGTTATAATGGATCACACAACGGGTGAGGTAAAGGCTGTTGTCGGAGGCCGTGGTACCAAAGCGGCCAGCCTTACGCTTAACAGGGCAACGGATACAAAACGTCAGCCCGGATCGTGCTTTAAGGTGCTTGCCGCATATGCTCCGGCGCTTGATTCTGCAGGATTTACCCTTGCATCCACGCAGGTGGACGAACCGTTTAATTACTCCAACGGACGTCCGGTTAAGAACTGGTACAAGGGCTACAAGGGAACCTGTACGTTAAGGCTTGGTATCGAGCAGTCACTTAATATAGTTGCGGTCAAGACACTTACGGATATCACGCCGCAGCTCGGATACGATTATCTGTTAAACTTCGGATTCACCACTTTGGTAAGCAGGAGGACCGAGGCGGACGGAAGCGTTTCATCGGATATCACCCAGGCGCTTGCACTCGGCGGTGTTACGGACGGAGTAACAAACCTGGAACTTACGGCGGCTTATGCGACTATCGCAAACAAGGGCGTTTACAACAGGCCGGCGTTCTATACAAAGATAATAGATCATGACGGCAACGTGCTCATAGACAATACTCCGAAGAGCCGTCAGGTATTAAAGGATACTACCGCGTGGCTGCTTACTTCAGCCATGGAGGATGTTGTAAAGAAGGGAACCGGAGCCAAGGTTAACTTCGGCAACATGGCCATTGCCGGTAAGACCGGTACCACATCGAGCAACGTTGATGTATGGTTTGCCGGTTATACGCCGTATTATACATGCGCGGCATGGTCGGGTTATGATAATAACGTCCACATGGTCGGAAACGAGACAAGTACGGCCAAGCTGTTGTGGAAGTCGATAATGGGAAGGCTGCATGAGAACCTCGAATACAAGGATTTTGTCAAGCCTGAGGGCGTTGTCACGGCGACGATATGCCGTAAGTCGGGAAAGATGGCGGTTGCCGGGCTGTGTTCGGCCGACGGCAGTGCCGTTACAGAGTTCTTTGACGAGTCAAAGCTTCCCAAGGAATCGTGTGACTGCCATGTACTTGGCAAGGTATGTGCTGTGACGGGACTAAGGGCAGCGGATACCTGCCCGTATGCTACACCGGGAATAATAGTGGTATCCCCGGACGGCAATCAGAATGCATCACTGCCATACTGCATACACAGTTATCTAAACGGTGTACCGCTGTATGACCCCACAAATCCCGTGAACGCTGCTTATCTTGCGAACCCGGATGCAGCGGCGGCAGCAGAAGCACAGGCTAAGGAGGCACAGGCGGCGGCAGCGGCGGCAGCAGCGGCTGCGGCACAGGCGGCACCGGCGCTTCCCGCACTCGGAGGAGCTGTGCCGGGGCAGTAACAGGGCAGTTGTCGGATATACGATGATCGGATGATAAGGTAAACGGAAGTGAATTTACTTAAGGAGGTATGACATGGCTATTTTCAAGGGAGCCGGTGTTGCGATCACAACACCTTTTAAAGCAAACGGAGATGTTGATTACGATACGTTCAGGGAACAGATCGAATACCAGATAGCAAACGGAACGGATGCGATCATTGTCTGCGGCACAACGGGTGAGGCTTCATGTCTGTCGCATGAGGAACATCTTGAATGTATCAGGTTCTGTGCCGAGGTGGTAAACAAGCGTATCCCGGTGATAGCGGGTACGGGCTCCAACTGTACCGAGACGGCGATCTATCTGTCGACCGAGGCCGAGAAGTACGGAGTTGATGCGCTTTTGGTTGTAACACCTTACTATAATAAGGCTACACAGAAGGGTCTTATCGAACACTTTACGATGGTGGCCGACAGCGTTAAGCTTCCCATCATTCTTTACAATGTTCCGAGCAGGACCGGATGCAACATCCAGCCCGAAACGGCCGCGACTTTAGCCAAAACAGTTAAGAACATAGTAGCCATTAAGGAAGCGAGCGGTAACATTTCACAGGTTGCGAAGCTGATGCAGCTTGCTGACGGTGCGATCGACCTTTATTCGGGAAATGATGACCAGATAGTTCCGATCCTCTCGCTCGGAGGTCTGGGAGTTATATCCGTTTTGTCGAATGTGGCTCCGAAGCAGACACATGATATAGTGGCAGCATTTCATGAAGGAGATGTCAAGAAGAGCTGCGAGCTGCAACTCAAGGCACTTCCCCTTTGCAACGCTTTATTCTGCGAGGTTAATCCCATTCCAGTTAAAAAGGGCGTTCAGCTCCAGGGAAGGGACGGCGGAGTCTTAAGGAGGCCTTTAGCCGAGATGGATCCCGAAAATGCAAAGAAGCTTGAAAAAGCAATGAAAGAATACGGGGTACTGTAATGGTTGACATAATATTGCATGGCTGCAACGGCCGTATGGGACAGATGATAACGGGGATCGTTGCCGATGATGAGAATGCAAGGATAGTTGCGGGTATTGATGTGGCCGGCGGGCAGAAGAACGATTATCCGGTATACGAATCCATCGATGACTGCGAGATCAAGGCGGATGCAGTGATCGATTTCGGTTTTTCGGGTGCTGTGGATCACCTGCTTGACTGGTGCGTGGATAAGCAGATACCCTGCGTGGAATGTACTACGGGCTTAAGCGAGGAGCAGCTTGCACATCTTGAAGAGTGTGCGGGAAAGGTCGCCATCCTTAAGTCAGCAAATATGTCGCTTGGGATAAACGTCCTCATGAAGCTTGTTGCCGAGGCGGCCGGAGTATTTGCAGATGCCGGATTTGATATAGAGATAGTCGAGAAGCACCACAGGACCAAGCTTGATGCACCCAGCGGAACAGCCCTTGCTCTTGCCGATTCCATAAATGAGGCTCGTGACAATGAGTACGAGTATGTTTATGACAGGAGCCAGGTGAGGCGCGTAAGAGGTAAAAAGGAGCTTGGCATATCTGCCGTGCGCGGCGGGACGATCGTCGGAGATCACGACGTTATCTTCGCCGGTCAGGATGAGGTCATAACGTTTTCGCATCAGGCTTTTTCACGCGCGGTATTCGCAAAGGGTGCCGTCCAGGCAGCCAAATACCTTAAGGGCAAGGGTGCGGGACATTACACGATGAAAGATGTTATAGGATAAGGAAACGGCTGAAATTATGAAATTCAGGCCATGTATTGATATACATAACGGAAAAGTTAAACAGATAGTCGGCGGCAGTCTCAGCGACAGTAATGAGGGTACCGCCGAAAACTATGTATCCGATAAAGACGCGGCTTATTATGCCGCGCTTTATGCGACTATGGGGCTTGATGGCGGACATATCGCCATGTTAAATGCCCGTGGTACGAAGGAAGCGGAAGATACGAAGGCTCAGGCACTTAAGGCACTTTTGGCATATCCCGGCGGCATGCAGATAGGCGGCGGCATAAACGCCGAAAATGCGTCTGAATATATTGAAGCTGGGGCATCCCATGTTATAGTCACGTCTTATGTGTTCAGGGACGGACATATCGACTGGGACGCGCTTGAACTCCTTAAAAAAAGTGTGGGAAAGGACAGGATAGTCCTTGACTTAAGCAGCAGGTTTAAGGAGGACGGTTATTACATAGTTACCGACCGGTGGCAGAAGTTTACCGGGCACAGGCTTGAAAAGGGTATCTTTGACGATCTTTCAGGGTACTGTGACGAGTTCCTTATACACGCGGTAGATGTGGAAGGAAAAAAGGCCGGGATAGATGAAAAAATCATTGCTATTTTGGCAGGGATTCCTTATACTATTACGTACGCAGGAGGAATATCGGCTCTTGACGATATAAGGCTTATAAAAGAGGCAGGACGGGGCAGGATAGATATCACTGTAGGCAGCGCACTTAAGCTGTTTGGCGGTGATCTTGAGATTCAGGAGGTTATTGATTGTATTCGGTAATGGTTTTGGACAACAATGAAGTCGAGCTTGTGATGATCCAGAAGGCATTGGAGAAGGATTACAATGTCATCGGGATGAACAATGCCAAGCAGACTCTGGCGAGGCTTAATAAGGCAAATATCATGCCGGACCTCCTTATAATGGATCTTATGCTCCAGGGTGTAAGCGGCCTTGAAGTGCTGACGAGGCTTATGACCTCCGACAAAACAAAGGGCATAAGGGTTATCATCATATCGGGTGATAAGGATGCATCCACGGAAATAGAGGCCTACAGGATGGGTGCGGCCGACTTTGTCAAGAAGCCCATAAATGCGCAGATACTTAAAAAACGTGTCGAGATGCAGACCGAGCTTCTTGAAAACAAGAAGCAGATGGGCACCTACATGGGCCAGCTTAAGCAGTCTATGGCATCGGCCGACCAGAATACACTTAAGCTTGAGTATTTCATCATCGGAGTTATAACCGACCTTATCAAGGTTAAGGATACCTATGCCGGAATGAGTTCGCTTGCCGTATCAAGGTACATGGGACTCATCCTGCGTGAAATGCTCATGTCGGGCGTCAATTACGGGATACATCCCGCTGATTTTGAACTTATCATACTGTCTTCCCAGCTGCATGACATGGGTAAGATAGGTATTCCCGATCATATACTGCAAAAGGTAGGAAAGTATACGGATGAGGAATTTGAGCTGATGAAGAAGCATACCGTCCTGGCGGCGGACGCTATCCAGCGTTATTCCTATCTGATACCGAACAGCAAGTTCCTTAACTTCACATACCAGATGGCCCGTTATCATCATGAAAGGTATGACGGCGGAGGATATCCCGATCATCTGATGGGTGTCAATATCCCGATACTTGCAAGGATATTGTCGGTTGCCGATACATATGACGCGCTTGTTTCCACAAGGTCGTACAGGCAGGCGAAGACTCACGAGCAGGCATATAATATCATTACGCAGGCGGCGGGCCTGCAGTTTGATCCCACCGTTGTGTCGGCCTTTCAGAGGGCACATATGGATATTTACGAGATGTCAAGGCAGCTGGAAGCACTTGAGATGCAGCACAGGCAGCAGCAGGCAAGTGTTCAGTCAATGACACAGATGCCGCCTTCGGGAGCCTGACAGCTCATAAATTCTTTATTTACAACATGCATCAAGTATGATATTATCAAACCGATGTTATGTGCATCAATCTATCAATACATTTTTATTTGGAGGTACTACAATGAAGGGTACGGTAAAGTGGTTCAACAACCAGAAGGGATACGGCTTTATCTCTGATGAGCAGGGTCAGGACGTGTTCGTTCACTATTCAGGACTTAACATGGAAGGCTTTAAGTCTCTTGACGAAGGCGCAGCTGTTGAGTTCGATGTAGTTCAGGGTGAAAAGGGACCTCAGGCAACCAACGTAACAAAGTTATAATTTAAAATAAATTTTATTACTTTATAATTTATTACTTGTGCCTTAAAAGGAGATGCTTAAGCATCTCCTTTCTTTGTGCGCGGATGCTTGAAAAAAGGCATGGTTTCATGTAAAATCATAAATTGTGAGAACGCTAAGTAACCGTACCAAACTATATATTACGCTGGGTGCGCTGGGGGCAGTGATCTTCCTTATAGGTGTCGTACTCGGCTATATGTTCGGAAGCCTCAGCCACAAAAAGGAAAAGACGGAAACCGTAGCGGAAACTGCAGTGGAAGCTCCTTCGGCGGCAACGGTCAACAAGCCGAGTGTCGTGGTTTCGGGGGATGTGGATAACAAGGTAGTAAACGTTTTTTTCCCCGAAAGGAAGCGGATACTCGGACAGATCCCGGTAAACTCATATAATACGGCTAATTTTTACTATGATGATGACGGCTTCATGGCTTACCATGATGATGAGGGAAACACGATCTCACATCTGGGGGTCGACCTGTCCTATCATCAGGAGAATGTAAACTGGGATGAAGTAAAGGATTCGGGGATCGAGTTTGTAATGCTTCGCTGCGGATACAGGGGCTATTCCGAGGGTGCTCTTATCGAAGATGAGAAGTTCAGGGAGTATGCGAAGGCCTGCAATGACAGGGATATCCCTCTCGGCGTGTACTTTTTTACACAGGCTGTAAGCGTTGAGGAAGCAATAAGCGAGGCTGAATTTACGCTCGACCTTATAAAGGATTATAAGATAAGCTATCCGGTTGCAATAGATACCGAGTATATACCCGATAAAACGGCCCGTACGAATACGACCGAGATAGAGGATGAATTAAGGAGCAGCATGTGCTCCGCTTTTTGCGAAAGGATAAGCAGGGAAGGCTACTATCCCATGATATATGCCTCCGAGAACTGGATCCGCAGGGACCTTGAATATGAGTCTCTTCAGGCCTATGATTTCTGGGCTGCCCAGTACCTGGAGGAGAATGATTTTCTATATGATTTTACGATATGGCAATACACTCCCGACGGATACATAAAGGGAGTGGATGAAAAGGTTGATCTTGACATAAGCATGGTTGATTACGCATCCTTTGTTCCGGCGCTTAGAGAGGCTTTCCTGACGGGCGGCACTATAAGCGGAGGCGACCGGGGCACTGTGAGCGGTGACACAAATACCGATGTCCCGGCAGGCGGCGATGCGGAGCAGTAAGTGTGGACTGAAGAATGTATGACGAGTTTGAGCTAAACGAGATGCCTCAGGGGCAAAGGCTTTCGCCTGAAAGCTTTATGGAGCAGGGTTACAATGTACCCCTGCCTATTCCCATGCCCGAAGATAACATTGATGATGTTTTTGAAAGTGACCGGCCTTTTTCGGATGACGGGGAATTATCCGACGACAGCCTTACGTTTCTTGAACCGTCTGATATTGTGATAAAACAGCCGGAGGCCGAACCCGAATACGGCGGCAGGCGAAGGAAGAAAAAGTCCGGCCGAAAGGCAAAGGGCAGGGGCCGGAGCAGGCGTGATGAGGTTGTTGATGAAGCACCCACGGGCGACTGGAGCGAGTTTGCATCTGCAAGGGTTTCCGACAAAGAGGCCAAGGAAACCGCAGCCCGCGTGATCGCGCAGAAGGAAGACAAAGAAGAGCGTGATGACCGTCGTGCGTTCAATATAACCGATGCCTATACGATAACCGAAAAGGCCGAATACGAGAATATAGATATCTCAAGGGCGGAAGCAAGGGGTACCGTGCCTTATGAGGATATGCGGGATATGTGCGCCCAGTTTGCCAAGATACATGAGGCGGGCGTAAGTGTTATAGATACGGTCAGGATACTTGTTGAGCAGACCCCCAATGATGATCTGAGGGAAGCTCTTGAAAAGATATACAACGATCTTAAGGACGGATATGACCTTTCCGTGGCGATGGGTAACTGCGCGTGTTTTCCGTTTGCATTAACCATTGCGGTCTCATCCGCCGAGAAAAATGACATGGTGGCGCTTGTCTTTAAGCGCTTTGCCGATATTTTCGAACAGGAAGTAAAGAGGAGCCGCATGAACAAAAGCTCTCTGTTTTATCCGGCACTTGTTACGGCATGTTCGTTTATCGTAATGATAGTCATGATGCTTGTAGTGTATCCGGGATTTGTCGATATGTTTACCGGGATCGATAACGAGCTCCCTGGACTTTCGAAGGCTTTACTTGCCATTGCCGATTCATTCAGGGCGATATGGTGGCTTCTTACCATACTTATCGTTCTTGTCTTTCTCGCCATCTTTCTGTACAGGAAGGCCAGCAGCGCCGATCTGCTGGGGCCGAAGCTGGGTGAAAAGTCTCTTCCCGCGGGATCATATAAGCGCATGAACGTATACGCCAAGTTTGCACGATATATGAACGCACTACTTGAGGTAGGTGTTGCCACAAAGGATGCTCTTTTTGTGACAGCACATTCATTTACGGAATATCCGTTCCTTACGTACCGGCTTCTTGATGCTGCCAATGCTTCGGCAGCAGGCTCTACGCTCAGCAATGCCCTGTGCGTGTTTGACTTTTTCCCCATCATGGTATTGCAGATGATATCGGTGGGTGAGGAGATGGGAGATACTCCCCGGATGCTGATGCACGTTGCCGAGTATTACGAGGAAGAGGCTAAGAAGGACGCCGAGAAGAGGATGGCCAGAAGGGAACCTGTGTCCATCGTTATCATGGCTGTTATCGTACTGTTCCTGCTCCTGTCAATGCTGCAGCCTGTGCTGCGTTTCTATGATCTGGTGAAGGGCTTATGAATTCACAACACAAACAAGCCGTAGTCGCATTGTTTCTGCTTGGCATAACTGCCATGACAGTGGTGTTTGTGTATGCCGAAACGGTTAACATAAGTAAGATACTTATCGAAAAACGTACGGGAGTACGTGTAGAGAATCAACTCGATGAGGCGGTAAAAGTCCTTGAAGAGGGAGTTACTGCCGACTGTCAGCGCATTTCCGATGATGTTTATTCCCTTATGCTGTTAAAGCTTAAAAATGAGGAAGGTTCAACGGTCGAAGCACTCAATACCGGAAAGAAGGCTGCATTTTACAAGCAGTATATTGAGCGCTTAAGGTCTGTTTATGACGTTTCGGGAGAGGGGATAGCCGCAGTGCTTGACCCGATGCTTCCCAAGGAATCGGGGGCATCGATCCGTGTCGCACCGGATCCCGGTCCCGAGTTTTTTATTGATTATAATGAAGCAAGCGGTGAGATAAAACAGTGCGTATTAAGGGATGTTGTACTGCAGTACTTAATAGGCGAGGTTGTTGTCGGCGAAAAGGCCTGCACGATCAATATCGGGAACGCCGATGTTGCCTTCAGTGACGAGAGCGTCAATTTCTACGATTACAGCCTCGTTGCGATGAAGGGCATATATATCACGGGTGCGACATCCTCCTTTGTAGGCAGCATGTATGCCGGAACGCACGAGTTTGAGGAGGGCAGGGAAGCCGAAGTCATTTACGGGGAGAAGGATCCCTACGGCGGCATCAACTTCCTGACCACTCAGGCGGCCGTATTCGGTGACAGCATCATTACCACCGGCGATATAAACATAAAGGGAGCCTTTGTCGTGTTCGGCAGTGAAGATGACAAGATATCCATATATGCGAATACCATAAACGATATAGAAAACTATCCCTCAAAGACCGAATATACGGTAAACGGCGACAAGTTCCTGCGGGACGGCTCAACTGAGTTTACGAACGAGGAACACTACGAGGAGATGATAAGGCTCATAAACAGCACTTCGGGAATGGTAAACGGTATCTCATCCTATTATTCAAGTATCGAGGATCCTTCATATACCGGCAGCTATGCCAAGATAATATCCAATGAGGACGTTACATTAACGTCTGATTTCAGCGGCGTCATAATAACATCCAAGAATGTGATAATCGAGGACGGATGCAATGTTGAGGGACTCATAATCGCCGGGGACAGGATATATGTATACGGCAACAACAATATTGTCTCCGGAAGGGATATAGTGCATGCACTTGTTGATGAAGAGTCAAAAAGCGTTTCTGCCACATCTGTAAGCGAAAACAGCATTAAAGTTTCGGACTATATTGAAGCGCTTCCGGACCGCGGCATCATTATCTTACAGTAATATTTTTCCACAAAACCATTAAAAAACATAAAAAAGGCTTGAATTTTCAATCACCAAGTGATAGTATCATAATTGGATTGATTTGTGACAATTATTACTATCGGAGGTTGATATGGCATCTAATGTAAGGATAACGTTATTTGGTAAATTTGCGATCTACAGGGACGACAAGCCGATACTGGAAAATCTTTCAAATACAAGAAAGACGAAACTGTTTTTGTGCTACCTTCTCCTTAATAAGGATAAGCCCATTTCGCATAAGGAACTGTTTGAACTGTTATGGTCCGGCGAGGATTATGCCAACCCGGGAACAGCACTTCGTACGCTTTTGTACAGGTACAGGGCGATGATCGAGTCATCGGATATCGCCGCGCTTGATAATTCCATCATAAGCAGAAGGGGTGCATATCAGTGGAATCCCGATCTTAATGTTTCCATCGATATCTATGATTTCGAGGAAGCTTCGGAAGCGGCACTCAACAGCATTGAAAGCGATGAAAAGAGGGAGAAGGCGCTCAAGGAGGCAATGGAACTTTATACCGGAAACCTTCTGCCCGATTCCAATGCCGAGCACTGGGTAGTGCCGAAGGCAGTAAGGTTAAGGGATCTCTACATTCGTGTGGCATTTGAATATATCCAGATGCTTAAGAGCAGGAATGAATACAATGCCGTTATCGATGTATGCAACAAGGTGCATGAGTATATCCCGGTATCGCTCGAGATCGAGAATGAAATGTCCATCGCAATGCAGAAGGGCCTTGAGAGCGAGGAGATGCGCGACCAGTATCATATGTTCCGCTCGGCTGTAAAGGATATGGACAGGATAATCGGCGGCGTAAGGGAGGAAATGGAAACCGACTCTTCCGAGAATACCGCATTTGTATGTGAATATGAGATGTTCCGTGAGGTATACAGGCTTCAGAGAAGGCTTCTTATGCGTACGGGCGAGACCATGTTCCTTACAATGGTGACTCTGCGTTCCAAGCTTGCCGACAGGCATGATCCGCTAAAGAATGAACGCGCAATGTCGGCACTTCTTGAGTGCTGCAAGCATGAGCTGAGGATGGGAGACAGTATCTGCCGCTATTCCGAGGATCAGTATGCGATAATGTTCCCCGTTGATTCTTATGAAAATGCGGTCAAGGTAATGGAACGTGTACGCATGAGTTTTTATCGTAAGTCAAATCTTAATGAATACATGATGGTATATAAGATCTGCCCTCTTAAAAATTCAAAGGAGTAATATATGATAAGCAGACGGAAGCGGATAGGGGTGCTCATGGGCAGCGCTATCGCACCTTACATGAAGAGGGTTTTAAGGGGTATGGCCCAGGCGGCAAATGACCTGGGAGTCGATCTTGTTGTGCTGGCAGGGGCACAGCTGGCATACAATTTCATGGACGGCGGGCAGCTTGACAATAATCCGGCTATAATGAACGCCATAATAAGGGAGCATGTAAGAAGGAATGCTCTCGACGGCATAGTGATAATTTACGGAGCTCATACGGTCCTTATGTCCAAGGAGGAAAAGGCAAGGTTCCTTGACAGCTACAGGGATGTTCCCTGTATCATCCTTGAGGAATTTTCGGACCGGGCCAATACCGGTTATATCGTAAATGATAATTACAACAGCATGCGTAAGGTTGTCGAGCATCTGGTGAGTTATCACGGATATACCAAATTCCTGTTTGTGGGAGGGTGGCCCGAGAACAGGGAGTCCATCGAGAGGCAGAGAGCCTTTGAGGATGTACTCATAGAAAACAACATCCTGTTTGAAGAGAAGATGATGACATACGGCCGCTTCAGCGAGGAGTGCGAGAGCGATATCGAGGAGCTCCTTGACAGGAACGAGCATCCCGAAGCCATTGTATGCGCAAATGACTTCATGGCATATGCGGCATACAGGGTGCTTAAACGCAGGGGCTTTACCATCGGAAATCCGCATGTAAACAAGAATGCGGTGGCCGTTACCGGATATGATGATGATGTACGCGCTATATCAAGCGATCCTCCGCTTACCACCGTGATGCAGGACTTTTATTATGAAGGCTACATGGCTGTCGAAAACATACTTACTCTGCTCAGGGACGGTATCATCGACGGAGGCATCATCCCTACGGTACTGCAGAAGCGTGCTTCGTGCGGATGCAGCTTCGGTGCCCAGCACAGGTATCTGCCGATGAACGAGAACGAGCGCCTGCAGCCCGAGTTTTATGCGATCAAGGTCGCTGAGCTGATGCGTGAGGATATCCTCATTTCAAATGTTATCGATGAAGTCAGCGATAAGATATATGATCTTTTGTACGAGGCGATCTTCAAGGATACCCTGATCGCAGGCGGTTATATAAAGGATACATTAAACGGCGATGTTATAGTGGATCAGCTCCGGAAGATAATCAGCTCTCCGTACAGCAGGTACATTTCGCCGTATGCCCTTATGAGCGCATTTTCCGATTATATGTCGGCGCTCATACATGCATCGGAAGACCATAATACGATGGTGGGCTTATCGGACATGATGGTCGAGGGTATGAAATACCTGCAGAATCACATATTAAATCTTGCCGATGTCCAAACGATAAGGCATGAAACCGAAGCGCTCCAGCTGCTGCTTATCGCAAGGAACATGAGCTTTCAGGATGATGAGCAGGAGATGTTCAGGGTTGCGCTTGAGAAGATGGATTTCTCCGATAAATCGGATATCTATATCTTCCTCTATGATGAGCCTGTAAGCATGAAGGATGGAGTCGAAGGGATAAAGAAGACCGGGATGCGGCTCGCGGCACGTAAGACATCAAAGGATGGTGTTGTAACGTATCCGAAGGATTCAAGGCCGGTTGTCGAAGGGGACCTTACCGAGCTGTCGTTTGCTTCGGAATATGAGGATGACAAGAGCAGCAGGTACTGCATAACCGATATCCATCATGAGGATAAGATATACGGTATAGCGGTAAGCCACATGGAAGATTTCGATGTCATGTACCTTACGCTTCTTGCATTGCAGGTTGCGCTGATCCTTTCGATAAAGAATGATTAGGCGGCTGCCTTTTTGGAATGATCATGATTAAACAGGAACTTAAGTACTATGGGCGTGGCTATTGATGAAACTATTATCAGTAATATGACGCTCGTAAAAAATACCGGTTTCAGGATGCCGACCGACAGTCCCTTCTGAGAGACGATAAGGGCGACTTCACCCCTGGTCATCATACCGACGCCGATCTTTAAACTATCGCTTGTGTTGAACCTGCATATCTTTGCAACGGCTCCGCAGGCGATAATTTTTGTAATAAGGGCAACGATCACGAAGGCTACCGAGAACCAAAGTATGTTCATTGAAAAATCCGCAATATCGGTCTTTAATCCTATACTTGCAAAGAATATCGGGCCGAAGAGCATATATGAATTGATATCCATCTTTTCCGCAATATAGTCAGAGTCCTTAATGGAGCACAGGATTATGCCGGCAAAGTAAGCACCGGTGATATCCGCAATGCCAAAGATATGCTCGGCGATATAGGCAAAGGCGAAACAGTAGGCAAGTCCTGCTATCGGTATGCGCCTGGTATGCGGCCAGCGCTTGTCGATCCACTTAAATGCATGATAGGACAGGATGCCGATTATTATCGAAAATACAAAGAAAAGAAGTGTTTTAAGAACGACACGTCCCATGCTCGAATCGGGTGTTCTCATTCCTATCACGAAGGTCAATACGATGATACCGATTATATCGTCTATGATGGCGGCCGCCAGCACGGTGGTACCTACCCGGCTCTTTAAGTAGCCGAGTTCCTTTAGCGTTTCCACCGTTATGCTTACCGAGGTGGCGGTCATGATAACGCCTATGAAAAGGGAAGTCACAAATCCGGGATCGCCGATCGGATTGAATCCGTAGAAGCACATATGCAGCAGGCATCCGCCAAACAGCGGGACAAATACGCCTGCACATGCGATAAGAAAGGCGATCGGTCCGGTTTTTAACAGTTCCTTAAGGTCGGTTTCAAGACCGGCTGAAAACATTAACAGAACCACGCCGATCTCGGCCATCTGGGCAAGAAATGTTGTGGGCTCGACAAGGTGGAGTATGCTGGGACCGACAATGAGTCCCGCGATTATCTCGCCGACAACCTGGGGAGCCTTTAACTTTCTTGCGGCAATGCCGCATACCTTGGCAAATATGATTATTATGGCTAAGTTTCTGAATATGGTATATGTTTCCATCGATAAGGTCCTGTGATCCTTCTTATTATAGTAGGTATAGTAGGTATTGTAGACTAGTATAGTAGTTATCGGCTGTTGTTACAATGGATGAATTGACGATTTTTGCGGATACATAAATGCTTTTTTGTGCGTTTTTTCGGTGAGATCACGGAGGGCCCTGAAAAGCCCGCGATATTGACAAACCGCCGTATGGAATTTAGAATTTGTATTCAGATGGGGCATGTTTTTACCCGTCAAACGGGAGGTTTACAATGAATGATGATTACACTCAGGGAAAAGTCCTTATAATAAGCGGTACGGAAAGCTTTCTTGCGAACAGCCTTGTATCAAAGCTTGAAGACAGCGGGCTGCCCGCGGTGCTTTCGCACGGTAAGATAAAAGAGATCGACCAATACAGAACCAATACGGAGCTTATCATTCTTTTCTTAAGCGAGGAGATGGAGGACCTGACCGAGACCCTGGTCTATCTTAAGGATATGGCGGGGGATCTTGATATAAAGATCATCCTTATAGGAGATGAAGATGAGCATAAGCAGGCAATAAGCGTGATCCCGGAAACCCTGATCCTTGAGTGGTTCAGGCGGCCTCTTAAAATGGATGACCTTTTAAAGGGCATAAAAAAATACATGGAGGATAATACGGGGGAGAATCGCAAGCGCACCGTCCTTATCGTAGATGATGATATTACCTATATGCGTACGGTTTATGAGTGGTTAAAGGACAGCTATCACGTCGGAATGGCATCAAGCGGCGTACAGGCCATTACCTATCTTGCCAGGAACAAGGCGGATCTTATACTGCTTGATTACGAAATGCCGATAGCAAGCGGACCCCAGGTCCTTGAGATGTTAAACAGCGATTCCGGTACCGACAGGATCCCAGTTATGTTCCTGACGGGCCGCGGAGATGCAAAGAGCGTGCTGTCTGTTGTGAGCCTGTGTCCGGCAGACTATCTCCTTAAGACGATCGACAAGGCGGCACTGCTTAAGAAGCTTGATGATTTCTTTAAAAAAACAGGAGGTCCGTAAGTAGCGTGGCCAAGGCGGATAAAGAAAAACTTGCACTTAACGTAACGATAAAGAATGCATGGTATGCCATGACTCTTGCTTCAAAGATATGTCCCGGCATCATCATACATTCTTTTTTCCTGTGGCTTATTGGGCACGGCGAGTGGGTATTTTTTGACGGTGTGTTCATGAGGGTGATAGTCAACGCCCTGGATCAGGATCTTGGTTTTGAGCATATCATGAATTTCATTTTGATAAGCGGAGCGGTGTTTGCCGTATGCGCCGTTTATACGTCGTATGTAGAAAACGTGGTGTATCCTCTTGATACCAACAGGCTGTTTGGCGGGATATACAGGAAGATGTATGAAAAGGCCCGCAACGTAGAGCTTAGGTGTTATGAGGATCCCGATTTTTACAACAGATATACCATGGCAATGGACGGCGCCGAGGAGAAGATAACGGCGATCATCAGGGGGATACTGGGCTCCACCATAGGAGCAGTTGCCGCCGGAGTGGTGTTTTATCTTATGTATGAGATAGATCACTATGCAATGCTGTTCATCATCCTTCCCCTTATAGGTAATTTTGTATTCGGAAACCTTAAGAATAAATATGAATTCAAACGTTATCAGGAGCAGGCACCGAACGAGAAGGTGATCAACTATGTGGGCAGGATGATGTATCTTCCCGACGGGGCCAAGGAGATCAGGCTTTCCGAAGTCTTTGAGCTTATGCGCAGGCAGTACAGGGAAGCTACCGAAAAGAATGTCAGGGTTGCGATAAAGTACGCTTTTGCCAACTGTAGTTTAAGTTTCCTGCGCTTAACCTTTACCTTTACCGCGATCTTTGAAGGCGTGCTGCTGTATGCGATCTATCGTAACAGGGTCTCGGGTACCGTTACGCTTCCCGAACTTACCATTATGACAAGCCTTATGGTCGCCATGGCATGGATACTCATCCGTGTATTTGAAAATGTCATGGAAGTTCTTAAGAACGGAATGTTCATAAACAACCTGAAGAGCTTTCTTGAATATAAGGAGGTAATTCCCGAGGATCAGGACGGCATCATGCCGGACCCCGTTTTTAAAACTCTCGAATTTAAAAATGTCTCCTTCTCGTACGGAGATAAGGAAACGATACATGATCTTTCGTTTAAGATAACCGACGGCGAGACGGCTGCGCTTGTAGGACATAACGGGGCGGGCAAGACAACGATAATAAAGCTCATGCTGCGCCTGTATGATCCGGATAGCGGAGTGATCCTATACAACGGGATCGATATACGTAAGTACAACCTGCGTGCCTATCGTGACATCTTTGCGACTACCTTCCAGGACTTCATGCTCTTCGGAATGACGGTTAAGGAGAACATCCTTATGGGAAGGCATTATGAGGATGAGGGATCGGTTGTTGCCGATGCTCTCAAAAAGGCCGGAGTTTACGATAAGATAATGACTCTTGAAAACGGTATGGACACGATGATGACGAAGGAGTTCGATGATAAGGGCACTGTGCTTTCAGGCGGGGAGAGTCAGAAGATCGCGGTGGCAAGGACGTTTGTCAAGGATGCGCCAATGAAGATATTTGATGAGCCTTCAAGTGCACTCGATCCGATAGCCGAATATGAACTTTTCAAAAATATCTTAAGGGAAGCGAAGGACCATACTATGCTCTTCATTTCCCACAGGCTTTCATCGGTCAAGGACTGCGACAGGGTGCTGATGCTTGAGAAGGGTACACTCATCGAGGAGGGTACTCACAAGCAGCTTATAGCTCTCGGTGAGAAATATGCCCAGATGTATAAGAAGCAGGCCATGAATTACCTTGCTTTGGAGAAGGAAGAGGAGGTGGTACTGTGAACGAAAAAGAAAAGACCAAACAGAGTGCCGCTTTGGTATTCTCAAATAACTTCTTCTTCCTTAAGATGATGTTTAAGGCATCGCCCAAGTTTGTCATCTTTCAGTCGGTGGATTCTGTCAGGAATCAGATATCCATATTCTTTGAGCATACCGTGCTCATAGGTTATGTGCTCGAAGCTGCTGAATTTGACTATTCTTTCTCATCGGTCGCATTAAACATACTGGTGCTTGCGGGCCTCATTACACTGGGAATGGTATATACCGTGATCTCGCAGGACTATATAACGGAGAAAGAGCGCCCGAAAGTAAAGCAGAAGATAAGGATGCTGCTGTATGAGAAGGCAAGGAAGGTCGATCTTTCATGCTACGATGATCCCGAATTTTACAACGAACAGGTCCTTGCCATATCCGAAGTGGATAAGCAGATAGAAAAAGTCCTTGAATTTGTCAAAAATGTACTCGGAGGCATCACCGCCTTCATTTTTACCGGCGTGTTCTTCTTAATGAAGGATAAGGTGTCGATCATATTTGCCACCGCGTCGTTTGTGCTTACGATAGTCTTCGAGCAGATATACAACAAACAGAATTATCTTGTTAAGGTCGAGGGCATGCCATATACGAGGAAGAGGGATTATATCAAGCGTATCTTTTATCTTAGCGATTACGCCAAGGAGATAAGGCTTAATCCTGATGTTTCGGGTGTCCTGTTTGAGGAGTTTGAGGAGGCAAACGGCGAAGTATTCAAGATCGAGAAAAAGTATGCCTTCAAAAAGTGGATCCTCGGATTTGTAAAGAGCTATCTGTGTGATGACCTTTTCTATTCGGTCATTTTCATCGGTTATCTTGTTTACCAGGCGGCGGTCCTTCACAGGCTGTCATTCTCTACGGTTGCCATCCTTTACGGATCCTTCGGAAGGATGAGGCAGAGCATGAGGGTATTTTCAGAATCATATCCGCATGCGTGCGAGAGCAGCCTTTACATAGGCAGGATAAGGAAGTTCCTTTCATATGAGCCCAAGATAGTATCCGACGAAAACCTTGTTCCTGATAAGAATGCCAAGGAGATCGAACTTAAGGATGTTTCGTTTGCATACGGCAGCAGTACCGATATGCTTCTTAAGAAGCTTAACCTATATATTAAGCCGGGTGAGAAGATAGCACTCGTCGGATATAACGGCGCAGGCAAGACAACGCTTGTAAAGCTCCTTATGAGGCTTTATGACGTGTGCTCCGGACAGATACTTGCGGATAAAACCGATATAATGAAGTACGACCTTGAAGCATACAGGGACACGGTAGGCACGGTATTCCAGGATTTTAAGATTTTTGCCGGAAACGTGACCGAAAATGTTATACTGGATGTTGAGGAGAAAGCGGATAATGACAAGGTGCGCAGGGCTCTTGCCGACAGCGGGCTCATAGACAGGATAGACAGGTTTAAAAACGGACTTAAGACAGAGCTTACAAATGAATTCTCCAAAGAGGGGGTAAACCTGTCCGGCGGTGAGAATCAAAAGCTTGCGATCGCGAGGGTATTTTATAAGGATGCCGGGCTGATGATCCTTGATGAACCTTCGAGCGCGCTCGATCCCATAGCGGAGTATCAGCTTAACCATGCTATGCTTTCGGCAACGGGAGACAAGACGGTGATCTTTATCTCCCACAGGCTTTCGACAACGCGCAACGCAGACAGGATAATCATGCTTGAGGACGGTAATATAGTCGAGCAGGGAAGCCATGAGGAACTGCTTAAGGCGGATGGTAAGTACGCGAGGATGTGGAAGGTCCAGGCAGGAGCATATATCAATGTTTAGATACGGAAAGGAGAGGAAAAATGGCGTTTGAGACCGACGAAGAAATTCAGGCTTTGATAGACAGATACACCGCTCTTGAAAGCATCGTGGATGAACGGATGCACAGGATCCTTATAAAAGACGGTAATCCGTTAATGCTTATAACCCATCGTATCAAAACTATGGATTCCATAAAGGAAAAGCTTAAAAGAAAACAGGACCACTACAGCTCTGTTTATGAAATGCGCGATATCCTGGGGTTCCGTGTTATATGCTACTTATCAGGCGATGTCGATATGATAGCCGGACTGCTGGCCGAAAACTTCCGTGTCAACTGGAGCAAGACCAAGGATAAGAGGAAAATGATAGAGGCGGACGCCTTCGGTTATCTTTCCCTTCATTATATCTGTGCACTTCCCGAGGCGGAAGGGGATTTAAGCGATCTGTGGTTTGAAGTCCAGATAAGGACGATCTTACAGCACAGCTGGGCCGAGATCGAGCACGACCTTGGCTATAAGGCGGCGATCGAGGTGCCGAGGGATATAAGGAGAAGGTTTTCAAGGGCCGCAAGCCTGCTTGAGACAACTGATGAGATCTTTGCCGATATAAAGATACGGCTTGATAAATACAAATGCGAGGTTCAGGAAAACATCAAAAACGAAAGCATTGATGACCTGTCCTTCGACCTTATAACCCTGACCGAGTTTACGGCGCATAACAGCATATATCTTGATCTGCTCAGTGAAATAGCGGCCATTACAAATGCGCATATCACGGAGGGTATCCTTGAAAACCAGCTTGTCCTTATTGATTTTCTGGGTATAAGGACGCTGCGTGACATGACTGAACTTATCCGAAAAAGGCGTGAACTTACGTTAAGACTTGCTAAAGAGTCACTTCAGGATTCTGAGCTTGATGAGCTGTCGTCAACCGTGGCGTATTATTATCTTTTCAGGGCGGAACTTATCGAGGGTGGATACAGCAGGGAGCGGGTGCGTGAATATTTCATGCTGACATCTAAAAATGAAAAGATCATTTCAAATAATACGGAAAAGATCATGGCGGAACGGGAAAAGCTTAAGTAAATCAACCGGGGATATGATATAATCTCTCCAAAGCATGAAAGGAAAGGAATAAAGATATGAGTACAAGAATTGAAACAAAATGTCTTCACGAAGGTTACGAACCGGGCAACGGTGATCCCAGGCAGCTTCCGATATGGCAGAGCACGACATGGAAGTATGCAACCAGCGATGATATGGGTGCGCTTTTTGACCTTGAGGCCGAAGGATATTTTTACACTAGGCTCCAGAACCCGACCAATGATATGGCGGCAAAGAAGCTGACCGCACTTGAAGGAGGGTATGCCGGGATGCTTACATCCTCGGGACAGGCGGCAAATTTCTTTGCGATATTCAATATCTGTGAAGCGGGGGATCATTTCATCGCATCATCGGCTATATACGGCGGTACTTACAATCTTTTCCTTGTAACAATGGCAAAGATGGGGATCGAGTGTACTTTTGTTGACCAGAACCTGTCGGAGGAGGAGCTTTCAAAGTATTTTAAGCCAAACACCAAAGCCGTGTTCGGTGAGACGATAACAAATCCCACCTGTTCCGTACTTGATATAGAAAAGTTCGCACGTCTTGCACACAGTCACGGGGTTCCGCTTATCGTGGACAACACGTTTGCCACTCCCGTAAACTGCAGGCCTATTGAATGGGGTGCCGATATAGTTACGCATTCGACGACAAAGTACATTGACGGACATGCGATAAGCGTCGGGGGAGCTATTATAGACAGCGGTAATTTTGACTGGCTTGCACATGCGGATGTTTTCCCGGGCCTTACCACTCCCGACGAGAGCTATCACGGCATCGTATATGCCGAAAAGTTCGGCAAGGGCGCATATATAACAAAGGCGACCGCACAGCTTATGAGGGATTTTGGCTGCATCCAGTCACCGCAGAATGCTTTCTACGTAAATACAGGGCTTGAATCACTCCATGTGCGAGTACAGAGACATTGCGAAAATGCGCTTAAGGTTGCGCAGTTCCTTCATGATAACGATAAGATCGCATGGGTTCATTACGCAGGCCTGCCCGATGATGAGTATCATGAGCTTGCAAAGAAGTATCTTCCGAACGGTACATGCGGAGTTTTGTGTTTCGCACTTAAGGGCGGCCGTGAGAAATCCATTGCGTTCATGGACAGCTTAAAGCTTGCCACGATAGCAACACATGTCGCAGACGCAAGGACCTGTCTTCTTCATCCGGCCAGCCATACGCACAGGCAGCTGTCCGAGGAGCAGCTTATAGAAGCAGGGATATCTCCGGATCTTATCCGTTATTCCGTAGGACTCGAGAATGCGGATGACCTTATAGATGATCTTAAGCAGGCGCTGGATCAGGTTGGCTGATCCACAGGTGTCGCAACGGTAACCGTGTTTTTTATACGCTCGATAGATTTCCTGACTGCCGGAATGCTTAAAACGATCAGTGTAATGATCATTTCGGACAGGATATAGCTGTAATTATATGCTATTGAGTATACGTTCCTAAACGATTGCGGGAACCAATCGGGCATGTAGTCCATCCAGTAAATATATCCGCCGATCGTATGAAAGACCCCGCGGATGAGAGCAGCAGCTATGTATCCTTTAACCAGGCCGTTCTTTTTGTTATACCAGAAGCCGGCTATGCCGAGTGCCGTGAATGCGAAGAAATAATCACAGCATACCTGGAAGGGGGACAAAAAATAGGTGCTGCCTGTCTGGATGAATTGGAGGAGGCTGTAGGCAAATGCCGTTGTAAAGCCTACCTTTATACCGAAAGCATAACCCACAAAACATATAAAGAACATTGAGAAAAGCGTGATCGAACCGCCCATGGGCAGTTCGAATTTTATATATGATGTTACGAATGCAAGTGCAAGGGATATGCCGGCACAGGTAAGCTTTTTGGCGTTAAACCTGCCGGTATCCTGTTTCTTTCCCGTCATAAAGGCTGCGATACCTATCACAAGTATCATAAGGATCACGATCGCGATGTATCCGGCCTTTGTCAGTTCGTAGTAGGATCCCCACTCGGGATCGTTCACATAGTTGATAAAGTAAGACATAAAAAACCTCCCGCATTTTGTGCCGGAGGAGATAATGACATATCCCGCATGGATATCCCATATGACTGCTTCCTTACGCCGGTATTATCCGGTTCAAGTAATGAGGGTTAGGACAAACGTCCGTCTCAGCAAATGCACCCCTAGCACATATTAATCATATTTTATTCATTTACTGTGTCTATGTCAAGATATAAATCCATCTGCCCGGTACCGGTAAAAGTTGAAAACATTCCGGGCTGCATATATAATAAAATATACATAAAGACTCATTTAAACACACTGAAAATGCGTTTTGCATATGTTGACAGGAGCAAAAATGGATACAAAAGTATCAAATGATAATATAGCACTGTTAAGATCAAATATGGAGAAGAGGATAGTCGGTAAGAGCGGGCTTATCGACAGGCTTATCATAGCCCTGATCAGCGAGGGGCATGTGCTCCTTGAGGATGTACCCGGTGTCGGCAAGACATCCCTTGCAAAGGCTCTTGCCGATTCGCTTTCGTTGTCTTTTTCAAGGATCCAGTGCACTCCCGATACAATGCCTTCCGATATAACAGGCGTATCTGTCTATAACAGTAAATCCGGCAGCTTCGAGGTTGTTCCGGGGCCTGTTGTCAATAACATCGTGCTTGCGGATGAGCTTAACAGGACTACGCCCAAAACGCAGTCGGCTCTTCTTGAAGCAATGGAGGAAAATAAAGTTACGATCGACGGGAAGGATCTGGCCCTGCCGGAACCATTCATGGTGATAGGGACGCAGAACCCCCTTGAAACGGCGGGAACATATCCGCTTCCCGAGGCCCAGCTTGACAGGTTCATGATGAAGCTTTCGGTGGGTTATCCGGGTACGGAAGATGCGCTTGATATGGCCGGACGTTTTCTTGAGGGATCATTGCATGAGGAGACCAAGGCAGTTCTTAAGGGCGAGGATATACTTAAGATGCGTTCGGATGTCAGGGAAGTTAAGATAAATGATAAGCTTATCGACTATGCCGTCACCATAGTGGAATCAACGAGGTCCGTTCCGGAAATATCGTGCGGTGCTTCGCCGAGGGCATTATTGTCGATGCTTCGCTGTGCACAGGCTTATGCGTTATTTAGCGCAAGGGATTACTGTGTTCCGGAGGATATCTTAAACGCCGCGGAGCTGACTCTGCCACACAGGCTCATTCTTACGGCCCAGGCCAGGATGAACCACGTATCACAGGCGCAGGTTTTAAAGACCCTTACCAATCATATCAAGGTCCCGTCATGAGCATACGTTTTAATTTAAAAAACAGTGTTGTCTACCTGTTTATACTTACGGGATGTATTGTTTTTGCAAGCTTCTACGGAGGCTTGCTTCCTTTTGTCCTTTTATACGGAACCCTTCTGTTTATCCCGGTTTCCTTTGTATTTATAATGCTCAATTACCATTTCCTGTCCGTATTTCAGGAACTTGATGTACACAGAGTGGTAAAGGGTGAGAAGCATAAGCTTTACATTTCGTTTGAAAACAGAGGGATATTTACGATCCATGACATGGTGCTTTTACTCCACTTCGACAGGTGCGATTTTACAGGGGTAGAAGACGGGGAGAGGATCGTTTTAGAGCCTCGCAGCAAGATACAGTTTGAAGTGGGTACCGTATGTATATACGGCGGTACCTACGAGATAGGTCTTAAGAGCCTTAAGTTTACGGATCCTTTCGGGATAATTTCCGTATTGTTTAAGGTTCCTTATTCTTTCAGGGCAATAGTCAGCCCCAAGATCACCGATACGGCAAATGAATATCTTGATATCGAAAATATCCTAAACAGCATCGGCAGCAAGAGTGAGATAAGGACAGAGGAGATACCCGGAAATGAAATGCGGGAGTATCGTCCGGGAGATCCTGTTTCAACAATAAACTGGAAGGTTTCCGCGAGGCTTTCAAAGCTTACAGTCCGTGTGCCCGACAAGCTTGATACGAGAACGGTCACACTGATCATGGAGCCGTCGAACGTGCCTGAGAGGATGCAGGATACTGATTATCTTAAACGCAGGGATCATTTCCTTGAATTCTGTGTATCCGCGGTCTGGTATTTTGCAAGGAGAGGAGTTCCCGTTCTTGTAATATATCCGGCCGGAAAGATCACCGAGCTTCAGGTTGATTCCTATGATTCTTTCCCACGGTTCTATAACGATATCTCGGGCGGATTGTCATACAGATCCGACGATGAAAAGGAAAGGATGCACAAACTGGTACAGGAAAGGAGGCAGGCGGGATTTGGAAACGAAACAAGAGTCATTGTCGTTGAAGACGAATGGCCCGGCGAAGATTTTTGCATCGTTGCCGACTGAACTTAAGCATGTCCTGACGGTACTTGTGTTCCTGGCGTCCTGTATGGAGGCATACCATGCATTTTTCGAAAGGATCCCGGTTTCATATGCTCTTTCGGGTGTATGGTGGGCAGTGGGACTGTCTCTTTTATACACCGTGTTTAAGTATGTGTTCTCCTTATTTGCGGGTAAAAAAACTTCGGTGCTGGCGGTCCTGGCGCCTGTCCTGCTGCTTGCATTTCTGTTTAGGAACAGGGCGCTTGAGAGTGCGGATGAGATTACGGGGCATATCATCTCGGTAGGTATGATCGCCGTGATCACATATCTTTTATGGCTGCTGCTCCAGTTTGTTTCGGAAAAGCCTTATCCGGGGATATTGCTGTGTGTTTTATCCGACGTGGTGATGATCTTTGTTTACTTTAACGGCGGAGGGATATTCGGTGAAACATTTACCGGCAGGATAGTATTTGCCGCCCTGCTTGTGTTAAGCTTATCCCTTTTGCGGCCGGCCTATCCCTTTGCCTGTTTTTTTGGCCTGTTCGTATGCATTGTACTCATACCCGTAAGAAAGGAACCTATAGACTGGAACCCTGTAATAAATGCGGCCAACAGGGTGGTTGACAAAACAATGGAGGCTGCAAACTCATTTACCTATTATCTGTCGGACCTTAAGATAGGTTCCACGTATCAGACGGGATACAGTTCGCTTGCGCAGTCCGGGATCTCGATAAGAAATTCCGACAGGATCGAACTTAACTTAAAGTCCGTGGACAATACAACCTATAAATATACCGATGAAGAAACCGGAAAGGAAATGATGAGGCGCCGTACCGTATATCTTACGGGCGGAAAAGATGCGGATAAAGATCAGCTTCTTGATATAATGTTCGCACTTTACGGTCATGATGTTGATATTTCGGAGGCAAACCTGTTTTTGCGCAGAGCGAGGCTTGATATTTCATATGTTTATTTAAAAACCGGGGATGAGATACTGCCCGTATGTGCGCTTAAGGCCGTTGACGAGAGGGGAAAACCGCTCGATGGTACCGGGAAGAAAAAACACAGGAAGGGCTATTCATACCGTACCGAATTCATCGATCTTGATTACGGCAGCAGTTACCTTACGGACATCATGAGGTCACCGGGATCACTGCCGCCAAAGGACAGCGTAAACTATCGTATGCTGTCGCTATATTCCTACAATACATACGGGTTAAACCTTAAAGAGCTCGTAAGCGAAGAACAGTATAATAAGTGGCAGGGAAGAAGCGGACCCGGGGAAGAATATCTTGACATAAGCGGAGCTACCGGACGCATGAAGGAGCTTGCGCCAAAGATCACGCAGGGCTGTGATAACGACTATGATAAAACCAGAGCGATCGAGGCGTATTTAAGGCAGTATGCCTACAGTACTGATACGGGTGCATGGGGAAGCGGAGACACGGGAAGTCCCGAAGGGATGAGCAGGATGGCCGACAGTTTTCTGTTTGAGCACGGACAGGGGTATTGTGTTCACTATGCCTCGGCCATGGTCATGCTGCTTAGGCTTAACGGTATCCCCGCAAGGTATGAGAACGGCTACAGATATGTTTTCCCTTTTGACAGGCAGGATGTGTATGAAGTAAGTGCCGGCTGTGCACATGCGTGGCCTTCGGCATATATAGAAGGTTTCGGCTGGGTGGGCTTTGAACCTACATCCGTCTATTCAACGGCTTTGGAAAGGACATGGCACCGAAAACCCGCGGAAAGCGTATATGCTAAAGAGGCCCCGGATACTTCGGTTAACGTTAAGGCCCCGTATCCTGCGCCTGCAGTGACGGTGACGGACACGGCGGATGAAAATGGGAAGCCTGATAAGGCGGGAATAAGGGAAGCGGCAAGGATAGCTGCCCTGATAATCGCAGCGGTTTTATTGATGGCAGGACTGCTTATCTGGGGCACGCTCATGTTTAAGGCTGTCCGGTACAGAAGGGCCGGTCCTGACAGGAGACTCATCATGGATGTATCCGATATGACCGCGCTTATACGGCTAAGATCTGCAATGCCCCTGGAAGACAGGGGACTTATGTCCGATTACGAGCCCTATATTCCTGAGAAATACAGGGATGCCCTTAAGGATGCTTTTGATGTATACTACAGGATAAGATACTCTTGTGCATCTAAAGGGGAAGAGGGAATAACGGTTTCCCCCGAAGAAGAAAAGAAAGCCAGGGATTTAAGGAACGCAATGTTTAACGATATCGGAGGTAAAAAATGGATATTAAGATTATTATTGAAATGATAGGTTATTTAGGCTCCGCGCTGGTGCTTGTATCGATGCTTATGACCTCTGTTGTAAGGCTTAGGTTTATAAACCTTACCGGAAGCATCATCTTTGCGGGATATGCTCTTGCCATAAGGTCTTATCCGACAGCCATCATGAACATATGCCTGGCCGGTATAAATATCTACCATCTGATACGCATATTCAGGGAGGAAAGGATATATACCGCGGTTGAAACAAAGCAGGATGACGGCTATTTTTCATATCTGCTAAACAGTAACTATGAAGATATCCGTCACTGGTTTCCCGAGTTTTCTATTAAGGATACGGCAAGTGATATTTCCTATCTTATCTGCTGCGAGTCAAATCCCGCGTGCCTGTTTTTGGGAAAAGAAATAACTCCGGGTACGGTTGAAGTGATCCTTGATTATGCAACGCCCGTTTACAGGGATACATCCGTCGGAAAGTTCCTGTATGAATATATGGCGGGCAAAGGGTATAAGTCGCTTGTATTTAAGCAGGAAGCAAAGGAACATATTCCTTACCTTATGAAGATAGGTTATAAGATCAATGAAGATAATGCTTATGAGCTCGATCTTACGAAACTGTGAGATCTGTATTAAACGTTGACTTTGGTTACTGCTTAAACAGGTAAAGGAGAGCGGGAGGCAGCAGGCAGCATGCATTTTGTGGATGCAAAAGGGATACTCACCGGGAGCGGCGGGCATATAGGAATGAACATTTACAGGGGATGTTCCCACGGGTGCATTTACTGTGACAGCAGGAGTAAATGCTATCAGTTTACCCATCCGTTCGAAGATATCGAGGTTAAGCAGAACGCCCCAAAGCTTTTGGAGGCGGCACTTAAGTCAAAAAGAAAGAAGTGCATGATAGGTACAGGTTCGATGTCCGATCCTTACATGCATTGCGAGGAAGAACTTAAGCTTACGAGAAGCTGTCTTGAGATAATACTGCAGTATGGATTTGGTGTGGCGATCCAGACAAAATCAGACCTTATCCTGCGTGATGCCGATATTCTTAAGGCAATTAACGAAGAATCAAAATGCGTGGTGCAGATGACTCTTACCACATATGACGATGAACTGTGCCGGGTGATAGAACCCAATGTATGTAATACGAAACGGCGCATTGAGGTGCTTAAGGAATTTAAGGAAAGGGGAATCCCCACCATCGTGTGGCTTACCCCCATACTTCCCTTTATAAACGACACGCGGGAGAATATTGAGGCAATACTTAACGAATGTACAAAGGCGGGAGTAAAGGGTATAATCTGTTATGATATGGGACTTACGCTAAGGGAGGGCGACAGGGAGTATTATTACGCTGCCCTTGATAAGCATTTTCCGGGACTGACACAGGAATATATCAAACGGTACGGAAATGCATATGAAGTGCCAAGCCCTGATTCTAAGGAGCTTATGTCTTTGTTCCACAGCATATGCAGGGACAATGGGATCATGTACCGCCCGGATGACTGTTTTAACTATATGTTTGAGTTTCCGGAAAAATATAAGCAGATGAGCCTGTTTGATATTTCGGCAGATTAAGGAGGGCAGGATGAAGAAGGTAACACTCGGAAGAACAGGTATAAGTGTTGTGCAGAACGGCTTCGGCGCGCTTCCCCTGCAAAGGGTAGGTATGGATGAAGCTGTAGGTATCTTAAGGAAAGCGTACGAAGGCGGAATGCGGTTTTTCGATACGGCCAGGGCTTACAGCGACAGTGAGGAAAAGCTCGGCATGGCGTTCGGCAACGGCTATTTAGACCGTAAGGATATCATCATCGCCACCAAAACGCCCGCCAAAACGCCGGAGGATTTCTGGAAGGATCTGGACACTTCGCTTAATAAGCTTAAGACAGACTATATAGACATATATCAGTTCCACCTTATGGGTGAGTGCTGGCGCCCCGGACAGGATAACGGCATGTATGAATGCATGGTCCGCGCCAAGGAGCAGGGCAGGATCCGCCACATAGGAGGAACCGCGCACAAGCTCGGGGTCGCACGTGAAATAGCAGAGTCGGGACTGTATGAAACGCTTCAGTATCCGATAAGCTATCTTGCCGATGATAAGGAAAAGGAGCTTATTGAAATATGTAATAAGAATAACGTCGGACTCATATGCATGAAGGCTCTTGCGGGTGGGCTTATCACCAATTCCAGGGCAGCTATGGCCTTCATGGACCAGTATGAGGGACTTATACCGATATGGGGCATTCAAAGGGAGTCGGAACTTGATGAATGGCTTTCATATATGAAGGACACTCCCGTAATGGATGACGAGATAACCGGGTTTATAAAGGCGGAGCAGGAGGAACTTAAGGGTGAATTCTGCAGGGGCTGCGGTTATTGCATGCCGTGTACCGTGGGGATACAGATAAACCAGTGCAACCGTATGGCTCTTATGTTAAGGCGTGCGCCCGGTGCGGCATGGCTTAACGAATACTGGCAGGGCGAGATGGAAAAGGTAAAAGACTGTATTGAATGCGGAGCCTGTCTCCCCAAGTGCCCGTACGGACTTGACATACCGGCATTGCTTAAGAAAAATTATGAGGATTATAAGGAAGTACTTAAAGGCAACCGCGGAGTATGATACGGGACAAAGACAGGAGGCATAAATGAGCATTACCGTGGTGATCCAGCAGATGACGATGATCGTTCTTCTTATAGCGCTGGGTTTCTATTCTTATAAAAAATCAATACTGACCGACGAGACGACCAAGGGTATCTCCGCACTTATCGTGAATATCACCAATCCCTGTCTTATGGTTTATTCAATGTTAAGCACGGGGGAGCGATTAAGCGGAAAGCTCATTGTTCTGGGCCTTATATCGGTGATAGTTACGGATGCGATCCTTATAGTGATGGCGGAGCTTATACCCAGGCTCCTTAAGGTTAAGGATACCGAAAGGTATTGCTACTGGATGCTGGGCGTTTTCGGGAATGTGGGTTTTATCGGCATACCGCTAACAAACGCGGTCCTCGGCCCCGATGCCCTTGTATATGTGGCTTTTCACAACCTGATCTTCAATCTCCTTATATATACCGTCGGGATAAATAAGATACGGACGGCAGCAGGGGAGGAAAAGAGCGGTTTTTCGTTTGATATGTTAAAGAGCTGTATTAATTCGGGAACTGTCTCGGTCCTTATCGGCCTTATACTGTATGTGGCAGGCATATCCCTGCCGGGACTTATTATGTCAACCATTGATTACGCCGGCCGGGCCACAACCTTCCTTTCAATGATGATCCTGGGTTCGGCTGTTGCAAGGATGTCGATAAGGCAGGTAATTACAGATGCAAGGCTGTTGATATTCTCGCTGATAAGGCTCATACTCATTCCCGGACTCGTACTTATCATACTTAAGCTGTTTATAAAGGATGACCTTATTATATATACATCGGCTCTTATGCTCGCAGTGCCTGCGGGGAATATGCCCCTTATAATGGCCACAGGGCATGGTCTTAAGGCAGACAAGATCTCGGACGGAATAGTTCTTACCACTGTATTGTCACTTATCACGATCCCGATAGTTACGTTATTTGTATAGTATGGCAGGCCTCTTCGGAGGCTTGTTTTTTGCCTTATTTACGGACTTTTTGAAAAAAAAGTAAAAAAATACCAAAAACCTATTGACATAGTAGGTTAATTATGTTAGATTATACCCATCGAAACCAAAAGGAGGCACGAAATGCATAACTTCACAGTAAGCAGATGGATAAATACAATGTGTTGTCGAATGCGGGACACCCGGGCAGATCATATGACCGGAGCTTTCGGCTGCTCATATCCGCATCCTGATATCATGCGATGTTGAAGCAGTAAAGCGCAGGAGTCATTTGCCCGGGTGCTGATCATACAGCAGCCGTTTTTTTATGGCTTTTTTATCATAAACGTAACTTATTGATCATTTGAAATACATAAACAGATAAAACAGGAGGAAACAAAATGAGCAACTATAAATTCGAAACATTACAGTTACATGTAGGACAGGAACAGGCGGATCCCGCAACCGATTCACGTGCGGTACCTATTTATCAGACAACATCATATGTTTTTCATAACAGCAAGCATGCTGCCGACAGGTTTGGACTTGCGGATCCCGGAAATATTTACGGAAGGCTCACGAATTCCACGCAGGATGTGCTCGAGCGCAGGGTAGCAGCCCTTGAAGGAGGAAGCGCAGCACTGGCTGTTTCTTCGGGTGCGGCGGCTATAAGCTATGCGATCGAAGCACTTGCGGCAAACGGAGGACATATCGTTGCCCAGAAAACCATCTACGGCGGAACCTTCAACCTTCTTGCACATACACTTCCCCAGTACGGTATAAAGACAACTTTCGTCAATATCCATGACCTTAAGGAAGTGGAAGAGGCCATTACGGATGATACCAGGGCGATCTTCCTTGAAACCCTCGGCAATCCAAACAGTGATATACCCGATATCGATGCTGTGGCTGAGCTTGCACATGGGAAGGGTATCCCGGTTGTTATTGATAACACATTCGGAACACCTTACCTCATCCGTCCCATCGAGCATGGCGCAGACATCGTTGTGCATTCGGCAACCAAGTTCTTAGGTGGACACGGCACGACACTTGGCGGTATCATAGTAGAGTCAGGCAAGTTTAACTGGAAGGCAAGCGGCAAGTATCCTAACATAGCCGCTCCCAATCCCAGTTACCATGGCGTATCGTTCTATGATGTGGTAGGCCCTGCGGCATTCGTAACATATATCCGTGCGATACTTTTGCGTGACACGGGAGCCGCGATCTCACCGTTTAATGCATTCCTGCTCATTCAGGGTGTTGAAACGCTTTCGCTGAGGCTTGAAAGGCACGCCGAGAATACGAAGAAGGTCGTTGAATTCTTAAGCAAACATGCAAAGGTTGAAAAGGTTAACCATCCTTCGCTTCCCGAGCATCCGGACCATGCTTTGTATGAAAAGTACTTTAAGGACGGCGGCGGTTCGATATTCACATTTGACATTAAGGGCGGTAAAGAAGAGGCATGGAAGTTCATCGATAACCTTGAGATATTCTCTCTTCTTGCAAACGTAGCCGATGTTAAGAGCCTTGTGATCCATCCGGCATCGACAACTCATTCTCAGCTGTCCGAGGAGGAGCTTCTGGATCAGGGCATTAAGCAGAATACTATCAGGCTCTCGATAGGAACGGAACACATTGACGATATCATCGCCGATCTTGAAAAGGGATTTGCAGCTATAGGTTAATAACAGAAAAAATGACAGGATATACAGAATAAGGAGGAGATCATTATGTCAAACATTTATAAAGGTACACTCGGACTTGTAGGAAACACACCTTTAGTTGAGGTAGTAAATATAGAGAAGGATCTTGCGCTTGAGGCAACCGTCCTTGTAAAACTTGAATACTTTAATCCGGCCGGAAGCGTTAAGGACCGTATCGCAAAGGCCATGATCGAGGATGCGGAGCAGAAGGGCCTTCTTAAGAAAGGATCCGTTATCATCGAGCCTACGAGCGGAAATACCGGTATAGGACTTGCGGCGATCGCAGCATCCAAGGGTTATCGCGTGATCCTTACAATGCCTGAGACCATGAGCGTTGAGCGCAGGAGCATACTTAAGAGCTACGGTGCCGAGATCGTATTAACGGAGGGGCCCAAGGGCATGAAGGGAGCCATTGAGAAGGCAGATGAGCTGGCTAAGGAGATCCCCAACAGCTTCATCCCCGGACAGTTTGTAAATCCTGCAAATCCGGCGATCCATAAGGCAACGACCGGTCCCGAGATCTGGAAGGATACGGACGGCAAAGTTGATATCTTCATCGCAGGCGTAGGCACGGGAGGTACCGTAACCGGTACGGGTGAGTACCTTAAGGAGCAGAATCCGAATATCAAGGTAGTTGCCCTTGAACCCGAGGATTCACCGGTGCTTTCGGAGGGAAGGGCAGGTGCCCATAAGATACAGGGTATCGGAGCCGGATTTGTTCCCGATGTGCTTAACACGAAGATATATGACGAGGTATTCAAGGCTTCGAATAATGATGCATTTGAAACAGCAAAGCTTCTTGCAAGGAAGGAAGGCATTTCCGTAGGTATTTCCTCGGGAGCCGCACTCTTTGGAGCTCTTGAGTACGCTAAGAAGCCCGAAAACAAAGGTAAGGTTATAGTGGCACTTCTTCCCGACAGCGGCGACAGATATTATTCGACGGCATTGTTCACTGAGGGATGATAGCCGGATCGTAAGGAGTTTTATTCTATGAGAGTTTCTACAAGGGTTGAATACGGACTTCTGGCACTTGCGGATATCGCGCTTTATTCTGAAAACGGGGCCTCTGTCTCGGCCCCGGAGATATCCCAGCGGGAAGGAATATCAAAAAAATACCTTGAGCAGATACTGCCGCTATTAAGACAGGCAGGACTTATAAGGGCTCAGAAAGGTTTAAGGGGCGGGTATTCCCTGTCCCGCAGCGCAGATACCATGAAGATGTCGGAAGTCTTAAACGCCCTGGATAACACCATCCTTGAGGAAATGGATCATCCGGGAGGCGGAACACAGGGCCTTCGCAGTGCCGTCGATGAATGCTTCTGGGGAAAGTTAAACAATGTCCTTACGGGATTTGCCGAGGGCAGCAGCTTTTCGGATTTTGTAAAGGACTGCCGGGACAGGATGGCACCCGGCTGGGATATGTACGTAATATAGTAAACAGATAACAGCCCTATCGGGGCTATATATTTTAAACCAAAACCCATTGACATAGTAGGCAGATGTCGCTATAATCTTTATATTTCTCATAAAGGAGTGATCGGGTGATATACGCAGATAATGCCGCAACCACAAAGATGAGTGAGACGGCTGTAAAGACAATGGTATCGGTGATCAATGATGACTACGGTAATCCGTCAAGCCTGTACGGTTTCGGACAGAGGGCGAAGGAAGTCCTTGAAAGCGCAAGGGATGATATCGCTGGAATAATAGGAGCCGATCCGAGGGAGATCATATTTACTTCCGGAGGAAGCGAAGCGGACAATCAGGCGATACTGTCGGCCGCGCAGCTTGGGAAGAAGAACGGTAAGATGCATATCGTTTCATCGGCTTTTGAACATCATGCCGTGCTGCATACCCTGGATAAACTTAAAAAGGAAGGGTTTGATATAACCCTCGTTGACGTGCATGAGAACGGGCTTGTTATTCCCACCGAAATTGAAAAAGCAATACGGAAAGACACCTGTCTTGTAACGATAATGTTTGCAAACAACGAGATAGGAACGATACAGCCGATCCGTGAAATAGGCAGGATCTGCAGGGATAAGAAGGTGCTTTTCCACACCGATGCAGTCCAGGCTATAGGACATATCCCGGTAAACGTTAACGATGACAATATCGATCTTTTGTCTGCTTCAGCCCACAAGTTCCATGGCCCGAAGGGTGTCGGATTCCTGTATGCAAAGAAGGGTATAAAGTTAAGCAGCCTTATCGCCGGCGGAGCACAGGAACGGGGGCTTAGGGCAGGCACCGAAAATGTCCCCGGCATAGCGGCAATGGCAGCGGCACTTAAGGAAGCCGCACCGAGGATAAATGAAACCGCAGCGTATCTTGCAAAAAAACGGGACAGGCTGATAGCGGGACTTAAAGAAATACCCCATTGTGCGGTAAACGGAGATGAAAAAAACCGCCTTCCGTCAAATGTCAATTTCTGCTTTGAAGGAATAGAGGGAGAGTCACTGCTTTTGCTCCTTGATGATAAGGGCATCCAGGCATCGTCGGGAAGCGCATGTACATCCGGTTCGCTCGATCCGAGTCACGTACTGCTGGCCATAGGAAGGGTGCATGATGTCGCGCACGGATCGCTGCGCTTGAGCATAGGTGAAGATATAAGTGATGAAGATGTTGAATACATCATAAGCTCGGTTAAAGAGGTTGTTACATATTTAAGGAGCTTTTCGCCCATATGGCGTGACCTTGAGGCCGGTCTTAAGGAACATATTCTATAAAGCTTTCTTTGGAGGGATAACAAATGGCTCTGTACAGTGAAAAAGTGATGGATCATTTCCGTAATCCGAGGAATGTAGGCGTTATCGAGGATGCGGACGGAATAGGCGAGGTCGGGAATGCAAAATGCGGCGACATCATGAAGATGTATTTAAAGATCGATGATGACGTCATCACGGACGTCAAGTTTGAGACTTTCGGGTGCGGAAGCGCAATAGCATCTAGTTCCATGGCAACAGAGCTTATAAAGGGTCAACCGGTTAGTGAAGCGATGAAGCTTACCAATAAGGCAGTCGCGGAAGCACTGGACGGACTTCCCGATTATAAGATGCATTGCTCGGTACTGGCCGAGGAGGCAATACAGTCGGCTCTTGAAGACTACGAGAAAAGAAAAGCGGATAAATAAAGGTATCGGATATGCAGTTTAATACCCAACTGTTACACGGAAAAACTTCAAAGGGTTACGCATTAAAGGAGATGCTTCCGCCAATATCTCAGGTAAGTGCTTTCAGATACGAGAGTATGGAAGAGCTTGAGAAGGTCTTTGAACATAAAAGCATGGGATACGCTTATACAAGGATAGGAAATCCCACGATAGCCGCTTTTGAGCAGCGGATAAACGAGCTTGAGGGCGGAATGGGAGCAATATGCTGCAGCAGCGGCATGTCGGCCATCGCATCGGCACTTCTTGCCGTATGTGAAAGCGGTGATGAGATCATAGCCTGCAGCGGACTTTACGGAGGGACCATAGGGCTGCTTCATGATCTTGAGAAGCTGGGTATCCATACAGTATTTACGGATGACATGACCGAAGCTTCGCTGAAGCCGCTTATCACCGAAAAGACAAAGGTGATATATGCGGAACTCATATCAAATCCATCGCTTAAGGTCCTTGAAGTTGCAGGGGCCGCGAAGGCTGCACATGAGTCGGGCATCCCTCTTTTTGTGGATTCTACAACGGCCACTCCTTTCATTGTACGGCCGTTATCACTCGGAGCCGACATAGTCATCCATTCTACTTCCAAGTATTTAAACGGAGGAGGCAATTCGATCGGCGGGATCATTGTCGACGGAGGAAAATTCAAGTGGGATACCGGAAAGCATACGGCGCTTAAGGAGTATAAAAAATATGGTCCCATGGCGTTTTCGGTAAGGCTTCGTACCGATATATGGGAGAACTTCGGAGGGTGTATGGCACCCGCGAATGCTTTTCTGAATTTCATAGGAACGGATACTCTGGGCCTTCGTATGGAGAGGATATGCGATAACGCCGATAAACTGGCGCATGCACTTGACGGGCTTAAAGGCATAAATGCAAATTATCTGACTCTGCCATCACATCCTTACCACAGATATGTTGAAGAAGAACTAAATGGTTTCGGAGGGGGCATATTAAGCTTCAGGGCCGGCTCCAAAGAGAGGGCGTTTAAGATAATAAACTCATTAAAGTACGCAATGATAGCAAGCAATATAGGTGATCTCAGGACACTTGTGATTCATCCCGCTTCTACGCTTTATCTGCAGGCCTCCGGACAGGAAACGGAGGCAGCCGGGGTATATGAAGATACGGTAAGGGTAAGCGTCGGCATAGAAGATGTGAATGATCTTATAGAAGATTTTACGGAGGCTGTAAAGGGTGCTGTTGAGTGAAAAGGCATACCGGCTTATAAATGAGCACATAACAGGCGCATATCCTTATGAAGCGTGCGGCGTACTGCTCACAAGTACCGATGATGAGCGGATTGACTGCATTAGTCAGGCGAGTAACGAAATAAGTGCACATAAAGCTAAAGAGCGGTTTTTTATCGATCCCGTATGGTTTTACGGGATTGAGCGGGAGGCGGAAATAAGCGCAAAAAAAGTACTTGGATTTTACCATTCCCATCCGGACAAACCGCCTGTTTTATCTAAAAAGGATGAGGAATATATGATACCGGGGATGATATATATCATCGCATCGGTAACAGGACTTAAGTGCAAGGAAATAAGGGGATATTTAAAGAAGGGAGCAGACGATCCTGCCCTGGAGATTGAAATTGTAAGGGAGGCGGCCTTGATTTGAAGGTTTATATATCGGCAACATTACGGAATTTCTTCGGAAGGAACAGTGTTATAGATGCTTCGGGGAGCACAATAAAGGATATCCTGGGATTCTTAACAGATGAATACCCGGATTCAAAGGAGATCCTTTATGATGCATCGGGAAAGTTAAGGAGCTTCATACAGATTTATGTGGGAAGCGAAAACCGGACGGAGACTGATAAATGGTATAAGGAGTTAAAGGAGGATGATGAAGTGCTCCTGCTTCCGGCGATCGCGGGAGGGGCACCCAATGAAAGCATCATTTCGGATGAAAGGAGAAAGGAAATATCCTTTGATGATAAGGAAATCGAGCGCTTCGGCAAGCATCTTCTTCTAAGGGAGATAGGAGTCAAGGGCCAGAAGCGCATAAAAGCGGCAAGGGTAGTCGTTATCGGAGCGGGAGCCCTTGGTTCACCGGTTATCCAGTACCTTGCGGCAGCCGGAGTCGGAACGATAAAGGTGGTTGACTTTGACGAGGTTTCGCTTGAAAACCTGCAGAGCCAGGTCATCCACACAAGCCGGGACGTTAAGCGTCCAAAGGTGGCATCAGCCAAAGATAAAGTAAGGAATATAGACAGGAGCATAGTTTTCGAAGACGAAAACAGCAAAATAGATACGGAAAACATAGAAGAAATAATTGACGGATATGATCTTGTTATAGATTGTACGGACAATTATAAGGCAAGATATCTGATAAATGATGCATGCGCATTGCTTGGTATACCGCTTGTGTTCGGTGCTATTTACCAGTACGAAGGACAGGTCGGTATCTTTAACCTGAACTCAGGTCCGTGCTACAGGTGCCTGTTCCCCACTCCTCCTGAGCCCGGACTGGTTCCCACCTGTGCGGAGGGCGGTGCCATAAGCCCTCTGCCGGGTATAGTTGGCAGCATCCAGGCCAATGAGGCATTAAAGCTGATCATTGGGATAGGAAAGCACCTTGACGGAAAGCTTCTTACGATAGACAGCCTGTATCTTAATTCAAGAATACTTAAGGTGGGCAAGAATCATAAGTGTCCGATATGTGGGACAGAACCTTCTATATTTAAGGTTGAAGATTTCGATTATGAAGAGTTCTGCGGCCTGAAGGAGCAGGAAAACGAGATCCCGGTTGAAGGATTTACTCCCGAGGAGCTCGCAAAGAAAATAGAAAATGATGAACCGATCACAATAATTGATGTACGCGAACCGCATGAGCGGGCAATCCGAAGATTCCCCAACGCGATCGCTATCCCTATAGGACAGCTTGCACGAAGGAAGGATGAGCTTGATCCGGATAAAGATACGATATTTATCTGTAAGGAAGGAAAACGCAGCATACTTGCGATCAATACATTAAGGGAAGCGGGATATACAGGACCCATGTATAACTTAAAGGGCGGATTCGATGCAATGAAGGACATCGTATTCTCGCATGAGGGAGCATGGTTGTAGGAGCTGCCATTCTGCGAAGCAGAATACAGGATGGCAGCGACGATTGGCCGCCGACGAAGGAGGGGGCATTACCTTTACGATGAATACGCCTGATAAGGAGCAGGCGATTTCATAGACATTTAATTATTTACTACACAGGAGGAACCACTATGGCAAACGACAAAGAAGTTAAAGAGGGCATAAACGCCCTGGGGGCGCAGGCGGCGTATAATCTTGCGAATATCACCAAGACCAAGCCTCAGTTTGGAGCACTTACACCCAAGTGGCTGACCAAATTCCTTGAGTTCAAGGGACTTGAGACCGGCATCTACAGGGTAAACAAGGTTGTTGAAGGAGATACACCTCTCGATGTACTCTGCAGCCAGACCAAGAAATCGGATATCATTCCGCAGGGTTATGTTGAATATGAGACAAAGCCCCGTGAATATGTCCTTAATTCGATCTCAACGATCATTAACGTAAACACGGCGGTTGAGGATGTTTACAGTGTACCTTACGATCAGGTACAGGAGCAGCTCGGCCTTGCTATCGAGTCGTTAAGGGAGCGTCAGGAGAGCCAGCTTATTAACAACGATGATTACGGTCTGCTTAAGAACGTGGCTGATTCTCAGAGGATTCAGACACGTAACGGAGCCCCGACACCGGACGACCTTGATGAGCTCATCACCAAGGTATGGAAGGAGCCATCATTCTTCCTTGCACATCCGAGGGCAATAGCCGCATTTGAGAGAGAGTGCACAAAGCGCGGGGTACCGCCCGTAGTTGTAAACATTGCGGGAGGAACCTTCTTAACATGGAGGGGTATACCCATCATACCTACCGACAAGCTTTTGGTTGACGGACTTAAGAATCCCAAGTCACAGAGCGGAAAGACAAATATCCTTCTTATCCGTACAGGTGAAGCAAAGAGGGGCGTTATAGGTCTGTTCCAGGCGGGACTTAAGAATGAGCATTCAAGGGGCCTGTCCGTACGTTTCAGAGGAATCGATGATAAGGGAGTTGCATCTTATCTATTATCACTGTACTGCTCGGTTGCAATACTTGCGGATGACGCTATCGCGGTACTTGAGGATGTAGAAGTAGGTGAATATTATGACTACGATTGAGAACCTTGCCGGCGTTCCGGATGCAGGTGAACTCACAATACTTGCCAACGAATTGTTTCCGGATCTTACGGAAGGCGTATACGGTATTCCCGAGACGGATATACCCGTTGCATCAGTTCCCGAAGTCAATGCTTCTTTGGCTGATCCTGCTGTTAAAAGTGATGCTTTCGACTGGGATCATCCCTTCGCATACGGGGGAGGCTACAGTGATCCGTATTTGCAGACGGTGGAAGCTGTAAGCGCTCCGGAAGCTGAGTTTATACCGGGTGCAGGAGATGTGCCGGTCCTTACGGGAAACGAAAGTTTGAGTTATGCTCCTTCAGTTATGTCGCAGGAACAGGCTAAGGAAAATGACCGTAAGATCGATGCTCCGACATCACTCGGGGGAGATGCGGTTGTAAGCGGCAGCAAGGCGGCCCCGTCTTCATCAAGGAACGATTCCATAAGGATAGGCAGCAAATCGCTTGCCCAGATAAGGGATGATTTTCCGATCCTTAAGCAGCAGATCAACGGGCATCCTCTCGTATGGCTTGATAACGGAGCGACAACACAGCGTCCTAAGGTCGTTATAGACAGGCTGTCCCATTACTACGAGAATGAGAATTCCAACGTTCACAGGGGCGCACATACACTTGCCGCAAGATCAACGGATGCGTATGAGAACGCAAGGGATATAGTACGTGATTTTATAGGAGCCCCTTCATCGGAGGAGATAGTTTTCGTCCGCGGTACGACCGAGGGTATAAACCTTGTAGCGAACGCTTATGTTAAGCCTCTGCTGCAGCCGGGCGATGAGATCATCGTTTCGATACTCGAGCATCATGCAAACATAGTTCCGTGGCAGCTCGTTGCTCAGGCCACGGGTGCGGTGATAAAGGTTATTCCCTGCGACGAAACCGGACAGCTGATTATTCATGAGTACGAGAAGCTGTTTACGAAAAGGACTAAATTCGTGGCGGTCACACATGTTTCAAACGTGCTCGGAACAGTGACTCCGGTTGAGGAACTGATAGCGATAGCTCACAGGCACGGCGTGCGTATTCTTATAGACGGAGCGCAGTCCGTAGCGCATATACCGGTAAACGTATCGGCCCTTGATGCTGATTTCTTCGTATTCTCCGGGCATAAGATCTTTGCACCTACCGGAATAGGAGCCGTATACGGCAAGAAGGAGCTGCTTGAAGCGGCGCAGCCTTATCACGGCGGCGGAAACATGATAGCGGACGTGACTTTTGAACGCACCATATACAATCCCGCACCTAATAAATTCGAAGCAGGTACGGGAAGCATAGCTGATGCCGTGGGACTCGGAGCTGCTCTTACCTATCTTTCCGAGATCGGTATGCCCTGTGTATACCGCTGGGAGCACGAGCTTCTGCAGTACGCTCTTAAGGAAATGAAATCGGTAAAGGGCATACATCTTGTGGGAACCGCACTTAACAAGGCATCGGCACTGGCGTTTAAACTTGACGGCTATTCTGATGAGGAAGTGGGAAAGAGGCTTGATGCATACGGCATAGCGGTACGTACGGGACATCACTGCGCACAGCCCGTGCTCAGGCGTTTCGGTTACGAGAGTACCGTAAGACCGACGATAGCGCTTTACAATTCACCCGATGACATTGATGCGCTGGTTAAGGTATTAAAAACATTTGCATAATTGGGCATTTATCTGCTGCGGAGCTAACTGCTCCGCAGCGGGTAAATGATAAGGGGAATAAAACACAGTGAATGAAATAATCAGAGAAGAAGAAGTCGATCATATAGTCAAGACTATCTTCGCCGATTTTGAAGGCGGAAAGAACATTGACGAGATCAATATATACAATAAACCGGATAAAAACGAGGTCCATGAACTTATTAAAAATCTTTTCAGGATCATATATCCCGGATATTTCAGGGACCGTTCGTATAAGATATATAACCCTAAGAACAGCTTTGCCGTGATAATTGAAGATATCTTTTATCATCTGAGCAAACAGGTTTATCTTGCGCTTGATTATTGCCGTAAAAGAGGAACACTTACGGATGCGCAGAGGAAGAAAGAAAGCTATAGGATCTGTAAAGCCTTTTTTGACAGGATACCCAGGATACGCGAGTATATCGAGACCGATCTTCTGGCGGCATATGACGGTGATCCCGCCGCCGGATGCTTCGAAGAGATAATACTTGCATACCCGGGACTGATGGCGATAACGGTATACAGGATGGCTCATGAGCTTTATCTTGAACAGGTACCTGTATTACCGAGGCTCATGACCGAGTATGCACACAGTAAAACGGGAATCGATATCCACCCGGGAGCAACGATAGACAAGTATTTCTTCATCGATCACGGTACGGGCATCGTTGTCGGTGAGACGGCAGTGATAGGTAAGAATGTAAAGATATATCAGGGCGTTACGATAGGTGCCCTTTCAACCAGAGGCGGGCAGAAGCTTTCGGGAAAGAAGCGCCATCCTACCATATGCGACAACGTTACGATCTATGCCGGAGCTTCAATACTGGGCGGTGATACCGTAATAGGTGAGAATGCAGTTATAGGCGGCAATGCGTTTATAACCCGGTCCATAGAAGCCAACACAAGGGTAAGCATGAAGAACCTGGAGATGGAATACAGGACCGAAGGCAACGAATGCAAGCGGGAAGAGTTAACACAGAGTGAGGATTGGTATTACGTAATATAGGAGGTTTGATTATGAAGATAACAGTTGGCGGAGAAAAAAAGGAAGTAGCGGACGGACTTACGGTTGCTGCCCTTATTGAGCAGGAGAATGTAGAGACTCCCGAATATGTTACGGTATCCGTAAATGAGGAGTTCATCGACAAGGATGCTTTTGCCGGCCATGTTTTAAAAGAGGGTGACGAGGTCGAATTCTTATACTTTATGGGAGGAGGAGCGCTGTAATGGCTTTTACCAACGAACAGCTGGAGCGTTATTCCAGACACATAATCTTAAAGGAAGTAGGTGTTAAGGGGCAGAAGAAGCTGCTTAATGCGAAGGTGCTCATAATCGGCGCAGGCGGCCTGGGTGCACCCGCAGCACTGTACCTTGCGGCGGCAGGCGTAGGCACGATCGGCATTGCCGATGCCGATGTCGTTGACCTTTCAAACCTTCAGAGACAGGTAATCCATACAACGGACGATATCGGAAAGAAAAAGGTTGAATCCGCAGCCGAGACGATGAGACAGATCAATCCCGATATTACAGTCAATACATATTATCAGTTCGTCAACAGTTCAAACATACTTGACCTGATAAAGGATTATGACTTTATCCTTGACGGGACCGATAATTTTCCGGCCAAATTCCTAATAAACGATGCATGCGTGATGGCGAAGAAGCCGCTGTCCCATGCCGGCATCATAAGGTTCAAGGGACAGCTTACCACGATAATCCCCGGAGAAGGCCCGTGCTACAGATGTATATTTAAGAATCCCCCGCCGAAGGATGCCGTACCCACCTGTAAACAGGCAGGCGTTATAGGTGCGATGGGCGGTGTCATAGGATCGTTGCAGGCAATGGAAGCGGTTAAGTATATTACGGGTGCAGGGGATCTGCTCGTAGGATATCTACTCACATATGATGCACTTAAGATGGAATTCCATAAGATAAAGCTTCCGCCCAGGGGCAAGGGATGTGCGGTATGTTCCGATACACCGAGCATCACGGAACTTGTTGATTATGAGCAGGCGGAGTGTGAACTTAAACATTAAACGGAGCGGCATATGCGTATTACGATAAAACAAAACGACTTTGACAGGATATATGAGCATGCGCTGAATGAGCGTCCCGATGAAGCCTGCGGGCTTATAGCAGGAGATGACCGTGAGGACGGGGTAAGGGAGATAAAAAAGGTCTATATCCTTACAAACACCGACCATACGAATGAGCATTTCACGATCGACCCGAAGGAGCAGCTCATGGCGATAAAGGATATGCGTTCAAACGGATTAAAGCCACTCGGCAACTGGCATTCACATCCGGAATCGCCGTCCAGACCGTCGGAAGAAGATAAGAGGCTTGCAAATGACAGTAAGGCAAGTTACCTTATACTTTCTCTCATGGAGGAAGGCAAGCCCGTTTTAAATGCATTCCATATAGAGAATGTTGAAGGGGAAAAATCTGTCCGCAGGGAAGAGCTTGAAATAGTAAAGTAACCAGGGAAGGAGAACAAAATGGCTGAACTTGATTTTAATGTTGATGATAAGGTGGATATCACTGATGTGAACTGCCCGGTCACCTTCGTAAAGACGAAGGTTGCTCTTGAGGAGCTTGATGACGGACAGATACTTCAGGTGCATTTAAACGACGGCGAGCCCGTACAGAATGTACCGAGGAGCATTAAGGAAGAAGGTCATGAGGTACTGAAGCTTGAGGATAACGGCGACGGTACATACGAGCTATACATCAAAAAGGTGGGCGATTAGGCCGCTTAAAACCCCGCGGCCTCGGGCAGCATAGCCCTGTCGTCTATATAGTAATCACAGGTGATCTTCCTGGAATTGTTGCCGTATTTTTCAACGATCTCGGGAAGATTATCGTTTATCGCATCAAATGTAAGGTCCTGCTCATGGCACCATGATACCGCGAGGTCAAGTGCCTCACCCGCGCGGCAGGTCCACAGGATCAGTTTATTTCCTTCGTTTTTTAACCTTTTAAGCGATTCGATGAGCGGCACGTTGGGCTCACCCACATCGGGCCAGTTGCTGTAGCAGAGTGTACCGTCGAAATCAACTGCGATGATCTTGGTTTCTGTCATAACAACCCCTCCTTGCAGAACAAAATTTCGGAACATTTGTTTGATTCCATAATAGAACAATTATTCGATAAATGCAACCGCCAGATATAGATTTTTAAATATGCCAATATACAATATGTGCATAAACGGGCATTTATATATCGACAAAACCATCATATGGGCATATAATTCGATAAGTAGTATCAACGGATCAAAGGGCAGCGGCTATGCAAGAACATGTAATGACAAGTCAAAAAAAGATAGCCTCGGGCATCATTAGTATAATGGTGCTCGTTGTTGTGCTGTTTTCATCTGTCTATATCGCAAAAGAATCGGATCATGTATGTCATGATGAGGATTGTCCTGTATGCGCCTGCCTGCATCAGTGTGAGGATATGCTGCATCAGCTGAGCAGCGGCTTTACCGGCCTTATCATGGTTGCGGTGGCTTTTGCGGTCTTTGCGGTGCCGGTACTTATCCCGGCTTTTGATCTTTTATATGAAACCCCTGTTTCAAGGAAAGTCCGTCTTAATGATTGAAATGCTGCTTTGGTTAAGCAGGCAAAGGATCATTTTACGGAGGTTATTATGAAGAAAAATATTCTGATCATATTTGCTGCCATCCTTATGGCGGCTTGTCTGAGTGCATGCGGCACGAAAACTGAGGCCGCTGCGGATAATTCAAATAAGATAAGTATAGTTACGACCATTTTTCCCGAATATGACTGGGTAATGAACATCCTGGGAGATAATCCGGCAGGAGCCGAAGTTACAATGCTCCTTGATAACGGAGTCGATCTTCACAGCTATCAGCCGACTGCAGAAGATATCATGAAGATATCCACTTGCGATCTGTTCATCTATGTCGGAGGCGAATCGGATGAATGGGTCGAGGATGCATTAAAGAACACAGGGAATAATAACATAACCGCGATAAACCTTCTTGATGTGCTGGGTGAAAAGGTTAAGGAAGAAGAGATAGTCGAAGGCATGGAAGGCGAGGAAGAAGAGGAAGGCGGGGAAGAGGAAGAAGAAGGCCCCGAATACGATGAGCACGTATGGCTTTCGCTTAGAAATGCTTCAGTCCTTGCAGGAGCCATTTCAGATGCCATTCAGAAGATAGATGCACCAAATGCCGAAACTTACAGGAAGAATGCGGAGGCTTATAAAGAAAAGCTTGATGCGCTTGATAAAGAATATGAGGCTGCGGTATCGGGTGCTTCCGTAAATACACTTCTGTTCGGAGACCGCTTCCCGTTCAGATATCTTACTGATGATTATAACCTTAACTATTATGCGGCTTTTGTCGGCTGTTCGGCCGAGAGCGAAGCTAGCTTTGAGACGATCACCTTCCTTGCGGGAAAGGTTGATGAATTATCCCTTTCAAGCGTTATGACCATTGAAGGCGCTGACCACAAGATTGCAGATACCATAGTCCGGAATACGCAGAGTAAGGGCCAGAAGATCCTGACTATGGATTCCATGCAGTCAACCACTTCCAAAGATGTTGAGAACGGAGTAAGCTACTTATCCGTTATGGAAGGAAATCTTGAGGTGCTGAAAGAAGCACTTAAATAGGAGGCGTGAGATGGTCGATAAGCTTGGGATGTATCTGGCACACCCCTTAGTCAGGCGTGCCCTTGTGGTTGGTGTTCTTATAGCTCTGTGTTCCTCACTTCTTGGAGTGACCCTTGTACTTAAGCGATACTCCTTTATAGGAGACGGGTTGTCACACGTTGCCTTCGGGACAATGTGCGTGGCTGCGGTTGCGGGCCTGTCAAATGAGATAATGCTTGTTCTTCCGGTCACGATAATAAGTGCGATCCTTCTGCTTCGTACGGGACAGAATACGAAGGTCAAGGGGGATGCGGCGCTTGCCATGATAAGTGTTGCATCACTGGCTTTCGGCTATCTTATAATGAATATTTTTTCTGTATCATCGAATCTTTCGGGTGATGTTTGCAGCACCCTTTTTGGATCGATGTCAATACTTACACTGTCAAAACGGGAAGTATGGCTTTGTGTCGTGCTTTCCGTTTTGGTGGTTTTATTCTTTGTATTGTTTTATAACAGGATATTTGCCATAACCTTTGATGAAGGTTTTGCCAGGGCTACGGGCACCCATGCCGAAAAATACAGCTTTATTGTATCGGTCCTTATCGCGGTGATAATAGTCCTTGCAATGAATCTCGTAGGATCGCTCCTTATATCGGCACTTGTGATCTTTCCGGCACTTTCTGCCATGCGGCTGTTTAAAAGCTTTAAACAGGTGACGGTATGTTCCGCTGTGCTGTCGGTAATATGCGCCCTGCTTGGCATTTTTATTTCAATCCTTGCCGGAACTCCGGTCGGTTCGACGATAGTCGCCGTTGATGCAGCTGCCTTTGGACTATGCTGTCTGGCAGGTAAAATGGGAGGTGTTCACAGTTGAAAACAGGAAGAGTCATATGCGTGATACTGCTGCTTATAATATGTTCGGGGCTCAGCGCCTGCTCGGGAAATGAAGAGGGTAAGAGTCAGAGTCAGGTTGTTGAGGAAGTGCCAAAAACTTCAGGGGAGAGTATTGACCTTGATCTTACAACCATGTCGAGTACGATGGTTTATGCGGAAGTATATAATATGATGTCTGTACCTGAAAACTATATAGGTAAGACTGTCAGGATGAAAGGCCTGTATTCCGCATATCATGACGATGTAACCGGAAACGATTATTTTGCATGCATAGTTCAGGATGCTACCGCATGCTGTGCCCAGGGTATCGAATTTGAGCTGGCAGATGAATATAAATATCCCGATGATTATCCGAATGAAGGCGCAGAAGTTACCGTGGTAGGCGTATTTGATACCTATACCGAAGGCGAAGGCAAATACTGCACATTAAGGAATGCACATCTTGTGGGGGATCCCTCATAAAGTCAGAGCTTGGCAGGTCTTGCAAACCGGTCCGATTATTGCTACGATTTATATAGTCCATCTATTTCGGGAAATGATTGGAGTATGATCGGTTTAGGGAGAAGATTATCATGAAGAATGCAAGAAAGAGCGGGGTTTTGATGCCGGTGGCATCGCTCCCCGGTAAATACGGAATAGGAACATTCGGAAAGGAAGGCTATAACTTTGTCGATATGCTTGCACAGGCAGGGCAGAGTTACTGGCAGATACTGCCGCTTGGGCCGACGAGCTACGGTGATTCACCTTACCAGTCTTTTTCCACATTTGCAGGAAATCCCTATTTTATAGATCCGGAGATACTTATAGAAGAAGGGCTGCTGACTAAGGAGGAAGCGGATTCGTATGATTTTGGACGCAATCCAGTTAAGATCGATTACGGCAAGATATATTATTCGCGCTTCAAGATGCTTAAGAAGGCGTTTGAACGGGCGGACCTTAAGAAGGATAAGGCGTATGCAAGGTTTTGCGCGTCAAACAGGTTCTGGCTTGATGACTATGCGCTTTATATGGCAGTCAAGAATTCATTCGGCGGCGTGAGCTTCATCGAATGGGACGAGCCCATAAGGAAGCGTGAAAAAAAGGCCCTTGAAGAATACAGGAACAAATACGCGCAGGAAGTTGAGTTTTATAAGTTCTTACAGTACAAGTTCATCGTGCAGTGGAAGGCGCTTAAGAAGTACGCCAATAAAAAGGGGATTAAGATAATCGGGGATATCCCGATCTATGTGGCCTTTGACAGTGCCGATACCTGGGCGTCCCCCAAGCTTTTTCAGTTTGATGCAAAAGGATTTCCGACGGCTGTCGCGGGCTGTCCTCCCGATGCTTTTTCCGCTACCGGACAGTTGTGGGGCAATCCCCTTTATGACTGGGAATATCATGAGAAGACCGGGTACAAATGGTGGATACGCCGCATAAAGCACTGCTATGAATTATATGATGTTGTAAGAGTCGATCACTTCAGGGCTTTCGATGCCTATTATGCAATCCCCTACGGTGATCCGACTGCCGAGTTCGGAAAGTGGGTGAAGGGTCCCGGTTTCGGGCTTTTCAAGGCGATAAGGGAAAACCTCGGAGATCTGGATATGATTGCGGAAGATTTAGGATACCTTACGGATTCGGTGCTGCGCCTTGTTAAGCGCACGGGATGCCCGGGAATGAAGGTCCTTCAGTTTGCGTTTAACGCAAAGGAGGAGTCGGATTATCTTCCTCATAATCATATGTACAACACGGTATGTTATACAGGGACGCATGATAATGAGACCACGGTGGGATGGTTTAGGGGACTTAAGAAGGCCGACCGCAAGATGGCGATGGATTATCTTAACAGGACGGAGTTTTCATCGGACAAGGATATCGCCATGTCATTCATAAAACTTGCGATGGCTTCGGTATCAAGGCTCTGTGTGATCCCGATGCAGGATTACTTGGGGCTCGGAGACGAAGCAAGGATAAATACCCCTTCAACGCTTGGAGGCAACTGGGTATGGAGGATGAAGAAGGGAGCGTTTACAAAGAAGCTTGCAAAGGAAATGTATGACGTTACAAAACTTTATGCAAGACTCCGGATAGACAAAACCGGCCAAAAGGCATATAATTCGTAAGTATCGGGGTATTAAGAAACAAAGACTGAAGGAATTTATATTTATGACGAAATATGATAAATACGGAGCGCTCCATGTTAACGCCAAGGGAAAGCTCGTCGACAGAAACGGCGTGACCGTGACTCTGCACGGGTTTTCAACCCACGGACTGTCCTGGTACCCGCAGTATGTAAACAGGGACTTTTTCAGCTTCATGAGCGAAAAATGGCATGTCGATGTAATAAGGCTTGCGTTGTATACTGCAGAGAAGGACGGATACTGTGTGGGCGATGAGGCAAATAAAGAGCGCCTGCTTGAGGTAATAGACCGCGGTGTGAAGGCAGCCACCGAGGTCGGTTTATATGTGGTTATCGACTGGCACATTCTTTCGGATTCAAATCCGCTCATTTATAAAGACGAAGCCGTTAAGTTTTTTGACCTGATGGCTTCTAAGTACCATGCTTACGGCAACGTTTTTTACGAGATATGCAATGAGCCCAACAAGGACTGCACGTGGAAGGATATAAAGTCCTATGCCGAGGAGGTTATCCCGGTCATAAGGAAGCACGATAAGTATGCTGTCATCCTCTGCGGCACCCCCAAATGGTCTCAGGAAGTCGATCAGGCTGCAGCGGATCCCATAACGATCGATGACAACCTTATGTATGTGCTGCATTTTTATGCCGATTCCCATCGTGACAAGTTAAGGAACAAGTTTGAGGAGGCCGCAAAAGGCGGACTTCCGCTGTTCATCACCGAGTTTGGCTGCTGTGATGCGGGCGGTGACCTTGCCAATAATTTTGAGCAGGCAGGATCATGGATCGAGCTTGCCGACAAATATGATGTAAGCTACATCATGTGGAACATAGCAAACCGTGATGAGAGCAGCGCATCGTTCGTGCCTCATTGCGATAAAACGACGGATTTCACCGATGAGGACCTTAACGAGGCGTGCAGGTGGTATCTTAAGGTATTAAAGGATCACGCTTCTTAAGCCCGGTTGTTCTTTACAGGGCATTGCTTGAGAGTCAAAAATATGTTACACTGAAGTATACATTTTCGAAAGAGGAATACGAATGGGTACTTATGAAGGCTATAGCGATATGCAGATAGATGTGCTTAAGGAAATAGGCAACATCGGTTCGGGTAATGCCTGTACCGCGCTGGCTATGCTTCTTAACACATTTGTTGATATGTCGGTTCCGAGCGTGCGGCTGCTCGATATTGACTCTGTAAAGGAATTTCTGGGCGGAGAGCAAAGTGAGGTCCTTGGTATTAAGATAGGTGTCAAGGAGGATCTTACCGGCTTGATGATGCACATAGTCAAGAAGCCGTTTGCCGAAAAGATAATCAATACATTCTATCCCAAGGAGCTTACAACACTGGCGGATCTTGGGGATATGGATCTTTCAGTATTATCCGAAATGGGTAATATCACTTCGGGCGCTTATGCCAATGCACTTGCTTCGCTGTCGGGCATGAAGGTTGATATCATGACTCCGCAGTATCATGTGAGCACTGTCGGTGAAATATTAAAGATACCGTTCAGCGAATGTGCCGAGGTCGGTGATAAGATACTGGTCATAGATGAGCAGTTCATCATGGGCGAGGAGAAGATGACAAGCAATATGCTCCTTATACTTGATGCACCGTCACTCAGCAAGCTCTTTACCCGGCTGGGTATTACTACCTAGGAGGAATTTACCTTATGAATCCCAAAATAAGGACTGAAGCGGTGGATTATCTTCTTGATGCGATCCTTGAGCTTCAAGACAGGGAAGAAGCTTATATCTTCTTTGAGGATATCTGTACGATAAATGAGATAATGTCATTATCCCAGCGTTTTGAGGTTGCGGCTATGTTAAGGGATAAGAAGACATATCTTGAGATCGCCGAGAAGACCGGAGCATCAACTGCGACGATAAGCCGCGTGAACCGCTCATTAAATTACGGTAACGGCGGATATGACATGCTGTTTGAAAGGCTTAACGATCAGGACGGAGCATGATATGAGTAATGTAATAGATATGTTAAATGATAAGCAGAAGGAGGCGGCCCTTCATACCGAAGGACCGCTTCTTATATTAGCGGGCGCAGGTTCGGGCAAGACAAGGGTAATTACCAACCGTATCGCCTATATGATAGATGAGTGCGGCGTGAATCCGTGGAACATCCTTGCCATAACCTTTACCAATAAGGCAGCAGGTGAGATGCGCTCACGTGTCGATGATATGGTGGGCTTCGGCGCAGACAGCATATGGGTAGCCACCTTTCACAGCACCTGCGTGAGGATACTGCGGCGCTATATCGACAAGATCGGATATGACACGAACTTCACCATATACGATACGGACGATACCAAGGCGGTCATGAAGGGCATATGCAAGCGGCTTAAGGTAGACACGAAGCAGATGCCCGAGAGGGCATTCCTGTCGGCGATCTCGCACGCAAAGGATGAAATGATAACGCCATCCGACTATGCGCTTGACGCAGCGGGGAGCTACGGCGCGGAGCAGGTGGCTAAGGTTTATGCCGAATATGAGAAGGAACTTAAGAAAAGCAACGCTCTTGATTTTGACGATCTGCTGCTTAAGACCGTTGAGCTGTTTAAGGCATGGCCTGATATCCTTGATTCTTACCAGGAACGGTTTAGATACATAATGGTCGATGAGTACCAGGACACAAATACGGTCCAGTTTGAGTTCGTTAAGCTGCTCGCGGCCAAGTACCGCAACATTTGTGTTGTGGGTGACGATGACCAGTCCATTTACAAATTCAGGGGCGCAAACATAAGGAACATACTTGATTTCGAAAAGGTATATCCCGATGCGATGGTAGTAAAGCTCGAGCAGAATTACCGCTCCACGCAGAACATACTTGATGCGGCCAATGCGGTGATCGGCAACAATAAGGGAAGAAAGGACAAGGCGCTGTGGACCGATAAGGGTGAAGGCGGACTTATACATTTCAGGCAGTGTGATTCTGCCTATGATGAAGCGGAATACGTAGCCGATTCGATAGCGGCAAACAAGCGCGACGGTAAGTACGATTACAGGGATTGTGCCATTCTTTACCGTACCAACGCGCAGGCGCGCCTGCTTGAGGAGAAGCTTATCTTTGAGGGTATACCGTACGATGTGGTCGGCGGCGTGAATTTCTATGCAAGGCGCGAGATAAAGGATATTCTTGCCTACCTTAAGACAATAGACAATGCAAGGGATGATATCGCGGTCAAGCGGATCATAAATGTCCCGAGGCGCGGTATTGGCGCTACTACGATAAATAAGGTGCAGGATTATGCAAATGCAAATGATATATCGTTTTATGATGCGCTGAAAAAGGCGGACGAAATACCTTCGATCGGTCGAAGTTCTGATAAGCTTAAGCCGTTTGTCAACATGATACAGGTATTTCGGAGTAAGCTTCCGCATATCACACTGGAGGAGCTTGTTAACGATATACTTGAAACAACGGCGTATATCGAAAACTTGGAGGCCGATGATAAAGAGGATGAAGAATCACGCATCGAGAACATCGAGGAGTTCATAAACAAGGTTGTGGCTTATGAGGAGGAGCAGGAGGACGAACCGACGCTTTCGGGCTTCCTTGAGGAGGTTGCACTGGTAGCCGATATCGACAATGTGAACACCGACAGCAACAAGGTGCTGCTTATGACTCTCCATAGCGCCAAGGGCCTTGAGTTCCCGCATGTTTATCTTACAGGACTCGAGGAAGGCCTGTTCCCGAGCTATATGAACATAGTAAGCGACGATCCGTCCGAGCTTGAGGAGGAGAGGCGGCTGTGCTATGTCGGGATAACAAGGGCAATGGACGAGCTGACGATAACCAGCGCAAGGCAGAGGATGGTGCGCGGTGAAACACAGTATAATGCACCTTCACGCTTTGTTAAGGAGATACCCTCCGCGCTGTTTGACCTTAAGGTACCGGGCAACCGCATCCGTTTAAGTGACGGGAATGTACCGGTTAAGGCCAAGCCTTATGCCATGCCCGCCCATGAAAGGAATGCAAAGGCAAGGCCGTATATTGCCTCCGCAAGCAAGGCAATGGCCGCACCGTCAATCCTTACGGGTAAGGACATAGGATCATCCGGAAGCCTTGATTATGGCGAGGGCGACACCGTAAGGCATATCAAGTTCGGTGAGGGTGTTGTCTTAAAGATCGAAAAGGGGACAAGGGATTACGAGGTCACCGTTGACTTTAAGGGTTACGGAGTCAAAAAAATGTTCGCGGGATTTGCCAAGCTTAAGAAAATATAGTATACTCAAGCTGTCTATTTCTATTCGGAGGTTGGGGTATGGATGTAATGATGAATGAAATCCTTAAGATGAAAGAGGAAGAGGAGAAGAAGACCAACGTCGTGCTCATAGTATGCACGATACTGGTTGCCGCAGTTGCCATTGCCGCTATCATCTACGGATTGTACTGTTATTTCACACCGGATTATCTTGATGATTTTGATGATGATTATGAAGATGAATTCGATGATGATTTTGATGACGACTTTTTTGAGAATGAGGACGAATAAACCTGCTTAATTCAGTTAGTCCGGGAGCAGATGAGCCATACAACGGCGTAACAGACCGGCTGGTGTATTATGTAAACCAACAGGCTTTTTGTCCCTAGTTTTGAAAGCAGGGGAATGCGTTTTTTAAGCCGCTTTAGTATGCTTGGGCAGGTGGAGATGATCTTTCCGGCGTGATAACCGGTAAGGTACATAAACAGCCACGGTATCAGCGGGAAGTAATCCGCCGATGTAAATCCGTGTGCGGGAAGCCCAAACGGTGTAAGGAACGGATATGCGTACAGTGAATCCGGGAGGGATACGAGCCGGTGGTACCTCGTTCCGATGTAGCCGCCCGAAATATGTTTTGTAAGGGCAAACAGTAACAAACATATAATGATGTGGATCAGTTCGGTAAGGACAGGGTTGTTCTTACCGGATTTTTGGTTAAGGGAAAACAGCTTATCGAGCGGTATCATGAACAGGGTCGCAAATCCCATAAAGGTCAGTATGCCGTAATATATAGCCTGGCTTGGCATAAATACGGTAGTGACCAGAGAGATGACCGTACCGAGCGCCAGGAGTATAAGACCGCGCTTAAGTGCGTGCTTTTGCCCCAATGTCCAGACAAGCCCGGATACTAAGATGAATGAAATGCATATGGACTGCTGCCACAGGAAAGCTCCCCTGCCTGCGATCCACTGAGGGTTTATCCCGAAGGCGGAAAAGTAGTCGTAGCAGGCGTGATAAAGCACCATGCTGATCATTGTGATCCCACGGTATGCATCGATAAGGCATAAGCGATTTGTTGCAGCGGTTTGTTTTGTATCCATACCGAGAAGTTTAATATATAAATATATCCCAAGTCAACAAAGTACGAGGTGTCAGCGTATGAAAAAAGGCCAAACATACACGGGAAAAGTAGTAAGAGTCAACTTTCCCAACAAAGGTATCGTAAAGGTCGATCCGTATTTAGACGGAAGCGGTAATACCGTAAATGAACAGGGCAGTGAGACTTGCGTTGTAAAAAACGTCGTTTCGGGCCAGCGGGTTTCTTTTGTCGTAAACAAAAAGAAGGGCGGAAGATGCGAGGGGCGTCTTGAAGAAGTCATCGAAAGGTCGTCGGATGAAATCACTCCTTCCTGCAAACATTTTGGTATCTGCGGAGGATGTACATATCTTAACCTGCCGTATGAAAAGCAGCTTGAGTTAAAGGAGAGGCAGGTAAGGTCACTCCTTTCACCGGTCATTCCGGATCTTGAAGATATCTTTGAGGGTATAAAGGCAAGCCCCGTTCAGTTTGGGTACAGGAATAAGATGGAGTTTTCATTTGGGGACTCTTGTAAGGATGGAGACCTCGAGCTTGGTTTACATAAAAGAGGAAGCTTCTATGATATCCTGTCCGTTAAGGACTGTAAGATAGTGGATGAGGACTACAGGCTGATACTTAAGGAAACCCTTGCCTATTTCAGGGGTAAGGATACACCGTATTATCATAAGCTCAGGCATACAGGCTATTTGAGGCACCTGCTCATACGTAAGGCAGTAAAGACGGGAGAGATACTTGTCGATCTTGTGACAACAACACAGGAACCTGCACCTACGATATGTACCGAGGTATCCCTGATAGATGACTGGAAAGATGTTATGTTAACTATAGAGAGTGAAGGGAAGCTTAAAGGACATTTCGCGGGTATACTTCATACATTTAATGATTCCATGTCCGATACGATAGTGAATGATAAAACGGATATATTATACGGACAGGATTTCTTTTATGAGGAGCTGCTTTCACTTAAGTTTAAGATATCTCCGTTTTCATTTTTCCAGACCAATTCGCTCTCGGCAGAGGTGTTGTATGATACGGCCAGGGAGTATATTCTTTCATGTCTGAGGGGAAAGGTCGTATATGATCTGTACAGCGGTACCGGAACCATAGCACAGCTCCTTGCACCCGTGGCCGATAAGGTGATAGGTGTTGAGATAGTTGAAGAAGCGGTCATTGCTGCAAGAGAAAACGCAGAATTAAATGGTTTACATAACTGCGAATTCATCGCAGGCGATGTACTTAAGGTTCTTGACGGGATACAGGACAAGCCGGATCTTATAGTACTCGATCCGCCCCGTGACGGAGTAAATCCCAAGGCTCTTAAGAAGATAATAAATTACGGGGTTGATAATATCCTGTATATTTCCTGTAAGCCGACTTCGCTTGCAAGAGACCTTGAGATGTTAACAGCCTGCGGCTATAAACCGGTGAGGATATGCGCGCTGGATCAGTTCCCCGGGACCGTGCATGTTGAGACAGTTGTCTTGCTTTCCAAGGGCGAGATACCCAGTAAGAAGGTTAAGGTTGAGTTCTCATTAGAGGGTATGGATACTGATGGTTTCAAGGACGGAGCTACCTACGATGAGATAAGAGATTGGGTACAGGAGAAATATGATTTACATGTTACGAATCTTAATATAGCTCAGGTAAAGAGAAAGAATGGCATTATTGAGAGGGAGAATTATAATAAGCCGAAGTCCGAAGATAGCAGACAGCCGGGAACAACACCAGAAAAGGAGAAGGCTATTACTGAGGCGCTAAAACATTTTAATATGATATGAGTAATAGGAGGCATTCACAAAATGGATGCCTCTTTTTTTATTGCGAGAAAGAGTTTAGTTGTCTGCAAAAATTCATTTTGGGCTTGCATCAAAAATCTTTTGGTGATAGCATAGTTTTTGTCAATAAAAAAGAAAGAGCGTTAATCGCATAGGTGAAGGAATGATTATTAGATAATTTAGCTTGAGTGAACACTGTCAGTAATGACAATGCTGCCAAGGCAGCTATTTTGTGTACGCTTAAACTGGATTATCATACATTCTTAGCCTATTTTATTTCTATATACTTATAGTAGGTCTATTTGTGTGAGTCTATTTTGCGTATGCGGAATAGGCTT
>JAILJC010000088.1 GCA_024694965.1 Lachnospiraceae bacterium
GAAGCGATAACGGATGCCTTGGCACTGTCCTTATCTCCGAGCCTCCTTGAAATTATGCTTCCGGAGCCCTGCCCGAAGGTAAATCCCAGTGCCTGTAATATCGACATGAATCCGAACACGATCCCCACGGCACCGCTTGCGCTCGTCCCAAGCTTCCCTACAAAAGCAGTGTCAACAACATTATAAAGGTTGCTTACCATCATGCTTATCACGGTCGGGATCGACAGGCTCACTATAAGCCGCGGGACCGGAGTGTTCATCATCTTATCGTATTGTGAAGTATAAGTCTTGTTCCTCATGATGCCAAAATCAATTGTTCAGTATATCAAATACATAGTCATAGCTGTATGTACGTACCCACAGATCATTATCCACGAAACGGAAATAATCCGGACTCTTCTTTACTTTGATCCTCTCGGTTACAGCCCCGTTATAACGGTTCAGGATGTAGATATAATCATCCTCTGCCGTGAACCCGTAACCCGTGATGATACTGTCACCCCAGCGTACAAAGGACCCGGAATTTGCAACCAGCGAATCCGATATCCACATAACTTCGCCCGTTGTCATGTTCACACATATCATATATGCATTTGCGGGGCAGGTTTCTGCGTATGTGCGGTGATAGAGGTTAAGATACAGCAGGTCATCAACCATGAAGCAGTTATGTATTCCCCTTGCAACGAAATCGTTGCCTTCGTATCCGTCTTCATATAAAAAGTCACTGAAATCCAGATGATACAGCCATGTATTGTCCGTCTTATCGTACACATTTATCTGTGTCATCGTCCCGTATCCCGCATCGCCGGTAAGTACAAACCTATGGATACCGTCATCAAAATCCGTACCGAGTTTTGTGGTACCGGCTTTCGTAAACCATTCATCCACATCCGTTATATCATTCTCCTTGCAGCTTTTCTGTTTAAGCTTTACCGGTGTATACGGAGTTGAGGACGGTGCATTTTTACTAAGATACGGCTTGGGATGTTCATCAAGTATCGTGTAGTTAATAACCTGAGGTTCCTCTTCTTCCTTTTCCACATAAATCGGATATTTTATGACATCAAGAAGGCTTAACCACTCGACTGCATCTGCGTTTAATATTTTATCATCCGCACCCGCCATATGTTGATGCTTTTTTATCTTCTCCTCAAGCTCTTCATAATCGAACCATTTAACGCCTTCCCTTTTATATAACTCGATCATTGCCGCTGCAGGCATCGCCGACTTGCCTTCGGCATCTGTAAATGAATACATATTATCCTTGTAATATTTCTCATACATATCCACGGAATCATCGGAGTAATCGTACTCCTTAAGGCTGTACCTGTAGACCGTATAACCTTCACCCGAACCATCATAATCCATTTCGGGGTAATCGGTCCTGTCCCAGCCGTTCTTTAAATAATATTTGGGAACCATGGGAGTGGCAAGTCCCATCTCCTCTTCACACGAATAAAGGAATACCCTTTCATTGTCTTCATTAAAGAAATAAAAATCCACACTGTAAATATTAGCGCCGCCGCTGCCTCCGTTCTCCACATATCCGCACTTGTTTAAGGTAAGATAAGAACGGTAACCCCATTCATCCGATCCCATTATATGGACTTCACCATCCTCATAACACAGAAAATAATTAAGATACCATTCACCGTAAGGAAGCCGGTACTCAAGCTGTAGAGCCATCTCTTCAGTACCGTTGTTTCCGCAGTCTATATATGTATAGCTTGCATCCAATAGTCCGCACATATCGCGGTCCTCAGCGTCAAATTCATTTTCAAGATATTTATCTACTATCTCAGAGAAGCCATAACGGTTCCCCTGCCTGAACCAGCCTTTCTCCTCAATATCCGAAACCGCAAGACGGTCATCCGCAACAAACTCCATATAAGCATACTCAGCTTCTTCATTCAGCTTCTGTTTATCCTTTGCGTTCTCCCTTGCGGTGTCAAACTCATCGGGAACCGGCTCGGGTTTCTTTATCGTATCATCCACGTTTTCATTGGTACCCGCTTCGGCCTGTTGATTTCCTTCACCGTTACCAAGCGTAGCTCCCGGCTTTTTTTCTTTATTGCATCCCGTGATAAAAACACAAAATACAAATATCAGACCAATTAAAATGATTCCCTGTTTTTTCTTCATACCTTCCTCCGATTTTTAACTGTTTATTCCGTAACATATTCGTATGCTTTGTTAAGCTTGAACGCAAGTTCCTTCATCCTTGCCTTATCTACCTTACACACTTCCCTGTCGAATGTGTACAGCCCGTTTGATTCAGTTTCAACATCCGAAAGCTGCGTATATATACAGCCGCAGATCCCTTTTATCAGGTTGGGCATGACTTCATTATCATACATCTTAAATATCCTTTCGGTAAGTGCCCCTTCCGATGCGCAGTCCCCGTAACCGTATGCCTTATCCGGACAGTAACTGTGATCCGGAACCGGTCTTGTGAAGCCTCCGCATTCAGATATTATCACAGGACCGCTCCAGTGATGCGGTTTTATCTTATGATAATAGAAATGATCGGAATCAACCTCAGGGCTTTCCTGTTTAAACCATCCAGATGCACCGTCATATATCTTTTCGGGATCTTTTTCCTTTAGAAGTCCGGTAACCCTCACACTTTCAAACTGTCCCCATCCTTCGTTGAATACCGTAAAGTATATTATACATCCGAAACCCTTAAGATGTTCAACCGTTTCAATGCTGTGTCTTATAAAAAAGTCCTTAATGTCATCCGCGACCGGAATGTCCCTATCATCCTTCCACTGTCCTGCAAATGTCGGCATGGCAGTATGCTTTGCAAACGAATACTCACCGTTGTTTACCATGTCCTGGAATACAAGCATTCCAAGCCTGTCGCAGTCGTAATAAAACCTTTCGGGTTCAACCTTTATATGTTTCCGCAGCACGTTGAATCCGAGGTCCTTCATGCTCCTTACATCATCTTCGTAATATCTGTCGCTTACCGGAGTATACAGTCCGTCGCTGAAATAGCCCTGGTCCAGTACACCGTGTAAAAAAATCGGCTTATGGTTAAGGCATATACGTTTCTTACCTTTTACATCCTCTATCGATACCGTTCTTAACGTAAAATATGATTCAACTGTCTCATCCGTCGTTGTAACCCTTATCCTGTATATGTATGGAGTGTCCGGAGACCATAATACAGGGGTGTTATCTTTCAAATCAATAATATTACTTCCGTTATTTATTATCAGCTCTATTAAAGGTTCACAGCCGTCAGATCCCTTCATCGTAACCATATCATCTTCCGGATAGGCATCATTATAAATAACAGGTTTGTATATTGTCAGTCCATACTTGTCTGCCGTACCGGAAATATCAACTTCAACATTGCCGTTATTTTTTCCTTCAAGAAGACGGCATACGATCTTATCGACATGTTTTTGAGGCACAGACTCCAGCCATACAGATTGCCAAATGCCCGAAACAGGCGTATACCACATGCCTTCAGGCTTAAGTGTCTGTTTCCCGTAGGGATACTTTATATTCAGTTCGTCACGGACCATGACAACAAGTTCATTATCTTCATCGCATTTAATATCATCAGTTATATCTAATGAAAAAGGAAGATAACCACCCTCATGCTCCCCTATGAGCCTCCCGTTAACATATACCCTGCACTCCTGGTCCACCGCACCGAAATTCAGCATGAGCCTGCCTTTTGCAAAATCATGCGTTATCTTAAATTCCGTTCTGTAAGCAAATTCGGTTGATACATCATATGGATCTATACCTGATAAGACCGCCTCAACCGGGTAAGGAACATTTATGGTATCAGTGAACATATCATCACGTATCTCGCCCCCGTAAGGACATTTGGGCGCAAAATCCCACTCTCCGTTAAGACAGATGTATGAATCCCTTCTTAACCGCGGCCTGGGATACAGGTGCTCCTCCGCATGCCTTGACATAGGGAGATGTACTTTACGGTGCACCTTATGATCTATGCTGTTTTTTATGATACCTACGGCTTCGTTCACTATAAGCCGCGGAGCCCACAGGGCGTCATATAAATCGATCATGTAAATTATTATATCACAAAATAAAAACCCCCGCGGATAATCCGCGGGGGTTCGTTATGCATCGTATTAGTTTCCTGCCATCTGGGCTGCAACCTCAGCTGCGAAGTCCTCATTCTTCTTCTCCATTCCTTCACCAACCTCGAAACGGATGAACTTTGTGATCTTAAGGTCCTTGTTTACGGACTCAAGATACTTGGCAACAGACTGCTTACCGTCTTCAGCCTTAACGTAAATCTGATCCATAAGGCAGATATCCTTAAGATGCTTTGATATACGTCCCTCTACAAGGCCGCTGAAGATCTTATCGCCCACATATTTATCCTTGCCTTCCATTGCAAGGCCTGCAAGCTTCTGCTTTGCTTCTTCCGAAAGGAAGTTGAACAGATACTTGTCGTTCTTCTTTTCCTCATAAATCGCAAGGTCCTCATCGCTTAATACCTTACCCTCAACTGCCTTTGCAAACAGTTCGTTAAGGATGGGCTTGGGAAGTGAAGCGGGATCATTTAATGCGCTGTCTATTGTGATCTCTTTTTCCTTTGCAAGGTTCTCTGCCGAAATATCCGAACGGCTGTTGTACTCGGGATTCATAGCAGCAACCTGCATTGCGATATTATTAAGAGCCTCATCTATATCGGCACCGCTTACGCCGTCAGCTGCAACGAGAACGCCTATCCTTCCGCCGCCGTGAATGTAAGTGGCAACGCTTGTTCCTTCGATCCTCTCAAAACGACGAACCGAAAGCTTCTCACCGATCTTTGCTGTCTTCTCAACAAGAAGATCCTTAAGACCGTTCTTATCCATAAGAGCCTCAATGTCTTCACCGTTCTTGCCGCCTGCAAGTCCTGACTCGAGAGCGGTATCGGCAACCTTCTGTACAAACTCCTGGAATACTTCGTTCTTCGCAACGAAATCAGTCTCCGAATTAACTTCAGCAACAACAGCAGCGCCGTTACCGCATGCTATACGGCAGATACCCTCTGCTGCTATCCTGCTTGCCTTCTTCTCAGCCTTTGCAGCTCCGCTCTTCCTTAAGAACTCAACCGCTGCATCCATATCTCCATCTGTCTCGTTAAGGGCCTTCTTGCAGTCCATCATGCCTGCGCCGGTCATTTCCCTTAACTCTTTTACCATTGATGCTGTAATATTAGCCATTTATGATCCCTCCTATACGGTATATTGATTACTCGTTCTCTGCTGCTGCAACTTCTTCGATATCAGTAGGTTCTGCTGCTTCAGCGGCCTCTGCCATCTCGGCACCTGCCTCGTCCTCAGCTGTCTCACCCTGATGTCCTTCGATAACCGCATCGGCCATCTTTGAAACGATGAGCTTAACCGCACGGATCGCATCGTCGTTACCCGGGATAACGTAATCAAGTTCCTCGGGATCGCAGTTTGTATCAGCTATACCTATAAGAGTAACACCAAGTGCATGTGCTTCCTGAACACAGATCCTTTCCTTCTTGGGATCAACTACGAAGATCGCATCGGGGATCTTCTTCATTTCCTTGATACCGCCAAGGTTCTTCTCAAGCTTCTCCTGCTCCTTTTTAAGCTCGATAACTTCCTTCTTGGGAAGAACATCAAATGTACCGTCCTGAGCCATCCTCTCGATGTCCTTAAGCCTCCTGATACGGCTCTGGATCGTCTTAAAGTTGGTGAGCATGCCGCCCAGCCATCTCTCATTTACATAGAACATACCGCAGCGCTCAGCCTCTGTCTTAACAGCATCCTGTGCCTGCTTCTTGGTTCCGACAAAAAGGATGGTACCGCCCTGCTCTGCGATCGATGCAACTGCATTATATGCATCGTCAACCATTCCTACAGACTTCTGAAGATCGATGATGTAGATACCGTTCCTCTCGGTGTAAATGTAGGGAGCCATTTTGGGGTTCCACCTTCTGGTCTGGTGTCCGAAATGAACACCTGCTTCAAGCAACTGTTTCATAGAAATTACGCTCATTTTTTATACCTCCGTTTGGTTTGACTTCCGCCTGCTTCTTAATACAGACCACCCGAGCAAGGCACCGGCCTGTCTATCCGTAGGCGTGATAATTTAGGCATACGCCCAGCAACTTTAACAATATAGCATAAATCCCGGTATATATCAAGCATATTTTCGGCCACGGGGACGGTTCTTTTGGCAAGCGTTTTTCACGCGCCAAAAGAACCGTCCCCGTGGCTGATCATCCCTCTTTTAAAACTTCATCGATAAGTACGCGCTCATCCATGGGATATTTAACGCCTTTTATCTCCTGATAGTCCTCGTGGCCCTTGCCGGCGAGCACTATAACATCTCCCGGCTGACCGTTCTTTATTACGTATCTTATCGCTTCCTTGCGGTCGGGGATCGATATATGCTTCCCGCTTGTTTTTCCTATCCCTTCTTCTATATCCTTAATGATATCAAGCGGCTCTTCAAACCTCGGATTATCCGATGTGATAACGGTAAGATCGGCAAGATTTCCCGATACCTCACCCATCTCATATCTTCGAAGTTTAGAACGGTTACCGCCGCATCCGAATACACACACAAGGCGTGCGGGATTATACTCCTTTAGCGTTGTCAGCAGGCTCTCAAGCGCCATTGCATTATGAGCATAATCGATCATAAGGGTAAAGTCATCCGAGACATGTATCATCTCTATACGGCCTTTGACCTTTGCTGCCTTAAGCGCCTTTTTTATATCTTCTTCATTTATGTCAAAATGCCTGCACACCGCGATCGCACACAGGGAATTGTACACGCTGAACTTACCGGGTGTGTCCACTTCGGCCTGCACATTTATAAGTCCCTCAGTCCTGAACGAAACACCAAGGTATCCCCTGCCCGTTGTAAGCTTGATATCTTCCGCCTTTATATCGACATCATCCCCAAGACCGTAGGTCTCTACCTTACAGGTATGCCCTTCAAGGATCGCCTTAAGATGCTTGTCATCTCCGTTTAATATGCCGGTCTTACACTGCTTAAACAACAGGCTCTTGCATTCAAGATAATGCTCAAAGCTTGTATGCTCATTCGGGCCGATATGATCGGGCTCGATATTTGTAAATATTCCAAGGTCAAAGTCAATAGCCGCAGTCCGGTGAAGCATAAGTCCCTGAGACGATACCTCCATGACAACGGCATCGCAGCCTTCTTTAACCATCTGCTTAAAATATTCCTGGATCACATATGACTCCGGAGTAGTATTCTTAGCCGGTATATGGGTGTCCCCTATGATAACCTCTATGGTTCCTATGAGTCCTACCTTATATCCCGCGTTTTCAAGTATAGACTTTATAAGATAAGTGGTAGTCGTTTTACCCTTCGTTCCCGTCACTCCAATGGTTTTAAGCTGACGCGAAGGATATCCGTACCATGCCGAAGCGATATGGGCCATAGCATACCTTGTGTTTTCAACCTTGATAACGGCGGTATCGCCTTCAGTTTCAACATCCTGCTCAACTATTACTGCCGCAGCACCCTTTTTTGAAGCCTCAAGCGCAGCCGAATGCCCGTCGAAATTGGCACCCTTTACGCACACGAAAACGCAGCCCTTACACAGCTTTCGCGAATCGTAAACCAATTCCGATACATTTTGCGATATCTCGCCCTTTACCAATGTGTACTCAAAATCCCTTATAAGTTCCTTAAGCTCCATTACCCCTCCAATCCCGGATCGTAAGCTGTGCGCTCCTTGATCCGTTGTATTCATTTATTCCAAGTTCGTACATTACCGATATCGTATCCTGTGCCTTTAAGCCATCCGCGATCTCATCACCGTCACCGAACATCACCGCATCAGCCCTTACCCGCCCCGATGAAGGAGAAAGCTTCATTTTGACCACGTTTCTGTTCTTTCCAAACACCTTTATATCCGAAACCTTAATATCCTTTATGGCAAACAAAGGCTTTGGATTCCCAACTCCGTACGGCTCAAGCAATTCTATCTCCTTAGCAAGATCCATTGTCGCATATTCAAGCGGAAGCGCTATATCCGCCGTAAGCTTATCGGCCATTTCCTCATCTGTCAGCTTACAGTTTTCATTAAGCCTCCGCCTTAATTCATCCACATTTTCCTCATCAAGCGATAAGCCCGCCGCCATCTTATGCCCTCCGAACTTAATGAACAGGTCATTACACTTCGTAAGCTCTTCATGCATGTCGTAGGCGTCTATAGACCTTCCGGAACCTTTAACACAGTCTTCCGAGCGCGTCAGCACTATCGATGGTTTGCAATACTTCTCCCTTATCCTGCCGGCGATTATACCTGCAAGGCTTTCATGACAATCGGGAAGGAATACTACCAGAACTCTGTTGTCCCTATACGACTCATCACTGTCTATCATTTCAATGGCCTTGTCCCTGAACTTATCGGTCATCTCCTTACGGCTGTCGTTTAATGATTTTAACTCCTCCGCTGTCTTTAATGCTTCCTCATGCGAGGATGCCATCAGCATATCAAGTGCCCGCGTGGCAGAATCAAGCCTTCCGGTAGCATTTATGCACGGTCCTAAGATAAAGCCGATATGATACGGCGATATCCTCATCCTGTCTATCCCCGTAACATCTATAAGGCAGTTCATACCTATATTATCCGTCGTCTTAAGCTTATCTATCGTAAACTTAACCGCGATCCTGTTTTCATCCTTAAGCTCCATTACATCACCTACAGTGGCAAAGCCTGCAAACATAAGGAGCTCATCAAGCATTTCAGATCCCTTCCCCGCAAGCTCAAACACACACTGCATGAGTTTATAGGCTACCATTCCGCCGCATATCTCACTGAAGGGATAAAGACAGTCTTCCTGTTTGGGGTCCACCACCGCATCTGCCGGCGGCACCTTAAATCTTTTTTCCCCTTTATCATCCTCAAACGGAACCTCATGGTGATCAGTTACTATTACTGTAAGGCCGTTATCCTTAGCGTACTTTATTTCATCATATGCTGCTATACCGTTATCACAGGTAAGTATAATGCCGGCGCCCTGATCTATCGCTTCATCGACCATACCTGCGTTCATCCCGTAGCCGTCCGCCACCCTGTCGGGAAGCCTGACCGTTACGTCTCCGCCTATGCCCTTTATACCTTTAAGCAGTATGTATGACGAGCATACTCCGTCGATATCGTAATCACCGATCACGAATATCTTAGTCCCTGACTTTACCGCTGCGCAGATGATCCCTGCGGCCCTGTCTATATCCTTTAAAAGGTGCGGATCATGCATGTCTTTAACAGTACCGTTTAAGTACATGCCTATCGCCTCATCACCTATAACATCCCTGTTCCTTATTATCCGTGCCAGCATGGGTGATATATTGAATTTTCCGGCTATAGCATCAAAATCGGCCTTCTTGGCCGCAACCATCCATTTCTTCATTTAATGCCTAAACCCCATTTAATATATTAAAGACCCCAACTGTACAAGACAATTGGGGCCTTAAAAGATCAGTATTATTATTTGCTCTTTGCAAGCTTTGTCTTAAAGATATACCACAGTGCGCTCGCAAGGCAGATCGATGAATAAGTACCGCATACGATACCCACCATCAGCGGAAGTGCGAATTCCTTTATTGATGTAACACCGAGCACATACAGTACGGCAACCATGATGAAGGTTGTCAGCGAAGTGAAGATGCTTCGTGTGAGGGTCTGGTTGATACATAAGTTAACCTTCTCCTCAAGAGTCATCGTATTGTACTGTGCCTCGCGCATTACCTCACGGATCCTGTCGTAGATAACGATGGTAGCGTTTATAGAGTAACCTACGATCGTAAGCATACATGCGATGAACGTATTACCTACGGATACCCTCGAGAATGCGTAGAACGCAAGAACTACCAGAACGTCATGTACAAGGGCCGTAACCGAACCGAAACCGAACTTGACATCGGAGAACCTTATCCAGATGTAAAGCAGCATACAGATCGTTGCTACGATAACTGCGATAAATGCGCTCCTGCTCATCTCTGAGCTTATCGTCGAGCTTATCGTCTCGGCTGTGATCTTCTCAGCCTCAACACCGAAATTCTCAACCATCTTATCAGAGAATGAGGTCCTTTCCTCAGCAGACAGTGTACGCGTCTTGAATATTACTTCATTGCTGCCGCTTACCTTTTGTACCTGAACATTACCGTCGCCGGTGATACCCTCGATAACGGGTACAACCTTGGCATCAATATCCGCAACGCTCATATCCTCGTTAAATGCAACGTTTGTTGAAGTACCGCCTAAGAACTCAAGCGATAAGTTAAGAGCATGTTTTCCCTGGCTTGCGAATACGCCCATTGCAATGAAGCCTGCAATGATGACAGCCACCGAAATACCGATGAATACATTCTTCTTTCCGAGGAAATCGACCTTCATTGTCTGCTTTGCCTTGCCGTAGAACTTTTCATCCTTTACTCCAAGATCGAAGAAAGCAATGAGAAGCCTCTTGGTTACAACAAGAGCGGTGAACATCGAAACAACGATACCGATGCCCAGCGTGATCGCGAATCCCTTGATCGAACCGGTTCCAAGTATTCCGAGCACTACCGCTGCGATAAGTGTTGTAAGGTTTCCGTCAAGGATTGCCGAGAAAGCTTTCTCGTAACCTAACTTGATAGCCGTATTAACCGTTTTACCTGCCGCGATCTCCTCACGGATACGTGCGAAAGTGATAACGTTTGCATCAACCGCCATACCTATCGAAAGGATGATACCTGCGATACCGGGAAGCGTAAGTGTAAGTCCGAACGCATCCGAGAACAGGTTAAGAAGTACCATAACTATTACAATATATAATGCCAAAGCAAGTGAAGCACATAAACCGGGGATAAAGAATATCACAAGCATGAATACAACTACGATCGCAAAACCGATGATACCTGCCTTGATACTGGTTGCTATAGCCTCCGAACCAAGCTGGGCACCAACTACGTTGCTTCGTAATTCCTCAAGTTCGATCTTAAGTCCACCGATCCTTATCGTGGATGCAAGGTTCTCAGCCCTGTCCGCATCCTCCATACCGGTGATCTGTGCCTGACCGTTTGTGATCGCCGACTGAACGGTAGGAATGCTTACCGCAGCGCCGTCGTAGTAGATCATGATGGAATCATGATTTGCAACTGCCTTTGTTGTGGCATCGGCAAACTTCTGGGTACCTTCCGTAGTAAGGCTTAACTCTACTATATTCTGAACACCCTTCAACTCATCCTGATAAGCCCTTGCAACTGCCGACTGTACATCGGTACCTTCAAGTACTATCGAACCGTCTGCCTTTAACTCATCGATCGTCTTATTAAGTGTTCCTGTATTTGAATCGTAGTTCGCATTGCCGTCCGCATCATACTGCGCGATGAAATACAGTGCACCGGGCTTACCCAGTTCTTCCAAAACGGCATTGGCATCCTCAACTCCGGGGATCTCGATATTAATTCGATCGTCACCCTCCTTATATACCTGTGCCTCCGTACTGTAGCCCTCAACACGCTTCTGAAGTTTGTATATGGTGTCATCCATATCCGCCGAAGAAGGTTTTTCTTCTCCGACTGCCTGATAAGTGATGCTGACACCTCCGGCAAGATCAAGTCCGAGCTTGATTTCCGATGCTGCTCCTACCTTGTCCCTTCCAACACCGTATACAACCATGAACGCAAATGCTACAGTTAATGCGATCACGATCAAAAGTGTAAGGACTGCGTTACGTTTCTTCATTGCTTTTCTCCCTTGATGATAACTTAATTAACTATTATATAAACCCCGCACTGCAGGGATCATATACCCATTTCAGCCTCGGCAGCTTTCATCATTATCGCCGCTTCGACCCGCTTCCTCTGAAGCTTGCATCCCACTTCATAGGCACCGTTTATATCGCCCGAGAAGTTGTATGAATTTGCCGCACAACCGCCGCTGCAGTAAAACTTCGCAAAACAGTCACGGCATTGCTCCTTGGCATATACGTTGCAGGCCTTGAACTTATCCTGCAGTGCCGTATTGCTTATACCCGAAAAAACATCCCCGAGTTTAAAATCATCCATCCCAACAAACTGATGGCAGGGATAAAGGTCACCCGTTGGTGTCACCGCCAGGTACTCGGTCCCCGAGCCGCAGCCCGAAAGCCGCTTATAAACACACGGACCGCCTTCAAGATCTATCATGAAATGGAAGAAGTTTACTCCCTTTCCGGCCTTTTTACGATCAAGCAGATCCTTTGCAAGTATATCGTACTGCTCAAGGATGCCCGGAACGTCTTCCTCCCTTATCGAATAATCCTTATCGGGTCCCGCGACCACAGGCTCAACGCTTATCTGTTCAAAACCTAAGTCCGCCAGGTGCTTTACATCCTCGGAAAAATCGAGGTTGTTCCTTGTAAATGTTCCCCTTACGTAGTAATCAGTCTGGTTCCTGCTGTCAGCCGCATGCTTAAGCTTACCGACTATCGCATCATAGCTTCCCTGTCCCCCGCAGAAAGGACGCATCCTATCGTGCACTTCCTTACGTCCGTCAATGCTTAAAACGAGGTTTCCCATCTCCTTATTGGCAAACTCAAGTATCTCGTCATTAAGGAGAACTCCGTTTGTCGTCAGGGTAAACCGGAACTTTTTATCGTGCTTTTCCTCGATGCTCCTTCCGTATCTTACAAGCTCCTTAACGACATCAAAATTCATCAAAGGCTCGCCGCCGAAAAAATCAACTTCGAGGTTATGCCTGTTCCCGGAATTCTCAATAAGAAAATCAAGTGCGCGCTTACCCACCTCATAGCTCATGAGCTCACGCTTACCCTGATGATACTTTCCTTCTTCCGCAAAACAGTACTTACATGCAAGATTGCAGTCATGCGAAACGTGGAGGCACAGGGCCTTTACCACGGTTTTACGCTTTGTAAAGTCAATGACCTGATCCTTATACACATCATCGGTAAACAGCATACCCGATGAAATAAGCTCCGATACTTCGCTGTAGGCTTCCTCTACCTCGGCCTCATCATAACCCTTAAGACCCGGCAGGAGCTTATCCTTAAGCTCTTCAAAGCCCGCGTTTTTATCAAAGTCCGCACCGTCCAGTAATTCAATTAAATCGTAAACAACATCGTCAACAACATGCACGGCTCCGCTGTTTACATCCATTACTATGTTGTAGCCGTTGCTCCTGTATTTATGTATCAATCAAGATCACCTTATTCATAGGCTGACAACGCACATAAGCAGCGAACCCA
>JAILJC010000133.1 GCA_024694965.1 Lachnospiraceae bacterium
GATGGTTGAATTATCGTTCCTACTTTTTAATGTGACATCGGTAGGATAATCCTTCTCAATTGCCTCCTCAACGGTACCGTAGAAAAAGTCGACATCGTTAAAGCCCGCATAATCCGAATATGTCGCAAAGCGCATCCTTGCAGTAGCCGTCCCATCCTTTATCTCAAGGGATTCAAGCTTTGCACAGTCCTTTTCCCTTTCCTTTCCGTATTCCTCAACCTCAGCGTCGATAATGCTCCGAAGTTCATCCTCATTGTAGTAATCCTTATCAAAGCTCTCGACTATGCTGTGTGTTATCACGCCCTTGTTGTCTATGCTGACTGTCGTTTCGGAAAGCTCCTCACCCTTCGAACAGCCGGCTGTCATAATGAAGTTTACGAACAGACAAAGGAGAATAAAATATTTGATACTGTGCTTAAACAAAGTTCCTGCCACCTTATCTTAACTCCCGCCCGGGAGTCGTTTTTCCTTTACATAACACCTTAGATAATTATAACTAACGGTATCTATAATTTCAACATACAATTTTCCAGCGTTTCCAAGGACTTAAACTGCCTGTCGACCACCCTTTTCCTGTAAAGATCGCCCAGGTATAACAGTTCCTCAAGTACCTCATCGCTTACCGCGAAAGTATACAGATGCTCAATATCCGAACTTACTATATGATCGACTGCTTTTACCGTAGCCGGCAGGAAATCACGTCCCGTTGGAAGCCCCGGATATTCACCGTTTACCTGCACGGTCTTTATCTCAAACACGGCCCTTATAAGACGGTTATCGATCTTTGGCTTTGTTATTGCCCGAACAGATTGGAACAAAAGCTTAAGCATCATCAGGTCGTCGTTATTCTCACGGGTGTAATAGGCTGCATATTCAAGAAAATACATACCCAGATATGCGCCCTCAAAATCGCTCCTTAATTCCTCGAAATAATGTGAGATATCGGCATCGGCAAGGTTATATGCATTCTTACCCTCATACAGTTTAAAACTCCCGAACACGAAAGGATTCGTAACTGCAAGCAGCCTGCTCTTCGGCCGGCGTGCCCCGTTGCAGAAGGCGGTTATCTTTCCGAATTCCTTGGTAAGGATCACTATTCTCCTGTCATAATCATTGACGGGAGTGGCTTCTAGAACCATTCCCGTCGCAATAACCTGATCCCGCATATATTCTCCGCGAACTATTCTGCCTGATCTGTAAGGCTCCTGCTGTCATATCCGAAGTTCTTAAGCAGCACATCACTGTCACGCCAGTCCTTCTTCACCTTGACCCATAGTTTCAGGTTGACCCTGCGCTCAAGCATCCTCTCTATCTCATACCTTGCAGCCGAACCGATCTTTTTAAGCATCTGTCCCTGCCGTCCGATTATCATCCCTTTATGGGAGTCCTTTTCACAGATTATCGTTGCATCTATGTGTACGATATCCGGCTTATAATCCATCTTTTCGATAGTTACCGCTATGCCGTGAGGTATCTCCTCGTCAAGGCACTTAAGGGCTTTTTCCCTTATTAGTTCCGCTGTGATCTGCCGTTCCGGCTGGTCTGTCACAGTATCCTCGTCATAAAACGGCATTCCGTAAGGAAGGTACTTAAAAATCTGCTCTATAAGCGTATCCGTGTTGTCACCGCTTAATGCGCTTACCGGTACCACTTCGGCAAAATCACACAATCCGCGGTACACATCGATTATCTTAAGCAGGTCATCCCTTTTTACTTTGTCTATCTTATTTATGACAAGAATCACAGGTGCCGTAAGTCCCTTCAGCTTTTCCGCTATCTGCCTGTCCATACTGCCTATGAACTCGCTTGCTTCAACGAGCCACAGTACAACATCGACATCCTTGAGCACGCCGCCGGCGGCCTTTACCATGTATTCACCGAGCTTATTCCTGGCTTTATGTATGCCTGGCGTATCAAGAAATACGATCTGCCCCGCATCGGATGTATACACGGTCTGTATCCTGTTCCGTGTGGTCTGGGGCTTATTGCTCGTAATGGCTATCTTCTGTCCGATGAGCCTGTTCATAAGAGTCGATTTTCCCACATTCGGACGTCCTATTATGGCAGCAAACCCCGACCTGTAATCTTTGCTTATTTCCATGTTCAACCGTTTACGTTATTGTCATTTGCAGTGTTATCCGTAATCACCGGTGTTGTGCCATCCTGAACGTATGCAGTATCCTGCGGCACTTCCCTGTATTTCCTTGCGTTCCGCTTCTCGCGCCTGCTCAAGCGCTCCTTCTTCGGGTGATTCTCCCTGTGTTTCTTTGCAATGGCTTTTATTATGATAACTATTATCACTATCACAACAGCCCATATAAGCAGTACGGGAAGGGCTATAACAAGACCTACGAAGAAGTCAAGGATTCCGTTCCAGACCTTCTTGCAGTTGCTTACAAAACCGTCGGCCATCCTTTCAAGCCTTGTCTTTTCCTCAACCACAACCGGTGTATATTCGATCACCTGGGTAATGCTTAAGTTGATCGTGCTGTAGCTTGCCTGGTTCTTCATAACCTTAAGCTGTGATCCGTATGATTCTATCTGATAACGGATCTCGGTAAGCCTTTCCTCAAGTGCTATTATCGTATCGAGGTCATCCGCTTCCTTAAGAAGCTCGCTTATCCTGTCATACTCGGTCTGATAGCTCTCAAGCTTTGACTGCATATCGACATATCTTAAAGTCACATCTTCTGCGTTTGAGCTTTTGCTTAATACGTTTGACTCTCCTTCAACCTCGTCTACGAACTGATCGAGCTTTTCAACGGGTACCCTGGCAACAATGTTTGCGGTCTTGCGCTCGGAATTTGAATACTTCTGATTCTCCAGATTCATGTTTTCGATATAGCCGCCCAGTTCGTTCACGCGCTTCTCGACGTTGCCGATCATAGCTTCGACATCTTCGGATTCCACGTTCATGTAAACGTTTTTAATGAGCATCCTCTGAACCGACTGGTTCTTGCCGCCTTCGACATCGGCTTCGGTCACCTGCTCAGGTTCCTCCATCTGGTCCCTGCCTCCCATGGTCGATTCCTCGGCAACCATTTCCTCATCGTAATAATCATCTGAGTATGCCCCGGCGGAATTCGCCATTGCATAGTCGCCTTCGTAATCGTAATCCTCATAAGCCGGTGCTGCCGCTTCCTTGGCCATTCCCGAAGAAGCACTGCTTGAACCGCAGCCCCCAAGAACCAACGATACGATCAATGCTGCATTAACAAATGCGATCATCCTTAAATTTTTCATAATCTTCCCTCCTGAATAAATTTATTAACCGGATCAGAAAACAGAATCAACTTTATCAAACAACGATGCTTCTTTCTTGATAAGTTCCTCGCTCCCGAGCACGCATATATGCCTGTCTTTTATGACCGCATCGACCCGGTCTGCAAGCTCTCTTATCTTATCTTTATCGGCACCAAGCACCTCATCCCTCTCCTTCTGGACATTCTCGTATGTATCCCTGCAAAGATACGCCGACATTGACCGAAGTCCTTTTGCATGCGGTGTAAGCGGTACGTCAAGGTCCGATATCGTGCCGATTATGTACTTTGTCATATCCCTTTCATCGGGATCAAAATTCCTTATATAATCAGCTGCCTTTTCATACACATCGAGCGTATTCCTAAGGTTTGGATCACGGTATGAAACAAAGAACATGTCACCCGACCTTGAATATGAGTTCATGCATCCGTAAGCTCCGCCCTTGACTCTCACGTTTATCCACAGATAGTCATATCCCATGATCACCTTTAAAACCCTTAATGCTCCTGTGTATTCATATCCGTGCTGTGCAAAAGAGCCTGCCGCAGCCACGTACTGAACCTTCGATGCCGTCTTAAAGCCTTCCTTTAAGGATACCGGTTTTATGTTGTAACCGGGGGCCTTTACATCAACCGTGATAAGCCTTTCCCTGAAGCTTTGTACGAGTTTCTTTATTCCCTCGTTTTCTCCCTTGTCGCCGATATAGTCGACGAAAAGGTTTTCAGGCCTGAACACGATATCCGTAAATTCCTTAAGGTCAGAAATAATGCTGCCTTTGCAGTTATCAAAATCGGTTACGGCCTTATCAATGAAGCGGTAAAAGTCAATGCCCGATGTCATCTCGGTAATGGCTGCCTGATCAGAACAGCCTGACATCGCACGTATGAGTGCAGCGGAATGCCCTGCCGAAATGATCGTAGCCTGAAGGCGTGACTTTACCATGTTTAATATCTCATAAAGCCTCTTCTCATCATCAAACTTTGTGGTGTTTATTATCTCGCTTATGATATCAAATGCGAACGGAAGCTTATCATACAGGACCTTGGCCCTTATCTCATACATGAACCTGTATTCATTGTTATCGCCGGCATCAGTGTATATTGCTGCTCCCGAAGATATTCCGCCGCTGTTACCGTTTATCTCGCTGGTAAGGTCGGTGTAATTATAATTTTCCGTGCTCATATAGGAGAATATGTTCCTGTATAAGCCCACATAGGGTATAAGCCTTTCGGGTATGCCCTTTAAGTCAAATCCCAGAGTCAGATATCCGATACCGTTTGTATATATGTCATGAGCAAGAACTTTGGTATCATCAACACTTAGCTCATCGTATTCAAACGGGAGCGCTTCCTTCTTTATATCGGAGATCTCAAGCAGCGGTATGGTTTCAAGTTCTTCCTTTGTGCTTGGTTCCTCCTGATACTTTTTAAGCGCCTCAGTATCCTTTACAAGCTCATCGATCTTATCATCCGATAATGTATTTTTATAGTTTGCAAGCTTATCGGCAAGCTCCTTGTCCATCTTCGCGGTCAGGCCGCGTTCCGGCTTAAGGATCACTATCGAACTGTGTTTGTTATCAAGAAGATATTTTCTGATGAGATCTTCAAAATAACCCTTATCGACCATATCCCTTAAGAACGCGAAAGTATCGTTTGCTTCGATATGCATGAAAGGTGAAGATTCATCATACAGCCAGCTGTCGAGTGCCTGCAGCCCGTACATAAGGCCCTTCGGATAGGAACCGAAATCAGCCTCTCGGTACCTGAACTCAAATACGTTGATACCAGCAAGCAGTGATTTTTTATCAAGTCCTTTTTCGGAAACCTCTTCAAGCACCCTTCTTATCGTGGAAAGGAAATCATCAAGCCTGTTTTCGTCGGTATTCTTTGCTATTATCGAAAAATACGGCTGATATATCCCGTTCTCATAAGTACCGTCAATATCCTTTCCTATGCCCTCATCCAGAAGGGCCTGCTTAAGCGCCGCACCCGGGGCAAGGAGCAGGGTATATTCCAGTATCTGGAATGCTATGTATAACTCCCTGTTAAGGCTTGTATCAACAACCGCATTGTAGGAAAGATAAGTGTTTTCCTCAAGCGGTTCATCATTCGTTATTGAGTAGTTCTGCGAGATCCTTACCGGAGAATCAAACGCCTCCTGAGGCTTTATATCGGTATCTATATCTATACTCTCATAGCCCGACAGATACTCCCTGTCAAGGTACTCAAGCCTCTCTGCCATGTCCATGTCGCCGTAGAGATATACATAGCTGTTTGACGGATGGTAATACTCCTTATGGAACTTTATAAAGTTCTCGTATGAAAGCTCCGGTATATGCTCAGGCTCTCCTCCCGATTCATTCGAATACTCGTTATCTGGGAAAAGAGAATTGAATATAGCACGGTCAAGCATATCATCGGGCGATGAAAACACGCCCTTCATCTCGTTATAAACGACTCCGTTTATATTAAGATCGCCGTCCTTGTCGTCAAGCTCGTAATGCCAGCCCTCCTGCTTGAATATCTGGGGCCTTGTATAAACATTGGGATTAAATACGGCATCCAGATAAACATCCATTATGTTCTTAAAATCCTTATCGTTGCAGCTTGCCACCGGATACACTGTTTTGTCGGGATAAGTCATCGCATTTAAGAAAGTATTGAGCGACCCCTTTACAAGTTCAACGAAAGGATCCTTTGCCGGGTATTTCTTCGAACCGCACAGCACCGAATGCTCCATTATATGCTGCACTCCCGTGCTGTCTTTGGCCGGCGTTTTGAAGCCTATGTAGAATACCTTGTTTTCATCGTCATTCGATATAAGGCAGATCCTTGCCCCGCTCTTTTTGTGCCGAAGGATGCAGCCGTCAGATTTAAGGTCTTTAAGCCTCTCCTCCTTTATTACCTCGTATGCACTTAACTGTTTAACTTTTTCAAAACTCATTTTGATTTCCTTTGCCCTCTGAATATGATACGTGATCACCTTTACGTTTTTATGGAAAAATTTTAATCTTTTATATAATCTATCTTGTTTCCTGTTATCCTCATGGTCTCGCGTATGTATTCTTCTTCTGTTTCAAGCTCCCTTGCGAGTTCCTCAACCGTGATGAGCCTCTCAAGATCTTCTGCCATCTCCTTTGCCTTATCGTTTATCTCATTAACCCTTTCAACCACTTTAAGGTCAAAGTCATCCCCGTCAAACTTATCCATTATTACGGCTTCCATGGAATCCATGATGATCTTCATCATAAACTCCTCGATCTCATCCGCACTCTCACAACAGTCGAGCATCTTTATCCCGGCAAGGATACCTACATTTCCCTCTCCGACAAGATCCTCAAGCGGAACGCCCTGACCTTCATACAGCCTCGCAACATCAACAACTTCCTTAAGGTACAGGCTCGGAAGTAACTCGGCTGCTCTGCTCCTGTCATCTATTATCTCTCTTAGGATAAGCGCCCTTGATTCTTTGGAAGGGATGTCCATTAAGTTAAGCTCCTCAATGTACATCTTAAGGTACTCACTGTCGTCCTCATTCATCTTAACGGGCGCGGGCTTACTGTCTTCGGAAGCGCCTTCAAGCTCACTGTCCGTTTCATAAAGCGTTACCTTTTCCTCGTTAAGATATTTATAGATGAGCAGAAAATGTCCTTCCTCCATATTAAGAGGAAGGAACATGCGCTTCACCTGTTCCTTTGATATCTTTTCGCCCTGGCTCCTTGCAAAC
>JAILJC010000137.1 GCA_024694965.1 Lachnospiraceae bacterium
CTACTTCGCAGTTTACGGATGTGATCTTGGTATCCTTGACGATGGTGGATGCAACCGTCCGCTTCTTCGCGCTTTCGACGGTACCCGTTGCGGTGATCGTTTCTACAAGGTCGCGTGATTCTACCTGCGCGGTCTCAGTGTCGGAACCGCCAAGCTGTCCCATCACCTGCTTGGCTATGTTTGATGTGTAGCGTACAAAGGTCAGCACTATAAATCCTATGATAAGGAGTATAATGATAACCCTGTACTTTTTTAAAAACTTCCCCACTCCCCTCATGATCTTTTTAAATGTCTCCATGGTTCCCTACCCCTTTTGATCATGTACTAACGCAAAAACCCTGTGTGGGGTCCCGGGACACTGGGGCGTGTCCTTCGGTCTGCGCTAAGCAAAGGTCACCCGGACCTTTAGCGCCCTCAGCCCACACAAGGTCTATTGTACTAGATATTGTGGTTTTTGGCAATCATTTAGTGTCATTTACCACAAAATCAGGTATTTCATCTTTAAAGAACTGGTAGCTTGGTGCATAAGCTCCGAACTTTGAGCTGATATCGCTTTCCTTGGCGAAATCGATGTTGACCGAGTAGTTACCGTCGACGTCCTTGCCGCCGTCCCAGCGGTAGGTATAAAGCTCGGCAGAGGTAACGCCCGTTATTATTGCATCGATGTCGGCCGGATCATCGTAGTACCACGACTTGTTAAGGCTTTCAAGGTACTCGTAATCGGGATCCTCGCCTTCAGGCAGCGAGTCGTAATACTCATCCACTTCATCGTTGTGGTAGTTAGTCACGCTTATTCCCGTTATATATTCCCTTAAGTCAAGCGTGGACTTATCATGCCCGTGAGCCTTTAAGTAATCCATGGTACCCGTCATGCAGGGATAGATGGGAAGGTCGTAATCGATAAGCCTTCCGTACCTGTCATTTGCAGCCAGCATGAAGGTTATGTGGCCGTTCGGATACTCATCAAGCCTGTCCTTAAACGTGCACCTGTAGACGTCATCCATGTACAGTTCTATAAGGTCGTTGAGTTCATCCTGAGTGAGTGATTCTTCCCAAACTCCGTCACTGTAGCGGGACGAGAGGTCATTCATACGGGTGTTGTTCACCGCCGTCCTTATATCGTACTTATCCATGTCGTAGAAGCCGCTTTTGAACTCGTACGAGCTCATGAGCTTATCAAGCATGTCGATCGCGGCCTCGTCCTTAACGGGAACCTGGATCTGGCGGCACATGGTGTGGCCGTTCTTAAGCCTGTAGTATACAACGGCGTACTCAAACATACCGGTTTCCGGATATTCATCCTCACCGAGCACTTCCATCTCGGCATCGTAGCGCTGTATCGACAGCTTCGCAAGATCGCACATCGTGGACGCATCGTAGATGTACATGTTCCTGCGGATGTAGGATTCAAGGTCTTCCCACTCAAGGTCACCGTCCACTCCGGAATACCTGTTGTCGTACCCCTGAGGGTAGAAGGCGATCGTGTTCACCATCGAAGGCGAGGGCACGAAGCGGTCGAGGCCTATCCAGTCTTCGCGGAAACCGAAGAAGATGAGCAGGGCTAAGGCCGAGCACAGCAGCCAGTTTAATTTCTTTTTAAACGCAAGCCTTATATCCTGCTCAAAGATGCCCTGAATGAGTGCCGATGCAAGGATCGCCGTGAGGATCGCAACAAACACGGTCACTACCGAAGCCTTGAACGTATCGGTTGAGGATTCATCAAGTATGCCGTAAACAAGGTCAGCTACAAAGACTGCTACCGGCACGGTGATGAGCAGCTTAAGGATGCCCTTTAACCTCTTAAACGCAAGCGTCTTTCCGGATGCTTCAAGCGGGCGCTTGTGATACAAAATGTAGCACAATATGAGCAGTACAAAGTCAAACGCACAGAGCTTGCACATCTGCGGCATCATGGGCATCTCATCCGCGATGCTTCGTAAGATAAGGCTTAACAGTCCGTACGGTGATAACAGTGGTGTGTAATCATCGTATATCGTGTGTGCATACCTGAAAAAGTCGTTCTTCAAAAGTACGGTTATGCCCCTTATCACAAGCTCGTAAAGCGAGAGTACCGCGAAAGCGCACACTGCGGAAAATCCGGTACCTGTAAGGATCACCGAAAGGATCGCTAAGTGGTATACACCTATATAAAATGCAAACAGTATTATAAAAGACCTGAGTGCCTCCGCAATCGGATATACGCTGCCAAATCCCGATGCGGTTAAGATGCCGTAGTTTATGAGCATCCCAATAAGGTAGCTTCCCGCATAGATGATAAGGCCGCTTAACCAAATGACGGAGAACCTGCTGCCCTTCTTAAGAGGCATGCTCTCGTAAAAATCAACCTTGGCGCGGTTGTCAAGGTACACGTAACCGCCTATGCCAAGCAGTGCGCCGAGCACTATCGTAAACGATATGTTGATCGCGGACACTCCCATGAACATATCCGCAAATCCCTTAACGGCTTCCCCGAGCATTGCGTTTGCGCGGGAACCGTATGTGCGCATGTAGTAGTCGGTATTTAACGACATCATGCTAATAAGGAAACCGACCACATTAAGGATCACGAAGAAGAACAGGGCAACGCACCACTGCCACATCCTCCGTTTATTATTTTCCCGAAGATCAACCCATGATGAGCTTCTTGATGTCATATCCTGCCACCTCCGTTTCACTTATAAATATTTCTTCCAAAGACAGCGGGAGCACCTCAAAGAATACGGTATCTACCTCACCAAAAGCCTTTTCAGTCTCCTCCCTTGTTCCCCTCAAAGTATAAGTACGCAGCGAGCCGCTGTGATCTTCCTTTACTATGTTTATCTTCTCCTTGAGCTTGTTCTCATCCTCTTCGGATTTAAATACGCACTGTGCGCGCTGGATGTTGAGCTTCATATCCTCAAGGTCCTTGTCAAGCAGCACGCCGCCGCGATGCAGCAGGCCTACATGATCGCATATGTCCTCAAGCTCCCTTAAGTTGTGGGACGCGATAACGGGAGTAAGGCCCCTCTCGTCCATCTCCTTTGCAAATATACTCTTTACGCCCTGGCGCATCACGGGATCGAGCCCGTCAAACGACTCATCGCACAGTAAGTATTTCGTACCCGAGCATATGCCAAGCAGCAGTGCCAGCTGCCTCTTCATTCCCTTTGAATAGGTGTTTATCTTACGATCGGGTGCAAGGTCGAAGGTCTTTAAAAAGCCCGCGAACTTTGCCCTGTCAAATCCGGGATACTGGTTGGCTATATACGCCTGCATATCCTCCGGTGTACCGTTTGCAAAAAAGTAAGGTGTATCGGACACAAAAAACATATCCCTTTTTGCCTTCGGATTGTTATACACCTTCCTGTCATCTATCGTAACACTTCCCTCATCCGGTTTAAGGATACCGGCGACCATCCTAAGCAGCGTGCTCTTGCCGGCACCGTTCGTTCCAAGCAGCCCGAACACAATGCCTTCGTTTATCGACACGCTCACGTTATCGACAGCCCTGATATCGTCGAATGATTTTACTACATTATCTATCTTTATCATTCCCCGATTCCTCCCTCTTTACTTCCTTTTTCAATATGTTCCGTCAACTCCCCTGTGGTTATCCCTGCCTTGTAAGCAGAGTCGCACACCTCATCCAGCCTCGTGAAAATCTCTTCTTTGTATTCGTCCTTAAACTTATCCGTATCCGATACAAAGTTGCCGCGTCCCTTGACCGTATAGATGTAGCCCCTGCGTTCAAGTTCGGCATATGCACGCTGGATGGTGTTGGGATTGATGGACAGGTCCATGGCCAGGGTCCTGACACTCGGCATCTTCTCTTCGGGCTTTAATGAGCCGTTTAAGATAAGAAGCCTGAACTTGTCTACGACCTGCTCGTATATTGGCCTTGAATCCCTGTAATCGATAAGGATCATCTTATCTCCCCCTTCCTTTTTTTGTAAGTCGATGGGGTGGTGGCACGGGGACGGTTCTTTTGCCACCGGTTTTTCGGGTGGCAAAAGAACCGTCCCCGTGCCACCACCCCTTGTTTTACTCAAAAAATTAAGTGTACTAATTTGCTTAGTACACTTAATATACATCAGACACTTTAGATTGTCAACACCAATTTCCGGCCCCTACCCCCAGACCGCGTACAGGGTTATGCTGTCATCATAGGTAAGCTTAAGCAGCCACAGCGGCCTGCATAAGTCCTTATCCTTAAAGCGAACGCTTCCGCCGCTCTTAAGCGCCCAGCCCTTAAAGCCAAGCTCCGTCTGCGGTATGTCCTCCCACTTCTTTGACGTTTCGTTATAACGCTGTACCTTATACGCATTGGCCCTCAGCCGTCCCCTGTAAGGGATGTCGGAGGCCTTCATGGTACCGGTTATTCTGAAATATTTGCCGTACCATTCCGCCTTCTGCTCATCCGTCCATGTTGCTTTCTGCGTATCGCTGAGATACCTGTCATATATAACGGTCCTTAAATTTTCTAAACCGCTGTCATAACAGACCGCGTAGTTCATGCGCTTCTTTACGATCCCGAAATCAACCTGCCTTGTTCCGCCGTATTCCCCAAGACCCCTGACGGTCACTTTGGCCTTTCCGATCTTTATATTGTTAATGTATGATCCGGGTACGATCTCATAATCGATACCGGCTTTAAGCTTGACCGTCTCATTCTTATTTACCTTAAATAAGATCGTAATGTCCTCCGGCTTAAGAGTCACCGGTCCGCCGCTCCACTGCTGCTTTTCCGCAGTGACCTTAAACCTCCTGTCCGCAATGCTTGTTTCTTTATTTACGAACCTATAGACTGCCTGGGCGTTAGTTTCGTCATATGCTCCCTTTCCGGTAACGGTGACTCTTATTACGGTCCCCGAAGGAATGACATGGGTCGGCATCACTTCGGTAACTCCGGGCGTAACGGAAACTTCCGTCATCGGCTGATTCTTCCCATTATAATTCATCACCTTTTCCAAAGCGGGTACCGATTCGTAAACATATTTTACGGGATGCGAAGGATCATCCGGGCCGCAGTAATCCGTTCCTGCTTTAAGCACAGAGCCCGTTCCGTTTTCAAGAACGGTAAGCTGCGTTTTGTAAATACCGGGCTTATCCTGCCGGTTAACATCCTGAGCGATAACGGTCACGGCGGAGGAAAATTCACGCTGTGCTATCTTAAATACGCGGGCGGTACTGCCCTTAAAATCACCCTTGCCCTTTATCGTAAGCACAGGATCCTTCTTCCCTGTGAGTTCACCCTTTAAGGCAGTATTGTTGCTCCATGAAAGCGTATAATCCACGTTTTCGTTAAGTGTAAGGCCTCCGAATTTTACGATGGGAACGGGCTTTGCGCCCGCCTTACTATATCCAAATGCCGGAGCCGTATCCTTATTCCACGCCTTCTCAACACCGCCGTCTTCGTAATACACGGTCAGTTTACCCAAAGGATCCTTATCCATATCGTATGTGTCGATCTTAAAGGTCCTGGTAAGCGTGCCGGTATAACCCTTGTCAGGCTTACCCGTAAATATCATCTTCGCGGTACCCGGAAGGATGTTATCCTCATAAGCAACATCATAGTTAAGAGCCGGTATCGTGGTCGCCCCGTTATCAAGGGTCAGGGCATATGTTCCCGGAGGATTTGTCTTAGCCGTTCCGTCATATGAAAAGGCCGTTTTATATCCGTCATAAGTGAGCATCCTGGCCTTTGCTATCGGGGTTCCCGTTATCTCAAACGATACTGTCTTCGTTCCGAAATAACTGCCTGTACCGGTAATCGCTGCAGTGGCGGTACCTGCGTCTTTATTGTTCTCATATGCAACTGTATAATCAACGCCCTTTACAAGAGTATGATTACCGTCCTTTATCGTTATATCCGGAGTTTTTAAGCTGCCGTCCCATTTAACGGCCTTGATCTTAGAAAGCTTGAGCTTTAAGATCGGCTTCTTATCGGAAATCTCAGCGCTGAAAGTTAAGTACCCTTTGAAGTTGCCGCTCTTTGGCCTTATCGTGATGCTGTAGGTCCCGACTTCTTTGATCGCGCCGGAAGGATATTCATATATGAAGTCCTTTCCCGCCTTTAATTTTGCGGTCCTGCCATCCAGGATCACGGTCACATCCGTAGTGGGTTTAAGCTCTTTGCCGGTATATTGATTCTGCACGTCAGGGGCTGATCCCTGAGTACTGAGATCAACCTGATCTATCACAAAATACCTTGAGAAGCTTCCCTTAAAGCTGCCCTTGCCCTTTACGGTAACAGTCGGCGCCTTCTTCGGATCAAAGCCCTCCTCCCCGTCCGTAAGGGTGTAGGCATTCTTATTGTTTTTATAAGATACCGAATAATCCTTCGCGGTAAGGAGCTTTTCGCCCCAGTAAACCTCGACTTCCGGCTTTATCTTCTTCCCCGTATAAACCTGCGCGGTGATATCCTTCATCCAGATACCGGTCACCGCCGGCGCCTGAGCTCCAAAGGACATGGGCAGAGTCACCATCGCCCCGTCCCCGGCATGATCCGTCTTAAGCGTGAGCTCTGCCCTGTAAACACGGTTCGGAGTAAGTTGAAGGCCGTTCTTTGCATTGACGCTGCATACGGCAAGCGACCCGCCGGCAGGTATTGTAGCCGGAAAGGCACCAATGGGACTTACCGTAAACACATCCTTATCTTCTCCCGACAAGATCACGCTTGATGTATCATCGGTCGGATCAAACTTATAATCAAAAGTCACATCCTTAAGGCCCGTATTATGAAGGATGATGCCCTGATCCGCTGCGGTTAGGTAGGTTCCGTCTTCGTTTAATGTAACGGAGGAAATAAATTCTTCCGGCTGTGCCTTTAAGTCATATTCTTTTTTCTTATCAAGCTTAAATACGATATCCACACAGCTTTTCCCGCCGGATACGGAAGGCGTCACCTTAAGACACGTCGAATTATAACCTGATACATTCAGAAGACAGTTATCCTTTTCAAGCTTTGAAAATATAAGGCTGGAATCGCCGTCCGTCTTATTTAAGACGGTATATTTCACATAGCAGGTATCGGCCTCTGACCAGGCGGCATATAATTCATTACAGTCCTCATCTATAGCGGGCTGCACGGCATCGGATACATCGTAGCGTGCGGGATCGACCGGCAGGCCGTCCTTCCACCCAAGCGTTACCGCCGTGTTTTTAAGAAAAGGTCCAAAGCCGCCCTGATCGGTATCCGCGGCCAGAGTGAATTTTTCAAGGATCCTTCTTTCCACCGTGACATGAGTCCTGCTAAGCTCTTCCATGCAGACGGTACAGTAAACAACCTCATCGTAGCTTCCGTCATTATCCTCATCGCAGGGGATCTCGAATTCCCTTTGGGGTGTGCCGGACGTATGCCCCGTTGCGGGAAGGATAAATGAACCCATCGGCATCTCACTTAAACCGTCCTTATCGGCGAACTCTTTGTGGCAGGTTGTACAATACCAGTATTCAAGATTGCCGTCCCAGGTGCAGGTGGGCTCGGTGGCAGGCACATTTTCAAGGGTATGGACATGAGTCTTCCATTTGGCTTTGACCGTTATATTGCCGCCAACGATGATTCCGTCACCGACATCGCCCATATCCCAGCCATCGAATTCATATCCGTCCGGGATCGAAAAAGAAGCCGGCATTTCGGGAAGGATAAACTGCGATCCGATCTCCACGGTATTTTTGATATCCTCCGCCGGGTTACCGTTATTAGGGCTTAAGGTGACCGTTGCCTTGGTTGACAGGACGGTGATCTTTATAAATGACATGGTGGAAGTATCGCTTCCGTCGACCTTTACTCCGTAATAATAATCACCCGCTTCTGCGTCGGCGGGAGCCGTGATCGTTACTTCACCGGCACTTCCCGCTGTCAGTGTAAGGTCGGTCGAAGGTCCGCTGTTCTTTACAAAGCTCAGGGTCCCTACAAGGGCAGGCGAAGGAACGGTCGTGTAGGCTTGTGTAACCGTTTCTCCGGGCTGCATGGTCACTTCGTCAAAATCAAGATACTCAAGAAGATGATTTCCCGAGGCATCCGTTACCTCAAACGTGCAGGATGCCATCCGGATATCGGAATATGAAACCTGCTTTTCAACGATCACCTTGGCATACGACGACGGTGCCGTGGCCATTGCATAGACTGTTTTATGATATGTCGGGCCGTTTGGTGCCGGTATGTAACAATCGGCATTCGTCCACAGCTTTATACCGGTTCCGTTTACACCCCATGTCACCGTATACTCATCATTCCACCCTGAAAAATCCTCAGGAAGCGGACTGACGGTAAGCTTCGTTACCTCGCCCACCTTAGTCGTCACTACGGATCTGTCGAGAGTAAGATCGGCAAGTGTCGTGATATATCCGTTGTATATCCGGTCTGATTCTGTCTTTGTTCCCGCAAGCGCACTGCCTGTCTCGCGCATACGGGTAAACACGATAACCGTCCTGTCTTTATCGGCAGTTATCTTAAAGCTGCCGTCTAAAGAAGGATGTGAAGCCGATGTCCAGTCGGGACTTACGGTTCCGTAACCGGTCGGGTATGCCACGGTATATTCCTGATCCGCCTTAGCGTTTACGATCGTAATCTGTGAATATGGGGCGGATACGGTAAGCTGCGGCTTTACGGGTGATTCTTCATTGGCATTTTTTACTATCTTTCTTTTTGTGCTGTATATTACTCCGGTATGCTTATCTGCCGTCACCGCCACGCGGATATATTTATCCGCATCGGAAGGAGACGATGTATAGCTTGCCGTCACGGCGCCGCTAATATCCGTCCAGCCGGAATTCCCGTCATTGCTGACCTGCCACTTGTAATGGACCGAATCATGTGATGCATTATAGACTTCCAAAACTCCGCCGGTAAGGCCTGTAGTTATCTTTTTGCCCACCGAAAAATATCCGCTTGTATAGACAACGCTGCCGGTAAGAGCCGGTATCGCCTGTACAAGACGCGAAGACGAAATGACTTCTCCGCCGTATCCTGTCGCCGTTACCACGGCCCTGAAGAAATAACCCGCGTCGCCTGCTTTTGTCGGGCAGGTGTTTCCGCTGCTGCCCGTAACGTTTTTCCATGCCGCATTGTCAGGGCTCTTCTGCCATCTGATCTGATAAGGCGAGGGTACATCCGTCGTCTTAAGTGTAAGAGTATCGCCTGCGTATGTTTCCGTTCCCAGGATCTGTGCACTTCCCGTAATGGGAATGGCTTTTATCTCTATCCAGGATACATTTTTATTGTCAGCGTTTACTATGGCGCGTCCGTTTGCGCTTATTTTGCCGCCCACGGGTTCAACTATCAAGAGCGGCGGCATGACAGTTATGGTCCCACCCGCCGTTATACCGGAGGCACCGACTGAGTTACCCTCGGTCTTAACACTTCCGTCTTCGATCTTTATGTCGCCTTTTGCCCATATCGGCCAGCCTGATGCCTTTGCCTCAACATTACCTTTTAAAGTGATGCCGCCTTCTTCGGCGGTTATGCCTTCTTTGGCGCCGTTTGCCGTAACGTTTGCGTCTTTACCGACTGTTATGTCTCCGGTACGGGCCCTGATCGCCGCGCCGTTTGTCCCACATTCGGCAATTACGGTCCCCTTGTTTATGGCAACAGCTGTTCCGCTTATCCCGCATGTTCCGTTACCTGTCGACTGCACCTTGACATCACCGTTTATCGTAACGGGGCCACCCGTCCAGATCGCGGCTCCGCTTGTTGCCGTAGTTTTTCCTCCTGTGATAAAAATACCCTTTTCCGACCAGATGGCCCAGCCTGACGCTCCCGCCTCGACATTTCCCTCAAGGGCAATATATCCCTCCTCGGCTGTGATCGCCTCCTTGGCTCCGTACGCTTTGACGGCGGCGTCTTTTTCTACGGCGATATTTCCCGAATAGGACTGGATGGCTGCGCTGTTTTTACCGCAATGCGCATAAACATCCGATCCGCTCTTTATTATTATGTCCTTTTTTGCCGTTATCGCATTATTTTTGGAGGCGTCGGCACGGACACTGCCGTTTATCGTTATCGCGCCTTCATCCGACAGGATGCCGCGGGGGCCCGATGTGGTAACGGAGCCTGACTCTACGGTAATATCCTTCTGTGCCCATATAGCAGTGATCTTACTGTCGGCAGTAACCTCGCCTGCCAGAGTCACGGAGCCTTCCTGGGCATGGATGGCAGGGCGTGAACCGCTTTTTGCAACGATGATCCCGTTAAGGTCAATGTTTCCGTATTTTGAATTAAAAGCGGTAGTTCCTTCGGCTCCGACCCGGCCTCCGGTAACCTCGATATCGTGATTTGCATATATGGCCGATTTGGCGTCACCGTCTGAGATAAGGTCCACAAAGGCATTCTCGAAAAAAACGCTGTGAGCCGCATTGATGACATCCTGATCCTTGGAAGAAGCGATCAATACGGTCCTTACGGTTACCGATCCGTCCGTCGACCAGACGGACCTTAATCCGGTCGTCAAAATGATCTTACCCTTATTTAAAACTATCGCGTATTTTGCCTGTATTCCCGTAACCGCATCGATCCTTACATCATTGTTTATGTACACCGTCTCACTCGCATATATCGCGGCATCGTTTCCGCCGGTTATATCAAGCGGCGCGTTGACCGTGAGGTTCTTAACATCGATGACCTTTCCGACCCGCATAAGAGTCAGGGTTTTGTCACCGTTTATCGTAAGATCATAATTTCCCGAGATGTTTTTCAGTTTTTTGTCTGTATCAACTACAAGTGTCGTATCACCTGTCAGCACAAGTTCCGAGTTCTCGGCAAGCGTGCTGACATTTACCGTCCCTGATATGGAAGTACCGGCACCGTCTAATGAAATGGCCTCAGCTTCGGGGGTCGCATCCGGGTATGATATTTCAGAGTTATCTTCATATGCATCATCAAGTTCGTTTATATATGATCCTCCCGGTTCATCCAAATACCCTTCATCCAAAAGCCTTTCATCGGGGGTGTTTATATATCCTTCTTCCGGATCGCCCGTAAGTTCATATTTTTCTGTCTCGGATGCATACACGGTCTTTAACGATACCGCTCCCGACAGCTCACCGAATAAAAGCACGATCACAAGTCCCATTGCCGATATCTTTTTCATTGCTCCAAACCCTGTCCTCATAGCTTTCCTTTCCTCACAAAGATCGAACGCAAAAAAACATTTTTATCATTTTCGGGCAAAATATGCCTTATACAGTTGATTATAAAACACATATCATAGCACGTGAATCCACAGAAATGATGATTTTTTTGCATAAAAAAAAGCCACGTGTAGTGGCATGGGTGGTGGCATGGGGACGGTTCTTTTGCCACCGCTTTTTGGGGTGGCAAAAGAACCGTCCCCATGCCACCACTCAAAATCTAACCCAAAATGCGGG
>JAILJC010000141.1 GCA_024694965.1 Lachnospiraceae bacterium
GCTGACACGGCGGCGGAGTTATGGCCTTTCCCGACCTACGGAGACCTGTTGTTTTCGGTGTGAATAAATGGCGCTTCGGATTTACAAGGGCTGCAGCGGCAGCGGCAAATCATACAGGCTTTATAAGCACATAATAGACGAATCGCTGGCTCATCCCGAGCTGACGTATCTTGTCATAGTGCCTGAACAGTACAATTTAAGTACGCAGCGCACTCTTATTTCAATGCATCCTAAGAAGGGAATGTTAAATATCGATGTGTTAAGTTTTACCCGCCTCGCTCACAGGGTTTTTGAGGAGGTGGGTTATTTTCGCGCCCGCGGGGTGACCATCGATGATATCGGTAAGAACCTGATCCTTCGCCACCTTGCGAGTGAGAACGAGGGCGAGCTTACCGCGCTTGCCGGGATGTTTAACAAGCTCGGATACATAAGCGAGGTTAAGTCGGTCATCTCGGAGTTCATGCAGTACGGAATTGGTGATGCGGAGCTTGAAAAGATGATAGGCTTAAGCGAGTCCCGCGGCATACTTAAGGGGAAGCTTAACGATATCAGGCTTTTGTATGGAAAGTTCCTTGAGTTCATAAAAGAGAAATACATAACCACCGAGGAGATCCTTGAAAAGGTCCGGGATGCGGTGCCGGATTCGAAAAAGCTTAAGAACAGCGTGCTTGCATTTGACGGCTACACGGGCTTTACTCCGGTGCAACTTAACCTTATCGATGCGCTGCTTAAAAACTGCGTGGATGTTTATATGACGGTGCTTGCGGATGAGGGTTCCGTTTCCGGGCAGGCCGGCGGAAGTGAGGCGGCGCAGGGAAATGCTGCGGCGGATGCGGCTCCTGAGGATTTATTCTATCTTAGCCACAAAACCCTTGCATCGCTTGATAAGATATGCAGGAAAGGCGGGATCGGGCGTAAGGAGGATGTTGTAATAAGGGATGAAGTTCCCGCAAGGTTTATGTATTTTGATGACGGCAGAGTCATTCCCGCCGCTGAACGAAAGGATGACCTTATCTTCCTTGAGAAGAGCCTGTTTAAAAAGGAGCATGACTCTTACGATAAATGCGAGAACATAAAGATATTTACGGGTACGGACCCGTTTGAGGAAGCGCTTGAAGCTGCGGTAAGGATAGAGCGCCTTGTAAGGGAAGAGGGTTATCATTACCGGGATATCGCGGTTGTGAGCGGTGATATCGGAACGTATATGAATGCCTGCGCGCGTGCGTTTGCAAGGTATGATATCCCGTTCTTTGTCGATAAGACGATACCGGTGCTTTTAAATCCGATGGTCGAATACATACGCGCGCTGTTTGAGATAATAACGGGCGACTACAGCTACGAGGCAATGTTTAAGTACCTGCGCTCGGGCCTGTTTGAAGCGCCTTCCGATAAGCTCGACCGGCTCGATAATTACGTTTTAAGGTACGGTATCAAGGGAAGGAAACGCTGGAACGAACCCTTCATCATAAAGCCGAAGGAAATGAGCGATGAGGACCTTACCGAACTTAATGAATTAAGGCAGCAGGCGGTTGATTCCATAAATGTTTTTTATGACTCTCTTAAGGTGCCTGACACTTCGGCAGGTGAAGCGAAAGTTAAGGAGATCTCGGCCGCACTTTACGGTTTTATGAAGAAGAACCGGCTTGCTGAGAAGATGCATGCCCTAAGCGTTTCGCTTAAGGAAAAGGGCGAGGCCGTTAAGGCGAAGGAATACGGCAGGATATATGAAGAGGTATGCATCCTGCTTGATAAGATGGTATCCCTCCTTCCGGGAGAGACGATCACTCTTAAGGAATACTGCCAGCTCCTTGACGCGGGCTTTGCGGAGATCCGGACGGGCGTGCTGCCTTATGGCGATGATTATGTGCAGGTGGGCGACCTTTTAAGGACAAGGCTCGGGAACATAAAAGCCCTGTTCTTCATGGGAGTAAACGACGGTATCGTTCCGTCGAAACAGTCGGGCGGCGGCATCATTTCGGATATAGACCGCGAATTCCTTACGGATAACGTTGAGGGCATCGAAATGGCACCCACCGTAAGGATGCAGTCCTACACCCAGCGCCTGTACCTTTACATGCTGGTGACAAGGCCTAAGGAGAAGCTGTTTGTTTCATATGCGAAGCTTTCGCAGGACGGTGATTCGCTGAATCCTTCGTATTTTGTCGGAACGATGACACGTATGTTTCCCGGACTTAAGGTATCCGAGCCGGGCGATAACATATTAAACAGGGTATATGGCTTAAAGAGCGGGTACGATATGCTTGCTTCATCACTGCAGGATTATATACGTATCGGGGAAGATAAACAGCCGGGGTTTGATGATCTTTTTGAAATATGTACTGATAACGAAGAGTACAGGCATAAGGTGAGGATGCTCCTTGATGAGGCGTTCAGGGCCGGTGATTTTAATAAAAAAGATGTGATAAGCAAGGCGGTAGCGCGTGCTCTTTACGGTAATGATATAACATGTTCCGTAACGAGGCTTGAAAAGTATGCACAGTGTGCTTACAGTCATTTTTTAAGATACGGTCTTTCGATCAAAGAACGCGAGCTGTTTTCGTTTGAAGCCGGGGAGATGGGCTCCGTGTTCCATGATACGCTTCAGGCATACGCAACCATTCTTAAGGAGAGGGGACTTACATGGACGGGTATCAGTGAAGAGGAGTCGGATAAGCTTATAGAAGAATCGATCACCCGATGCATCGCCAAAGAGGATTACTCTGCAATTTACGGTTCATTCAGGACAGGTTATGCCCTAAACAGGATGCGCCGGATAACAAAGCGCACGGTGGACACTCTTACAAAGCAGCTTAAGAAGGGAAGGTTCATACCCCGTGAGTTCGAATTTTCGTTTTCATCGTGTGATGATTGCGAATCACTGAATATCTCGCTGTCAGAGGAAGAGAAACTGCACCTTATAGGCCGTATCGACAGGATTGATTCTTATGAAGACGAAAAAGCGGTTTATGTAAAAGTCATAGATTATAAATCAGGCAATAAAGGATTTGATCTTGCTGCCGTTTATTTAGGACTTGATCTGCAGCTGGTAGTATATCTTAATGCGGTAACCGAGATGGTAAGCAGGGAGGTAAAGGATGAGAAGAATGTGATACCTGCGGGGATCCTTTACTATCATATAGATGATCCGGTAATAGCTGATGATTCGGAAGAAACGCCGGGAGCGGAAGAGATAGATGCCGCAATACTGAGTGAACTCAGGATGAAAGGGCTTGTTAACAGCGAGCCGGATGTATACAGGCTTATGGACGGGGATTTTGTAAAGCGTTCCGATGTAATACCCGTAACGCTTAAAAAGGACGGCACCCCTGCGGTCGGAAGCAGTGTGGCAAGCACGGAAGATTTCAAGATCCTGTCAGATTATGTAAACTACAAAATAAGAGCGATGGGGCGGGACATTTTGGACGGAGACATAAGCATTGAGCCGCATATAAACGCGAGTAAAAAATCCGCCTGCGAATACTGCGAGTATAAGGGAATCTGCGGATATCGCGGCGATGCGAAGTTAATGCAGGTTCCGGATGAGGATGAAGACGGCGAAAAGCTGAGTATCATTGATGTCATGAAGAGGGATATTGCAAAATAATGGAGTTTTCAAAGGAACAGGTACAGGCAATAGAATCAAGGAATGAGAACCTTCTTGTTTCGGCAGCGGCGGGATCGGGAAAGACCACCGTGCTTGTTGAACGCATCATAAGGAAGGTGCTTGATTCCGGTCATCCTGTCGATATCGACAGGATACTTGTCATGACATTTACCAAGGCGGCGGCAGACCAGATGCGTGACAAGATACTTAAGGCAATATATGACAAGATGTCGATTGATCCTACTGACAGGCATCTTGCCCGCCAGTCAACCCTTGTACATAATGCGCAGATAGGTACCATACACAGCTTCTGTTTAAATGTGATAAGGAATCATTTTCAGGAGATAGGGCTTGACCCCGATTTCAGGGTTGCGGACGAAGGTGAATGCAAGCTGCTGCGGCAGGAAGTTTTATCGAAGGTGTTGGAGCAATCCTACGAAGCTGCGAGTGATGAGTTCATATATATGACAGAGTGCCTGGCAGCAGGGAAAAGCGACAGCAGCCTGGAAGATATAATAGACAGCCTTTATGACTTTTCAATGAGCCATCCCGAACCGGATGAATGGCTTGAAAAATGTATTGATACATACAGCGGCAATGAGGATACCGATAAGGAGAATGAGCCCGCATGGGTATCGGAGCTTATTGCCAATGCCGGACTTTTGGTAAGTGAGTCCATTGCTCAGGAGGAGCGTGCTCTTTCATTATGCAATTCCCCTGACGGACCTTATATGTATGCTTCAGGCATAGCCTCGGATATTGAATCGTTAAATACGCTTAATGGATGTAAAACCTATGAAGAATACAGGTCGGCACTGGCGAAAGTTAACTTTGTAAAGCTTGGGAGCGCATCAAAGAACGGACCGTATGTTGATGATGTGCTTAAGGAAAGGGCTAAAGAAGTACGGGATATCGTCAAAAAATCAATAACCGATTTGGCAAAAGAGGACTTCGGTATATCGCTTGAGCACCAGCGTGAAAGGATAAAAGCATGCGAAGGCGTTGTAAGGGAACTGGTCAGGCTTACGCGTGAATACACAAGGTCATATGCCGATGCCAAAAGGGATAAGAAGGTCGTTGATTTTTCCGATCTTGAGCATATGTGTATATCGATCCTTGCATCTGATGACGGTCATACCGCAAGAGAATACAGAGAATATTTTGATGAGATATATGTGGATGAGTATCAGGATTCAAGTCTTGTTCAGGAGGAACTGCTTAAGTACATCTCAAGGGGCAATAACCTTTTCATGGTCGGCGATGTCAAGCAGAGTATTTACAGCTTCAGGCTGGCAAGGCCGCAGCTGTTCATCGATAAACTCGGAAGCTATATTAAGAAGGATGACGACGGGACAGGATCAGGTGACGATGTTGCGGACCGCAGGATAGACCTTTCCGAAAACTACAGAAGCAGGAGCGGCGTGATCGACTCTGTAAATGAACTCTTTTCCTGTATCATGAACGGCAGTATGGGCGGTATTGTTTATGACGATGCTGCAGCCCTTCATGCAAAAGCCAAGTATCCGCCGGTATCGGAAGGCTTACAAAAAACAGAGCTTATCCTTGCGGATACGGTGCGGGGAATGAACCAAAGGGAACATGAGGCTAAGATGATCGCCGCGCGTATTAAGGAACTGATGAAGGAGCAGCTTGTTTTTGATCCTACGCAGGAGGATCCGGACAGAATGCGTCCCATCAGGTATTCGGATATCGTTATCCTGTTAAGGACTGCAAGCGGATGGGATGAGAAGTTCAAAAAAACAATTTCGGACGAGGGAATACCTGTACATATCATGAGCCGGACCGGTTACTTTACGGCCCCGGAAGTGTCAATACTGCTTGACTATCTTACCGTCCTTGATAATCCGCTGCAGGATATTCCGATGGCGGCGGTACTGCTTTCGACGTTTGGTTGTATGGATAACAGCGAAATGGCAATGCTTAAGACGTACTTTTCTTCCGGATTCCTCTATGATGCGTTAAGGTGCATCAGTGAAGAAGAGGGCCGGGATGACGAAGCTTTTAATGTACTGAGAGACAAAGCCGTTCGGTTTCTTAAAAGCTATGAAGAAATGCGGGCGATGGTACACTATACGGATGTATATAACATCCTTTTAAAGATAATTGACGGGCAGTATGGTTCATATGTGAAGGCTCTTCCCGACGGAAAACGAAAGAGTGCAAACCTTGACATGCTCCTTAAGAAGGCAGAGGATTACGGTAAGTTAAGCTACAAGGGGCTGTTCCACTTCGTCAGATATATTGAGATGCTGAAAAAGCATGATATAGACTACGGTGAGGCCAATACAATTGAAGAGAACGATGATGCTGTAAAGATCATGACGATACATAAGAGCAAGGGACTTGAATTTCCCGTGTGTTTCGTAGCGGGAGTGAGCAAGGGCTATAACAGTATGGATGCGTCGGCATCTGTTATCCCGGATTCGGACCTTGGCTTCGGGATCGCCCTGGTAGACCCCGAAAAACGTATAAAGCAGGAAACGGGAATAAGAAGGGCGGCATCAAAAAAGAAGTATTATGAGATCCTGTCCGAGGAGGCGCGCGTCCTTTATGTTGCGATGACAAGGGCAAAGGAAAA
>JAILJC010000144.1 GCA_024694965.1 Lachnospiraceae bacterium
ATCACCGAGCTTGAATATGACCGACAAACGGGACAGTTTATAAAGGGCAGGGTAACGGATAAGAACTGGCTTGATATGTTGTAAAGCGTGCTTTTAAGGAGATGCGGAGATATGTGGATGATAATGATCCCCTTTGTGGGAACGGCGCTGGGTGCGTCCTGCGCGTTCTTTCTTAAAAAGGAACTGGATGTGGGAGTGCAGCGTGCTCTTGCGGGATTTGCCGCGGGAGTAATGGTCGCAGCCTCGATATGGAGCCTTATAATTCCGGCTATGGACCAGTCGGCGGAAATGGGGCGGTTAAGCTTCCTTCCTACATTTATCGGATTCTGGGTGGGAATATTATTCCTTTTACTGCTGGATTCAGTCATACCGCATCTGCATGTTCATGCGGAGAAGGCCGAGGGCCCGAGGGCAAGCCTTAAGAGGTCTACCATGCTTGTGCTTGCGGTCACCCTTCACAATATCCCGGAGGGCATGGCAGCAGGCGTGGTCATCGCAGGCCTTATGTCGGGCAGTACATCGATCACGACAGGCGGGGCACTTGCACTGGCACTCGGTATAGCGATACAGAACTTCCCGGAGGGCGCCATCATATCAATGCCGCTGTGCGCCGAGGGAAGGGGCAAGATGCGGGCGTTCCTTGACGGAGCATTGTCGGGGATCGTAGAACCTATCGGAGCATTGCTCACCATCTATGCTGCCGGATTTGTAATTCCCGCCATGCCGTATTTTTTGAGCTTTGCGGCCGGGGCCATGATGTATGTCGTGGTCGAGGAGCTTATCCCGGAGGCATCCGCGGGTGAACATTCAAATATCGGTGTAGTTATGTTCGCTTTCGGATTCACTCTTATGATGGCACTTGATGTGGCACTCGGATAGTCAGATGTCACTTTACACGCATGAGTGATATTTTTGCACAATTTAACGGAAAATTAAAAATTCTTGCAAAATAAACTGAAAAATACGGAAAATTACACAAATTTCCTTGTGCTGAGTCAGGAAAAGTGTTAACATAAGTGTATCTTTTAAAGAAAGTGGGGAATACTGTATGAAATTAAAGGGTAAGTTTATAATGCTGTCGGTTATTCCGGTAGCTGCGCTTGCTATCATTACATGTTTCGTATCCTACAGGATGGTCGAGGAAAAGATGGCCGAGGAAGTATACGATGCATTAAAGGCAACAGCAATCGCAACGAGGGATCGTATAGCCACATCGGCTCCGGGTGATTATTCACTTGAGGGCGACAAGATGTTCAAGGGTACCTTCAACATCACTACCGATGAAGTTCCTTTCGACAATATCAAGACCATATCCGGTATTGATACCACGGTCTTCTTCGGTGACACCAGGTACGCAACCTCGGTTGTTGCGGACGGAAAGAGGGCAGTAGGGACCCAGGCATCGGCGCCCATCATCGAGAAGGTTCTCGTTAAGGGCGAAACGATGACTTCCAATTCGGCAAACGTTGCGGGCACTCCGTATTTCGCATATTATCTGCCGCTTACACAGCCAAGTGACGGTTCTATCTGCGGTATGGTTTTCGCAGGTAAGAGTCGTGCCAAGGTTCAGTCCGAGGTTATGGGAGTTATCAGCGTCGTTATCATTGTATCGGTTGTCATCACGATAATCTGTGCGGTGATCGCGTTCATCATCTCAAACGGCATCGTAGGTGCTATCCGCAAGGGTATCGATGTTGTAGGCGAGGTAAGCAAGGGTAACCTCGCAGTAAGCGTAGACGAGAAGGCTTCGGCAAGGAGCGATGAAGTCGGTGACCTGTGCAGGTATGTTGAGGAGCTGCGTGAGCAGCTGGCCAAGATCATCGGCAAGCTCAAGGAGGAGAGCGGCAACCTGTATACATCCTCCAACAAGCTGTACTCCACATCGCAGAATGCAAATGAAGCCGTGGGCCAGGTTGAAAGGGCCGTACATGAGATCGCGGACGGTGCTACATCACAGGCTGATGAGACTCAGAAGGCTACCGAGAATGTCATCCTTATGGGTAACATGGTTGAAGAGACCAGCGCTCAGGTAGAAGAGCTTCAGAAGAATGCGGTTGAAATGCAGAAGTCATCCGAGCAGGCAAGTGCTATCCTTGCAGAGCTTGCTTCGGTTAACCAGCAGACAGTTGATGCTATCGAAGTTATTTCGCAGCAGACAAATACAACAAACGAGTCGGCATTAAAGATCAGGGACGCTACAAACCTTATCACCGAGATCGCCGACGAAACGAACTTGTTATCACTTAACGCCAGCATCGAGGCTGCACGTGCAGGTGAGCAGGGCCGCGGTTTCGCAGTTGTTGCTGCTCAGATCAGTAAGCTGGCCGAGCAGTCGAATGAATCGGCAAGGAAGATCGAGGAGATCATCACAAGCCTTATCGCCGATTCCACCAAGTCGGTTGAGACAATGGATCATGTACGTGAGATCATGACCAGGCAGAATGAAAACGTTCAGAGGACCGATGAGGCATTCCAGATCGTTAAAGACGGTATCGACAGGTCTATGGAAGGTGTTCAGTACATCGCAGATAAGACCAGCAAGCTTGACGAAGCAAGGGTTAACGTTGTCGACATCGTACAGAATCTTACCGCGATCGCTGAGGAGAATGCGGCAGGTACCGAGGAGACATCGGCATCGGCTACCGAGTTCGGTAACATGATCGGCGATATCGAAAGCGAGACCGAAGGACTTAAGAATGCAGCTAACGTAATTGAGGAGAGCGTAGGAATCTTCCAGCTGTAAGCTTTAGTCGAGAGTTGCAATATAATCAGGCATTAAGCTATAATATTGGGGAAGCGGTTAGCCGCTTCCCTTAATATTTCGTTTGAAAGGAACCTATGATGGAAGAAGGATCGGGCAGGAATGTCGACGGATATGAATTTATCGACAGGGAAAACGGAAGCATCGCGCAGGAGGAGATAAACCGCATAAATTATATTTCCTCCAGGATGAGCGAAGACAATCCCGAAGCGGTTTTGTCCATCTATAATAAAATGATCGAGAGCAACACCTTCTTTACGCCCGTAGGCCTTGAATACTTAAGGAGGCTTCAGGCATACCTTTATAAGAAGCAGGAGATCGATGATGACCGTATACGCGATATCCCCGTGATCGTATCCTATGTCGATGTGCAGAATCAGTTCAATGAGAGGAAAAACGAACTGCGCGAGGAACGTGCAAGGAAGAGGCGCAGGGTTAAAACCTTCAAACAGGAATATAAGACATCGCTCATGGTAAACCTGGTACTGATCATCATGATCATAGTCATGTTCCTTATCATACTTAAGTCGGATACGCCGAACATGATAAATTACGAGAAGGCGATAACCAACCGGTACGCTTCCTGGGAGCAGGAGCTCACCGAACGCGAACAGAAAGTCCGCGAGAAAGAATCCGAACTTGGTATACAATGAGGTGTATATGGAAAAGATAAAAATCTTGATCGCCGACGACGAAGCCAGGATGCGCAAGCTTGTTAACGACTTCCTTACAAGGGAAGGCTATGGCGTTATCGAGGCTGCCGACGGAAACGAAGCACTGGATAAGTTTTACGAAATAAACGACATATCATTGATCATCCTGGATGTGATGATGCCCGGGCCCGACGGCTTTGAAGTGTGCAGGGAAATAAGGTCACAGTCAAAGGTGCCGATCATCATGCTGACAGCAAAGGGAGATGAAAGGGATGAGCTGCAGGGCTTTGACCTGGGAGTCGATGAGTACATAAGCAAGCCTTTCAGCCCCAAGATACTGGTCGCAAGGGTTAATGCGCTGTTAAGGCGGAGCAATGTTCTCGATGCCGAGGAGAAGATTGAGGCGGGCGGAATAGTGCTTGATAAGAAATCGCACACCGTTACCATAGATGGGAAAGCAGTTGAACTAAGCTTTAAGGAATTTGAACTGCTGGCATATTTTATGGAGAATCCATCGGTCGCACTTTCCCGTGAAAAGATACTTAACAGCGTGTGGAATTATGATTATTTCGGCGATGCACGTACCATAGATACGCATGTTAAGAAGCTGCGGAGCAAAATATTGGATAAAGGCAGCTATATAAAAACGGTCTGGGGCCTCGGGTACAAATTCGAGGTATCATAGATAAATAAAATACTATCTGACAACGAAGCTTCGTGCTGAGTGGAAAGGGGTAAGAAATGAAAAGAGTAACATTAAGGATCATTGCCTTTGCGGCAATGCTTGCATTGCTTGCGGGGTGCGCCAAGGCACCCGGCAGCGGAAGTGTCACGGATGTCCGTGTTGGGTCGCTAAAGGGTCCTACATCTATCGGTGTCATCCGTATGATGCATGAGCAGGAAAGCAACGTATACAGCTTTACCATGGAGACGCAGGCAGACGTGCTTTTATCGTCGATCGTTTCCGGACAGCTTGACATTGCGCTTATTCCCGCAAACGTTGCATCAGTGCTTTACAATAAGACAAAAGGCGGCATTTCGGTAATAGACATTAATACCCTGGGCGTACTGTATATGGTAAGCGGGGATGACTCTATCACCGGAATGAAGGACCTTGAAGGCCGTACCGTTTATACTACGGGCGCGGGCACGACACCCGAGTATGTATTAAGGTATCTGCTTAATGAAAACGGCCTTACCGATAAGGTAAACATAGAGTTTAAATCCGAGGCTACTGAGGTCGCGGCCGTGCTTGCCGAGGATCCGTCGGCGGTGGGTATGCTGCCCCAGCCGTTTGCTACGGCGGCAACATTAAAGAATGACGCTCTTTCGGTCGTTCTTGACATGACAAAAGAGTGGGACAATGTGGGTAACGGCTCTAAGCTTGTTACCGGGGTCACGGTGGTACGCAATGATTTTCTTAAGGAACATCCCGATGCGGTTTCGGCCTTCTTAAAGGATCATGCATCAGATGCGGAATTTGTCAATTCGGATACGGAAACCGCATCCGGTTATGTGGCTGAGGCCGGTATAGTAGAGAAGGCCCCCGTTGCGGCAAAGGCCATTCCTTACTGCAACATCGTCTGCATTACGGGATCCGAAATGAAGGAAGCATTATCGGGATATCTTCAGGTGCTTTACGATCAGGATGCTTCTTCGGTTGGCGGAAATCTGCCTGCGGATGATTTTTATGCCGAGGTAAAATGAAAGAAAAGATGAAGAAAGCGGTGATCCTGCTCATATGGCTAATCCTGTGGCAGGTCACCGCGTTTTTTATTAACAATCCAATATATTTTGCATCGCCCTTAGAAGTGGTCACAGAGCTTGCAAACAAGCTTGTTAATGCCGCATTCTGGCAGTCGGTCGGAGGCTCTCTTTTAAGGATACTGACGGGATTTCTGGCGGCGTTCCTGCTTGCGTTCATCTCAGCGTTTACGGCGCACAGATATCCGCTTTTTAAGGACTTTATTTCGCCGCTTGTCACCTTCTTAAAATCGGTCCCCGTCGCCGCTGTTGCGGTGATCCTGCTCATATGGTGGGGACCTGAGTATCTGGTGCTGTGCATAAGCCTTATGGTGGTATTTCCGAATATCTACTTAAACATGCAGGCCGGCATTGAAAGTGCGGACAGTGGGCTTATCGAAATGGCGGATGTTTTCGGGATCGGCGTGCCTGACAGGTTCTTGTGGATATACCGTCCGGCCTACTTACCGCATCTTTTTTCCGCGGTCTCGGTATCCCTGGGCATGGGCTTTAAGTCGGGTATCGCCGCTGAAGTCATTGGACTCCCGCGGTTCAGTGCAGGTGAGCAGCTCTACAGGGATAAGATCTATCTTAACACGGCAGGTGTGTTCGCATGGGTCATAGTCATTCTGGCGCTGAGCTCTTTGACCGAGAAACTGATAATTAAGGCTCTTAAGCTTCTTTCGGATGTACCGCCCGCTATACTTAAGGAATATAGTCCGGCACCCGGGTCAGAAAAAGCAAAGAAGGCCGCTTCTTTTATGACCGGTACCGGCGCTCCCGGAGCTCCCGGAGCAGGACCACTGCCGGGTGATCATACCGTTTATGCGGAAGGTATCAAAAAAGCATATGAGGGAAGGCTTATTATCGATACGGATGTTAAGTTAAAGCCGGGGAAGATATACTGCCTTAACGATCCGTCGGGGGCAGGCAAGTCTACACTTTTTGGGATACTTACGGGCATCATCAGGCCCGACGGCGGGAGAGTGCAGACGGACAGGATAAGCATGGTATTCCAGGATGACAGGCTTGTTGAGAAGGCCAATGCTCTAAGGAACTTAAAGTTTGCAGGCTGCAGCGGCGATCTTATAGGAGAACTTAAAAAGCTTCTTCCCGTGCATGTATTGCAGCTTCCCGTATCCGGGTTGAGCGGGGGTGAGAGGCGGCGCCTTTGCATCATACGCGCCATGCTCTGTCCTTCGGATATAGTGATAATGGATGAGCCTTTTGCGGGGCTTGATGAGGAAACCGCGGAAAGGACAGGTGAATGGGTACTTCAGCACTTAAACGGAAGGACGCTTCTGTTTACGACTCATGAGGCTGAGCCCGCCTCATTTGCAGGTGCCGAAGTGATCCCTCTGATCAGATCATAAATTTGTTTGCAATACACAGGAGGTTACATGGAAACACGCATAGCACTTATAGGGATGATTGTGACTGATACTTCTCACAGCACTGAGCTTAACGCGCTGCTTACCGAATACGGACAGTACATAATAGGCCGCATGGGGATACCGCATCACAAACACGGAGATGATGAGGTGGCAATAATAAGTATTGCCATTGAGGCTCCCCAGACTGTCATAAGTGCACTTTCCGGCAAGCTCGGTATGCTTAACGGCGTATCGGCCAAGGTCATTTACGCCGGATAGCGGGATTGGGGCGCAACAGATCACAGTATAAAACAGGAGAAGTAAAATGAGAGCACTGTATTTTGACGGAAAAGGAGCTGTATACCGTGAGGATATGCCGGTTCCGGTATGTTTAGAAGGGCACAGCCTTATAAAGATCATGATAGCCGACATATGCAATACGGACCGGGAGATACTTAAGGGTTACCGGCCGGATTTTCGCGGGATAATGGGACATGAATTTGTCGGAAGCGTGATCGAGAGTTCGGACCCTTCGCTTATCGGAAAAACGGTCGTCGGGGAACTCAACGAAGGCTGCGGCAGCTGCATCTACTGCAGGACGGGAAGGGAGAAGCACTGTCTTTCACGTAAGGTCATAGGAATGTCGGTTGACGGATGCTTTGCGGAGTATATGACTCTGGCCACACATCTTTTACACGTTGTACCTGACGGACTTATACCCGAACAGGCCGTATTTACCGAACCTCTTGCGGCAGCCCTTGAAGTATTAAAGCAGGTTGATATCGATCCTTCGCTGAATGCGGCCGTGATCGGTGACGGCAGGCTTGCTTTCATGACAGCCCAGGTGCTTTCGCTTACAGGGATCTCGCTTACCGTGATAGGAAAGCATCCGGATAAACTTAAGCTTTTTGAGCCTTTTGCGGATACGGCCCTTTTAAACGATTATCTTACGGATGAAGGTTACAGGAGCCTTACCGCGGATGAATGTTTTGAATACGTGGTCGAGGCTTCGGGTAATGAATCCGGTATCCGCTTAGCCCTTAATATCGTACGCAGGATGGGTACGATAATACTTAAAAGTACCTACGCAGGAAAGACGTCACTTGACTTAAGCGTCATTCCCGTAAATGAGATAACCGTTGTCGGGAGCCGCTGCGGCCCGTTTGAACCGGCTTTGAAGCTCCTAAAGGACGGCAGGGTAAGCTTCCCTGAAGTTGAGCTTTACGACTTAAAAGACTACGATAAAGCCTTTTCATCACCGGCATTTAAGGCAGGCTTTTGCTTTAGATAAGCCATGGTTCTTGCAATCGGCCCGCTTTGCTTTATAATGTAATAAGGGAAACTGTGTTTTTTGTAATAAGGGAGTAAGGGGAGAATCATGAAAAAAGGCTTTATAAGGCTATCTGCCGCACTTATTGCGACGGCGGTCTTTATAACAACTTCGCCATACCAAACGTGTATGGCGGACGAGGTATCCGATCTTAAACAGCAGGAAGAAAAAACTCGTGATACCATATCAAACCTTGAGAAGCAGACCAGGGAGACCAAGGATTCCATAAAGCTCCTTGAGGAACAGCGTAAGGAAGCCGAAGGGAATGTAAGCGAGCTCAAGGAGGAGAGTGCGGAGCTTAAGAGCGAGATCGACGGTTATTCGAAAAAGCTTGATGACTTAAGCGGTCAGATAGAACAGGCCGAGGAGGCAATGTCCGATGTCTCCGCACAGATAGTGGAGCTGAATGATGAGCTTGATACTATCGTTAAGGAGAAGGAAGAGAGGGAGACACTCCTTAAGAAGCGCATGAAGAGCGTTTACGAAAGGGGAGGCTCAAAGGGCATGCTCCAGCTCGTGCTTGAAGCCGGTTCTTTTAAGAATGTCCTTAACAGGTATGTGTATCTTGAGAGTATGGTCGGCTACGACAGGCAGAAGATAGCCGAATGTCAGCAGATGGCCGTTGAGATTCAGGACAAGCTTGCCGAGGTTGAAAAAAAGGAAGCCGAGATCAATGCATACCAGGAGGATCTTGACAGTAAATATTCGGAGCTTGAGAGCATTACCGATGAGGTAAAGGGTAAGCTTAACTCAACGAACAGCAGCATCCTTGCCGAGCGGGGCAAGATGGCCGATTACGATAATCAGATAGCTGAGCTTGACAGGAAGATGAAGGCGCTGGAATCGCAGACGGCTTCAGCACAGGCCGAGCTGGCCAAGCAGATAGCCAAGCGCCTATCCATTACCAGGGAGGATACATCGGGTTCGTATTCCGCAAGCGGGACCGAGCTTGAGTGGCTTGCGGCCACCATACAGGCCGAAGCGGGCGGAGAATCATACACGGGTAAGCTCGCCGTGGGCTCCGTTATCATGAACAGGGTAAAGAGTTCTGCTTTTCCTAATTCGATCACGGGAGTCATCACCCAGAACATGCAGTTTGCATCCTACCGTTCGGGTAAGGTGGAACTTATAATGGCGGCCGGAGCCAATTCAACCTGCGTCAAGGCGGCACAGGAGGTAATAGGCGGCGCCAGGGTAGGTGATTACCTGTTCTTTATGACCAAATACTACGCCGATTATTACGGGATCAGCGAATATACGATGATAGGCAACCACGCCTTCTTCTACAGGTGGGTTACCAAACAGAAGGAAGAATCACCCGAACCCGCACCGGAGCCGAAGCCCGAACCTACCGCAGAACCTACGCCGGCTCCCGAGCCCGAAGAAGATGATGATGACGATGATGACGAAGAAGAGGATACCGACGAAGGCGGTGAAGTTGAAGTCCCGATAGACGAGGATTGATACGATGATGTGTTTACGGAGTGAGATATGAAGCATTCGATACGCCGTCAGTTCATGCTTATCTTCAGTGCATCGTTAATAAGCGTGATCCTGCTGTGCATATTGGCAAATAACCTCCTGCTGGGGCCGTTCTATACGCGGCACAAGGAGAAGGTTTTAAATGAGGCTTACAGGCTGATAGACGAGTATTCCTTAAAGGGCGGGCTTGACAGCGAGGAGTTCAAGGTTGGCCTTGACCAGGTGGCAGCCCGTTATAACCTTGAGATACTGGTGCTCGATGCGGATACCAATACACTAAGGACAACGGTCAGCAATCCGGGTATGCTTGCAGACAGGCTGCTTGGATATATTTTCTCGGGACAGCCTTCCGGTGATGTACTGTATTCGGGTGACCGGTATACGGTCCAGAAAAATACCGACCCAAGGATGCATACGGATTATATAGAGCTGTGGGGTTATCTATCCGAGGGAAAGCCGGTGCTCATGCGCAGCCCCGTTGAGAGCATACAGACGAGCGTGCATATTGCGAACAGGCTGCTCGCCTATGTGGGCGCGGCTGTCCTTTTGATCGGACTGTTTATAAACCTGCTGCTGTCACGCAAGGTTACCGATCCGATACTTGAGCTCGTTGATATATCAAAGAAGATGGCCGAGCTTGATTTTGACGTAAAGTATAAAAGCGGCGGCAATAACGAGATCGCACTGCTCGGAGAACATATGAACCGTCTGTCATCAACGCTTGAAGGGACGATCAGCGAGTTAAAGACGGCGAACAATAACCTTACGGTGGAACTGAACCGCAAGGCCGAGCTCGATGAGATGCGCAGGGATTTTATATCGAATGCCTCGCATGAATTAAAAACTCCGCTGGCGCTTATCCAGGGATATGCCGAGGGACTCAAGGACTGTGTCAATACCGATGAGGGCAGCAGGGATTTCTACTGCGATGTCATCATTGACGAAGCCGGCAAGATGAACAGGCTGGTAAAGAGCATGCTTGAATTAAGCCAGCTTGAATTCGGAAACGATAACACTTCCATGGAGCGTTTTGATATACTTAATCTGATCACGGGCTGTCTTGAAGCTAACGAAATACTGATAAAGCAGGCCGGGATCACCGCATCTGTAAACGGAGGTGACGGGCCCCTTTATGTATGGGCCGATGAGTTTAAGGTTGAGCAGGTAGTAAACAACTACCTTTCAAATGCGATACATTATTGCAAGGGTGAAAACCGCATAGATATAAATGTTTCAAAAAACGGGGACTGTGTGAGGGTCAGTGTGTTCAATACGGGCGATCCGATACCCGAGGAAGCCCTGCCGCACATATGGACCAAGTTTTATAAGGTGGATAAGGCAAGGACCAGGGAATACGGAGGAAGCGGGATCGGGCTGTCCATTGTCAAGGCGGTCATGGATTCGCTTAATCACTCATACGGCGTGATCAATCACGATAACGGAGCAGAGTTCTGGTTTGAACTTGACGGGGATGCAAAAATACCGGATAAGGTGGAATTATGATGAGGAAAGTTTTTAGAAAAACAATTTGTCTTTTGACGGTACTCAGCCTGTTTGCAGCGCTTTCAGGCTGCAGCAGCAAGGACGTGGATACCGGGCTTTCGCAGGAAGATGAAGAGCTGGTGGCCGAATACGCCGCGGGACTGCTCCTTAAGAACAGCGCGCGTGAATACGGAGGACTGTCAGATTACGATCCCGCAGCGGATGTGGTAGAACAGCCTGTGGCAGAGGAAGCGCCGGCTGCCGAACCCGCACCTGAGGAAACGGCACCGGAACCTGCAGCCGATGAGGCTGAGCCGCCTTCGGAGAATGATGCCGACAGTGCACCTAATGAGGTGAGCGAAGTTACGGACGTATCTGAACCGGTACTGTCACCCGGCGACAACGGAGCTGCAATATGCGAGGCGATCGGTATCTCAGGTTTGGAGATGTCTTATACAGGCTATGAGGTTGCGGATGTGTACCCCGAACCCGACGGTAATGAGCTGTCGTTTTCCATGCAGTCAACCGAAGGACGCAAGCTCCTGGTCGTACATTTTGACCTTAAGAATCCCGACTCTTCGGATAAGATGTGCAGCGTCCTTGACAACAGCATTAAGTTCAGGATACTGATAAACGATAGCGAGAGGGTAAACGAGCAGATGACTATTCTCTTAAATGACCTTAAGTCCTACAGTGATACGATCCCGGCAGGACAGACGGTCGATACAGTGCTCGTTTTTGAGGTGGATGATAATGTGGCCGCGGACATAGGTTCGCTGGCACTTATAGTTATAAATTCTGAGGGAGAATCACAATTTAAGATCAAATAAAACAGGCCTTTGGTCTGTTTTTTTTGAACCGGCATAAAGCAGGAGGGCAAGGGAGGAAACATGAACGCAGAGGAAGGCCGCATAATAACAGACAGGATAAGAGAAAACATAAGCAGGGTTCTGATCGGCAAGGAGGATGTCATAAAGCTTACACTGACGGGCATCATTGCAGGCGGTCATATCCTTATAGAGGATACCCCCGGGACCGGGAAGACGCTTATGGCGAAGCTCATCGCTGCAAGCATAAAGGGTGATTTTGCAAGGATACAGTTCACGCCCGATCTGCTTCCCGCTGATATAACAGGGGTAAGCATATACAACAGGAACAAGGCGGAATTTGAATTCGTAAG
>JAILJC010000014.1 GCA_024694965.1 Lachnospiraceae bacterium
CTGAATGAACACGGATACCTGGTTTCCTTCGCGAAGTATGGAACCTGCTACCGAAGCATAGAAGTTCCTGGCCATGTACTGCAGCGCCTTATACCTTCCGAAATAGTCGATGCTCGACCAGGAAGCAACGGGCCAGCAGTCGTTAAGCTGCCAGTAAAGGGCTCCCATGCAGCGGCCCCTGTTCCTCCTGAAGTGCTCGACCGCACGCTTTACCGCAAGGCCCTGCATTATCTGGGTTATGTATAAGAGGCTGTCAAAGTCCTTGGGATACAAGAACTCACGCGACAGATACTGCAGCATCCTTCCGCCTGCGCCGCTGTCCTTCTGGTGACTCTCCATAACTTCGGAAAAAACGTTCCTGTCCGATTCCTTGGTAAACGATTTGATGGTCTTTACCGACGGATAGGACTGGAAGCCGAAGCCCGAGCAGAACCTCATGCCGTGATTTATGTATTCATCCACCGGTTCAAGGCCGCGCCATACGCCCCAGTAATGACAATCGCCGTTGGTCTCGTCATTCGGGTTCATGAAGCCGCCCCCGTTTGACGGAGAAGACGGCCAGTAGTATGTCGAAGGAGCGTATTCGCTTACAAGCCCCGGGCATATCTCCTCAAACAGCCTCTGGTAATCGGCACGCAGCTGCTGCGAATGAGAACGTACTTCATCGTTGCTGACCCACGCCCATTCGCCTTCATCGTTACCGCAAATTAGTCCGAGGCAGGCATGGTTCCTAATCCTTTTAAGGTTATCGATGATCTCCGCTTCGACATTCTTGCGGAAATCCTCGTTGAGTTCATAAAGGTTGGTCGCAAACATCAGGTCCTGCCATACGATGAGTCCGTACTCATCGCACAGGTCATAGAAAGTATCCGAAGGATAATATCCTCCGCCCCATACCCTTATCATGTTGAAATTGCTCCGAACGCAGCCCTTTAACAGATAATCGATCTTTTCCTTCGTGATGAACGAATAAATGGAATCCTCCGGAACATAATCGGCGCCCATCGCAAATATCTTGATGCCGTTTACCTTAAAGCAGAACTCCCTGCCCCACTCGTCTCCGTCCCGGCTAAGCGTTATGGTCCTTAGTCCTATCCTGTATGTCTTTGAATCCCACTGGTTGCCGTTCATGTCAAGCGCATAAACGCTGACCGTATAAAGCGGGTGCTCGCCGAAACCGTTTGGCCACCATATCTTCGGGCTTTCGATCTCCATGTTCATGCTGCAGTGCCCGTCCGTCATGGTCTCGGTTATAGCAAGGATACGTCCGTCCGGCGTTATCAGCTCGGCCTGTATTATGAACGGATCCTTCCTGAACACTTCGGCGGATACATTTATCTCAAGGTTTACACTCTTTTTGTCGTGGTGCTGTATTATCTCGACCTCGTCAAGCTTGATATAGCTGTAGCCCACAAGGTCTATGCTCCTCCATATGCCGCAGTCCGGAAGCTGTGCGGCCCAGTCCCATCCGAACATGCAGTGGGCCTTCCTCAAATACTGGTTTCCGAGCATACAGCCGTCGGGAGCATAATGAACCGATTTGTTTAGTCCGGGGCGCAGGTTTTCAATATAATCGAGGGGAGAATCAATCTCTATGGTGATCCTGTTGCCGACGGGACGTAGATAACCCGTTATGTTGAAATAATAGGTCCTGTGCATGTTCTCCGTGCGGCCTATGGGCATGTCGTTTATATAAATCTTGGCAAGGGTATCGATACCCTTACAGCATAAATAAATCCGTTCCTGGGACATCAGCTCCGGCATTACATCGAATTCACGTGTGAAGTAAAAATCACTCCTGAATATTTCCTTTGTCGGATACTCGTTAAGTCCGTAGAACGGATCCTGAAGCCTGTGCTGTATAAGCAACGCAGATAAAACGGAGCCCGGAACCTTACCCTCTATGTAAGCCTCCGAACCCTTCTCATTGATCAGCCATGTACCGTTTAGTGTCTGGTAAACCATCCCTTCGCCCTCATTACTACCCCTGCATGCAATTGACCGAAGCGGTCATTCCCCGCGCATGCCAAATAAACTCCCTACAATATGAATATAATTGAAGAAATGATTTTTTTCAACTACTACATCTGCTACCTAAACCCGCCAAAACATCAACTGCTATGGTTGCCGCCGAATATATTACAAAATAGTTAAGATAAACGGCATTATTGGGGGCCATAAGATAGTATGTGGGCGGGAAAATGAGCTGTAATACCCTTAACTGCCGAAGGTAAATGAACACCGGACAGATAACGAGCATTAACAGCATGAGGATCGGGATAAAAGTAGCGAGGCTCTTTAAGTTACGGGTCACCTTTCTTATAATGCTACAGAAGCAGCAGCCCGACAGAATGAACATAAGCATCAGGGGAAGTTCCGGGTATATACCCGCAGAAAGTCCCGTGGCATAAAAGGTGATGAGCACGACCACGGCACAGTCAATGAGCGCCGTAAGAAGATATACATGCTCAAACACCCACTTGTTGCCCACCGGCATCCAGGTGAATATCTCCTTGTCAAGGTCATCCCTGTAATACATGGACGCGGCAAGCCCGCCCAAAAGGACTATAAGAAGGAGCACTCCCTTAAGAGGCGCAAACAGATAATTGCTTCCGCCCTGCGCCACGCCCGCGACACCGTCCCTGTAATCAAACAGCGTGCCCGTATTGACATTATTGTCGTAATAACCGTGCAGCGTTTCATCGGAAACACCTTCAGGTGCAAACTTAAGATCTATATAGTTTTTGAAAAGAGAAAACGACAGGTCCGAATAGAGCGCTCCGAACAGCTCCATCCTCGAAAGCTGCAGCAGCACGTTATCTTCCCTTTCAATTACCGTGACCACCCTTTTTGACTTCTTCTTTCCTTCGGCACCGGTAAGGACCGCGGCATATTCCGACACCTTTTCTTTATGATCGCGCGGGAAAACCCACACCGCATCCATCCGGTTATCAAGGAGTGCCTCCCTCGCCGACTCTTCATCATCAAATTCATAGAACAGGAAGACAGAATCACGCTCAAGCAGGCTGTTGACTATCTGCTCTCCCTCTTTGGATCCCTCGTTTACAAGCGCGATCCTTACTATGCCGCTCTCCCTCTCCGAAACAAGCTTTAACGAAAAGACCATTAAAGGTATAAGGCACAGGATCACTATAAAGCTCTTCTTTTTAAGCAGCCTTTTATTAAGCAGGATGAACAGTTTAAAGTAATTACTTCTCATACTTAAGCCTCCTGTTCATCATTATTACCGCTGCGGCAAAGAACAGCACAGCATAGACCGACATTTTGACAAGCGGTTCAGATGTGTCCTTTACAAGCAGTATGCGCGACAGATGCTCATAGGCGGCACCGGCCGGCTGAAGGGGAGCTGCTTTCCTTATGATCTCCGGGAAGAACGAAAGAGGATACAGGCATCCGCCGAGGTAGGCAAGCGCTACCGAGAAGATAAACTGAAGGCTTACGCCGGCGATGAAATTATCGGCCGCAAGGAAAAGCATATACTGCATGGAAGCGAACATCACGATGACCGGCACGTAACCAGCCACAAAATAAATGTAATCCTCTATAAACCCATTCTCCCATTCGGCTATTACTATGCCCGAGCTGTGTATCGCATACACGAGCGCACTTATTATAGGGATGATACAGATAAGCAACACAAGAAGATAGGATAAATATTCGCAAAGTGCCTGCCTTAAAGTACCTACGCCGCGTGAGCGAAGGACAGCGTTAAGGGACAGTTCCCTTCTTGTATAAACAGGTGAATATGCAATGCCGAAAAGCATCACAAGAAAAATGGTAAGGCCGCAGATATACCCGGCAGCCTGGGATACCGTGCTCCCCTCATCGATGATCTCGATGGGATCAAAAAGGTCATCCCTCTGCATTACCAGGTTTACATAAAATAGATTGATCTCATTTATAGCTCTGCTCCTGTCTTCAATCCCTGCATCTTTAAGATATGACGACAGGCCGTAGATCGAGTTCTGCGTCTCAAGCAGATAGCCCGAAATCTGATCGGTAAACTCAATGACAAGGCTTGATAAAAGGTCCTTTGAAGTATTGGTGGTCACAAGGGTGATCTTTCTGTTCTCACCGGTCATTATCGAATCGACAAATCCCTCGGGGATAACCGCATAGCCCGATATCTTACCCTTCAAGACCTGACGCCGCGCTTCCTCTTCATCAAGCTCCAAAAGTTCCACCGCGAACCTTGAAGAATCAAAATGCTTCATCGCCGCAAGTCCGACAGCGAAATACTCTTCATCCGTATTGCCGACAATAGCCACCTTTAACGGCTCATCGGGATCGGTGATGTTCCCTATGCTCTTCATCATGACAAAAAGGAGCACCACGGAGCCGGATATGATAAGCGCGGTAAGTGCGACCGTGGGAAGTGCCTTTATTGCCTTCTTAACCTGAAGCAGGAAATAAACAAAAGTCTTTCTCATCAGAAGTTCCTTATAAGCTCTTCAACGTTACCGTCGTAATCATACGGCATCGATACGCCGTTCTTTAATATGTACCATTTATCACACAGTTTTAGTTCTTCTTCATCATGTGTGGCAAGCAGGATGATACCGCCGTTCCTTTTATATGCCTTTAAGTAACCGTTTATGCTCTGCTTGCATATAAGGTCAAGCGCCGCCGAAGGTTCGTCAAGTATGAGTATCTGCGGACGGTTTGCCACCGCACATCCTATCGACAGCCTCTTCTTCATTCCGCCGGACATCTTCCTTACGGGGACGTTTATGTACTCGTCAATCCCAAGGAGCTTTAACGTTCCCTGTTTAAGCCCCCTCTTAAGCTCCGCATTATCATAAAAAATGCGCAGGTTATCACGGGCACTCAACTCCTCGATAAGCGGTGTGCCCTGGGGCACATAGCCGATAAGCTCGGACATCATGCGCCTGTCCTTAAAGATATCATGTCCGTCACACAAAAAGCTTCCGGATGTGGGTTTTCTGATACCCGCCAGTATAGACAAAAGAGTGGACTTCCCGCAGCCGTTTCCGCCTAAAATCCCGACGCAGGATCCACTCTCCGCTTCTACCGATACGTCCGAAAGCACAGTTTTCCTTCCGTAGTCCTTGGAAATATGCTTAAGTTCGATCTTCATATATCATTCCTTTATCAATTATCAATACAGCAGGTCAAAGTAATCTATGTAGTCCGAAAACTTTTGAATATAACTGAAATACTTCGTAAGGCTCTCGGGAACTCCCGCCCTTTCGAGGTTATCCTGAACACAGTCAAAATCAGCTTCGGCAAGGTAATCCTTCATATCCGATAACTTCTCGACCATTATCGCATCCTCCGGAACACTTATCTTTGAAGCGCCTGTATCCTTAAACGTGTAGGTACACTTAAACGGCTCAGACTTGCCATCCGCAAGCTTTAATCGTATCTCATAGGATTTAACATCCTTTGCGGTAACAGTTAAGACAGCAAGGTAATCCTCAATGAGCCCGGCTGCGGGATGGTCGATGTTAAACATCTCCATTATATCCCCGACCCTGACCGAAACTTCACCGTCTATCTTCTGCTTTTCAAATGCCTTATGATCGAAGCAATTAAGCGAAAACCCGAGCGAATCTATATCGCTGCCGCCCAGCGTAAAGTCGGCAAAATATATCTCGCCCGACTTCCTTCCGATGCCTTCTATCGTAAAACTCGTTCCTTCATATTTAACATCAAGGAGTGCTCCGAATTCCCTGCCGTGGATCGTGCGGCCGTAAGTTACCGTCAGGTCCGCCGCCTCGCCGGCCGTTATCTCCCTTGAAATAACATGGCCCCTGCTGTCTACATATACCTCCATTTTACTTCCCGCAAGATACGTAAGGTCATCAGCCAGATCATCTACCGCATCAAGAACGGCATCCCAGGCTTCATCCTCGTAAACGTCAGCGCTTTCGGCCATTTCCGAAACGATGGCCTTTAAGTCCTTATCATTCGAAACTTCACCCTTAAGGGCTTCCCCCAACTGCTTAAGATCCCTGTAATCAAGCTTTACGGTAAGCACCCAGCACTTCTGCTTTACGCCGCCGAGCTCAAGCGTTTTCATACCTGACTTCTTAACATCTTCTATGTTGTCAAACACAAGGTCAGCGTACCTGTCCGCTATCTTTATGACCCTTGCCGCCTTGGGAAGGGATGACATCATCTTTAAATAGTCCTCAGTGCTTTTATCGATCTTTGCGTTCGAAGCACCGGCCTTTTCAAGCAGGGACTTTAAATTTTCCGTATTAAACCCAAGATAGTCATCGCTCAACTCCGGAATCCTTAAGTACAGGTTGTCGTTCTCGGAATCGGCTATGGTGTTTAAAGCCAGCACCTGATCGGAACCCAGTGACAGGTTAACGTTGCCGCTGTACAGGTTGCCATAAAGAGCAGATTTGCCCGTTATGTTTATTTCCTTAAGGAAGTCCGCATTCACGCCGAAAGCATCGGACACCGCATCAAGTATATCGTCGGACATGCCTATATTTAATGACTCTTCACGTCCCGAAGCCTTATCTCCGTTTCCGTCCATACCCGCAACTTCGAGCCAGCCACCAAGCTGCTCAAGGTTCTTGTGGGCATTTTTCTTCTCAACATACCTGTAGTAATCGGCAGGCTTGTAAAACAGCCTTTTGAATGTATTCGTATTGCAGAAGCAGATAAGAAATACAACCGCCGCGACAGCGATCGCGCCAACGATATAGTACTTCCTCCTGCTTTTATCCACAGGTTCATCCTCTATGGCAAAGTATTTGTCATAGTCATCCTCGAAAGCGGCTGCCTGACCGGCTGTGTCCGCCTCACCTGTACTCTCTGTGGCAGCTTCGGGAGCAGCTTCGTCCGCCTGATCGGCAGCGGCTTCGGCGGAGGCTTCGTCAACATCCACAGGTGCCTGGTATTTTGTTCCGCACTTGGGACAGAACTTCGCCCCTTCCTTCATCTGTATCCCGCAATTAATGCAATACATAATCAATCCTCCGTATTGTCATCTTCCTCTGTTTCAGGTTCTTTAGAAGCGTCCGTATCCTCAGCGTCATCTTCGGTTTCTGCCGCATCTTCGGCTTCATCGGCATCCTCTTCATCAGCCGCAGCTTCCGGAGCGGCCTCACCCTTTACTATCCTTATGCCGCACTCGATGCAGAACTCGGCTCCCGGCTCAACATCCGCACCGCAGGCCGGACATTTGGTATATCCGATGAGCTTCTTGCGCTCCTCCTCCATATCGGCGATAGCAGCCTCACTCTGCCTTATTTCAAGCACCTTGGCAACAATATCCTTCTTGGGATCGCCGTCGGAAAGCTCCGCAAGCTTCTTCTCCAGTGTTTTTATGCGCATCCTTCCATAACGGTCATCATAAAACAGCTTTCCGAGCTCGCAAAAAAGCTTATCCCTGTCCCTTTCCATATCACGCAGGGTTCCCTTGATCCTTACCGACTCGGCAAAAGCCCTTGTCTTGTTCACAACAAGATCGTTAGTATCGGATATCTTGTTTTTTATTCCTTCCCATGACATCATATTAAGCCCTCCGTTACGTATAAAAACCATATATCTATACTATATAACTATTCTTCGATATGCTCAAGACCCTGACTGAGAATACTTATAATATGCCCGTCTGAAAGAGAGTAGTATATCGTCTTGCCTTCCCGGCGGTTCTTAACAAGTTTTGCCTGCTTTAAAACACGCAGCTGATGGGATATCGCCGACTGGGTCATCTGAAGCGCTTCGCCTATGTCGCTTACGCACATCTCACCGCATAACAGGGTGCACAGTATCCTTATCCTCGTGCAGTCGGCAAAGACCTTGAAAAAGTCGGCAAGGTCGTAAAGCTCCTCCTCAGGCGGCACATCCGCCAGTGTCTTTAACAGGTGGTTGCAGTTATCCATGTGTTCGTTCATTTAAGGCTCCAATTCTTCCGTAATCCCTTAGGATAATGATTCTTGATTATATTTCCCGTAAGCTTGCCCCAGCCGAGGCTTATTCCATTATAGCATACAAGGCACCATCCGCCCAAACCTTCATGCGGGATCGTCATGCCGGCAAGGTATGCTCTTGCCTCCTCGTATGTTATGTCAACCGAATTGATGACCTCCTCCTTCTTAAGAGTCATTGCCCACGCATGCGCAGGCTCAAACCGGTTCTTTAAAAACGTTCCAAGCTGCAGGCCCGGCCTTACGACCTTAAGCCCGTCAAGTTTGGGAGCTCCTCCGGGTACAAGATACAGATTGTCCCCGAAGAACAAAAGACGTTCAGCCGCTTCATAATCCCCCCGCAGAAGATCATCCGGGATAAGCTCCTTAAGAAAGTTTAAATACTCCTTAAGCCTTTCATCACGGGCATCCTTCTTTCGTCTCCTTCCCGCATCCCGGTTTGTGATCTTATCACTCTCCGCGTCAGTTTGGTCCTTTACGGGTCCCCTTGAAAGCTTAGCCACAAAATGGCCTTCGCCGCGGATCTTATGCGGGTAAAGCTTCTCCATCGATATGAGTTCATATTCGGGATGTAAATCAAGGAAGCGCTTAACGCATTCCTCATCCTCCTCGGGAGAAAACGTACAGGTTGAATAAACAAGGATGCCGCCGTACCGAAGTGTGCAGGCCGCATGATCCAGTATCTCATCCTGCCTTGCAGCGCACATCTTAACATTTTCAAGGCTCCATTCGCTCACTGCCTGCTCGTTCTTACGAAACATCCCTTCACCGGAACACGGTGCATCCACAAGTACCTTATCGAAGAATCCCGGGAAGGTCCTTCCTATCTTTTCCGGAGTTTCATTTAACACTATCGCATTTTTAACCGCCATGCGCTCTATATTGGAAGACAGGATCAAAGCTCTCTGGCGTACATATTCGTTTGATATGAGCATCCCTTCGCCCCCAAGGTCTGCCGCTATCTGTGTAGACTTGCCTCCCGGTGCGGCGCACATATCAAGCACCCTCTCCCCGGGCTTTATATCCATAAGGCTTACGGGCTTCATGGCGCTCGGCTCCTGTATATAAAAGGCCCCGGCTTCATGAAGCGGACTTGATCCGGGTCCCCTTACCTTACTCTCGTCATCTGACGCATCTTTGTTTAAACTGTAATAGAACCCGCACTCCTCCCAGGGCACGGGTTCACGTTCTATTACAAGGTTATCCCCAGCTTCTTTTTCAAGGTCTGAAAGAAACGCAAGAAGCTGCGCCCGATCCGCCTTAAGCAGATTCAGACGCAGCGCCTTATATTCCGGTGCTTCCAGACTTCTTATGAAGTCATCGTACTCATCCTCAAGGAGATCCTTCATCCTTATGCGGTAATCTATCGGAAGCATATACTCTCCTCTTAATATTTTAGCTCTGTCCCCTGAACGGACAGGCTGCAGTATAACATCCTATAACGTCACCTGTTACGGAAGCCCGGAAATATGTTACCGGTCCGGCTTACATAGTGGGGAACACGGCTATACCGGAACGGTTTTTCCTCCCTTATTACGCAACGAAGAGACTGCAAAAACAGTCTCCCCTTTCTCACCTCGTTAAACAGGATACACTATATTTAGTTAAAACGCAAGGTCAAAATACAAAATATTGTTGTTATTCAACAAGATCAGAATTTAAGCGGCCTGTAAATATGCCTGTCCTCGTCATCGTCATCCGATACCGGGTTATTGCGCTTTACGTTATCGGGCTTGAAATCCGGAAGCACCGGTGCGGGACCCATGCTCTCAAGTTCCCTGTTGCGCTCGATCTCGGCCGTCTCACGGTCCGTATTGCTCATTATCTTCTCGGACAGGTCGGATATGTCGAAACTATCATCACCGCCCGAAAGCTCGCCTTCATCATCGTCCGTAACAAATATCTGTATGTTCTCGCTGCTGTCGTAGGGTATGCCCCTGCCGCCCCTTGAATCGGTGCCGTAGCTGAAGTCACCGAGACGTGACTCTTCGTAGAAGGCTATATCCGATGCGGGAACATATGATACGACCTTGGGCGAAGCCGCATATGTCTCATCACCGATGCCCGGCTGCGATCCGTCGTAAATCCTGTAGCCGCCCTCGAAGTAATCCATGGATACAGTAGCAGAGTCAGCCTTAGGTACCTCCTCTTTAACGGCTTCCTTTTCTTCTTTAAGTTCTTTATCCTCGTTAACCGCATCGTCTTTATCTGCGGGTTCTTCTTCCTTAACTTCCTCTTCTTCCTTATCAGAGTCAGCCTCTTTAGAATCAGTATCTTCAGAATCAGTAACTTCAGAATCAGCCTCCTCAGAATCAGCTTCATCGGCTTCTTCGGTCACGCTGACGGGAACCTTGATAACGGGAGCTTCATGAGGTTCTTCGGCAACAGGTTCTTCCTCCTCGTCTGCCTTTTCAACAGCAGCAGGCTCTTCGGCAACAGGCTCATCAATAACAGGCTCCTTAACCTCTGCCTCCGGTTCATCTGCAGGTGCCTCGGCTTCGGTACCCGGTACTTCCTCCCCGCCGGCCTGCTCTGCCGCTTCTTCAGCCTGCCCGGCCGTCTCTTCGGCCTTACCGTAAGCCGACTTCTTTCCGAGCGCAAGCCTCTCCTCGAAGGAAAGCTGGGAAACGGGCTCTTCGGGCTCGGGCTTTAACAGCATTTCTTCACGCATGCTGTCCATAACGGAATCATCGCGCTCAACCTCAGGTTCACCCTCGGGGATGACCTCCGGCTTTTCACCGTCCTTGTAAAAATGGTCGCGAAGCATCGAAAGATAGGATGCGAATTCGGCATTCATCTCATCAAGATCCGGTGTTCCCTCCCTGAATTTGTCCTTAATATAACCGTCGGACATCCAGCCTATCAGCTTTATGATCTTCTTCTGGTCAACGGGACCCGCGAACCTTGACATGTCGGCCTTCTTATATATACCGGCATATGTATTCTCGATAACGCCCGCGGATTCATTAATGACCCTTAAGGCGTCGGGATGTGTTTCGAATTTGGCGCTGCTTAAGAACTGCTGCATATAGGGATAGTTTTTCATAACCCTTGTCTTTGCGAGCTCGATCATCCTCTGGATGGAGAAGAAGTCCCTCTCATCCCTGCGGACGGTCTGCGTAAGCTCAAGCAGCATATATTTGATGCTGTAATCGTATACGAACTCATACACGCCCTGTTTGCTTATGAAATAATGGAACAGAAGGCCCTTGGATATCCCAGCCTCCTTTACCATGACGTCGGTGCTTGCCTTCCTGTATCCGTTTTCGGCAAATACCATGAGAGCCGCATTGATTATGGCGTCCTGTTTTTCCTTTTTTACATCAAAAAACTTCGGATTCATACCCTATACCTTCCTTAGCACAACCATATTTGACTGATAAAGTCAAACCCCATACTAAGGTTAACATAATCGTAATAATCATGCAAGCACAGTATATTGTATCCGCATCTGCGGATGCCACTATATTTTGTGTTTTCGGATGTTCTCAGGGGATGCTCATATGCGGATTTTGACTTGATGGTGGCACGGGGACGGTTCTTTTGCCACCCGTTTTTGGGGTGGCAAAAGAACCGTCCCCGTGCCACCATTTAATATAATATGCTCCTGTCCTCGTCGGTGAGTTCGCCCATGGGTTCATCGAAATCCGCCGGCGGATCCATCTTATCCTCATATCCGGATACGTACTTCTCTTCGAAAATATATCTGCGCATGGGCTTGTCGAAATAGAAGCCCTGGATGAGCCTTATGTTCATATCGTCGAGGACGCGCAGCTGCTCCTCCGTCTCGATACCTTCAACACATATCTTAACCTTGAGTGCATCAGCCAGCTCGCCGACCATCCTTACGAAGGCCTGTGCATACTGATCGACGGCCAGGTCCTTAACGAAGCTCTGGTCTACCTTTATAACATCGAGCGGTATCTCGCGGATATGCGAAAGCGACGAATAACCGGTACCGAAATCATCAAGCGCTATCCTTACACCGAGCTTCTTGATACTGCCAAGGATCTTCTTCATCCTCTCCATATCGTTTATTGCAAGGCTCTCCGTAACCTCAAGGGTTAAGTTCCTCGGATTGATTCCGGTTTCCCTAATGATGTTTTCAACCGTCTCGACAACGTCGTTCTGCAAAAGCTGCACAACCGACAGGTTAACATTTACCTTATAATACGGATGTCCGTTTTCGTTCCAGTACTTGCAGGCCTCACATGCCTCCTTAAGCACATAGTTTCCAATCGGGTTTATAAGTCCAAGGTATTCTGCAAGCGGGATAAAGTCACCCGGGGATACGAATCCGAGTTCCGACGAATTCCACCTTATGAGAGCCTCGGCACCCGTACATATGCAGCCCTTCTCCGTATCGATGATGGGCTGATAGTAAACCTCAAACTCCTTGTAGTCATCGCTAGTGGCATCCCTCATGCTCTTTTCCATGTCAAGACGCCTGCTCGAATCGGAATCCCTGCTGTCGCTGTAGAAAGCCGTCCTGTTCTTACCGCCGCGCTTAGCTTCGTACATGGCGATATCGGCCTTCTTTATGACATCCTGGACGGTATCTCCTTCATCCGGGAAGGTAACGATACCCATACTGGTCGTACAGTAGTAATCCGCGCCCTTTAAGAACCACGGCTTGTTAAATACTATACGTATCTCCTCGATGATATCGTTAAATTTCCTCATGCTCGAATGAGGTATTATGATGATGAACTCGTCACCGCCCATTCGGTAACACGAATTCTCCACACCGTCTATCCTTGAAAGGCAGTGTGAAATAGCCTTAAGAAGGACATCGCCGTACTGATGGCCCAGTCCGTCATTGATATGCTTAAAGTCATCCAGGTCAAGGTACAGCAGCGCACCCTTGCTGTGGTTTAACTTGGCGTCCTCGATAAAGTGAGCTAAGTCCCTTTCACAGCTCATCCTGTTATAAAGTCCTGTCAGGAAGTCATTGTTAGCCTGCTGCTCTATCTTCTGCTGGTACAGCTTCTTATCAGTTATGTCAACTATAGAACAAAGTAAAACCCTGCGGCCGTCCACCCATCTTATATATGTGGTATTAAGGTCATACCACTTTCTCTTCTGGGGATATTCGACCTCATAATACGATGTGCCGCCGTTGTAATCCTTGTCGCGCTCGAACAGCCGCTCAACGGTGCCGTCCTCCATCTCGTTTGCGAACGAATTCTTAAACATCCTGTTCGCGAACAGGATCTGGCCCGATTCGATATCACGAACGTAGATAGCCGTACCTACGTTGTCAAGGATCGATTCGAGCGACTTATATGAACTTGCAAGTGAATTCTTCTGGATACGCTTTTCAAGTATGCTCTGCAGGATACGCTCCGCATCACCGAAAAACTTGATCTCATCCCGGTCCCACATCCTTCCGGGAGAATCATCCGCAAACACAACGTACATGGCAACCTGCCTGTTGGGCTTGCTTGTAAATATGGGAAGTGCGACCAGCGCAGTTAAGTCAAGTCCGTTAAGCCAGTCCCTTGCTTCCTGCTCAAGCCTTGTCTTATATGAAACGACCGTCGGCTTATCGCCAACAAGCTTCATGTATTTAAGCAGATCATCCGTCTTTGTTACGCCGTGAAGCGAAGACTTGCCTTCCTTAAGGAATTCTCCGAGTACATCGACTCCCGTGCCGCTGACATTGGGACGCAGGACATATGCATGCGCAATATCGGCGAAGTTGCCCACATATCCTACCATCTGATGGCATATATCTTCAAAAACATCATCACTGTCAAGCAGGGAAACTATATCTGTCATGAACTCGGATTTGCGCAGTTCATGCAGCATCTCGAGTTCGGCAGACTTGCTCTTTACCGATTCCGCGATCGCGTCAACCCTTAAATATGTGGTTGAATAAACCCTGGTGGAGATAATACGCAGAAAATCAATAGATCTTAAGAAATCCTCTTCACTTATCTTGGTGTGGAAATTAAGCAGAGAATCCGAATCCTCTATGCCCTCTATAACGGCACATACGATCCAGCATATGGCGGGAATGCCTTCAAACTTAATGACGATACCGGCCATCTTGACATTGGAAAACTCCGTATCTTCAATGACCTGCTCCTCGGCCGATAAATGCATGAGCCTTTCATATATCTGCTTTGCCTGCTCAGTGGATATCGCAGACTTGAGCCTGTCCATCTCAACGCGGTCACCAGACATTTCGGTGATCTGCCCGCCTTCATCATTCAAAAGATAAAGGAACAGTCCGGCCATGTCTGCATAGTAATCCTGAAGAGTCTGCAGCCATTCGGAATCTATATCAACCTTATGCTCCAAAGTGTTAGGGGAGCCTTCCCTTATCTGTGTCATTAACTCAATCCTTCGTCTTTACGATTTCTTCGATTTCTTAGATTTTCCGTTAAGGTTATATACGATGATACCTATAACGGTAGCCAGTGCCGCATATATCAATCCAAGCCCTATTATACGGGGTACGCTCCTCTCGGGGCTTGACGGGTACGGTATCAGCGTGAAGCACTGCGATATCGTATATGTCCTCAAAAACTTAAATACCGGTATCCCGGGCGGCTCCTTTGCAAGCAGCAGGATGATCCGCGGTATGATCAGAGTCAGCAAAAAGAAGCCCGCATAAGCCTTTCGTTTGTCCTTAAAGCAGAACAGGAACATTGTGGCAAATGCGATGCCTGCAAGAAATAGCGGCATTGCAAGGAACATCTTTAAGCAGAAGGTCCTTACGGCATCATTGCTTAAAACCTTATCGTTCATCTGGAACAGGAATGTTGTAACGATCAGTACCACAAATGTGATTACCAGAAAAACAAAAGCAAGCAGCGTACCCGAAATCAGCTTTGAAAGATACGTCTTAGTCCTTTCAGGCTTCTTCGCCTTCGGATATCCCTTACCGAAAACCATATGTGCAATGAAGATGCAGGTTAAATACGGTACAATAAACGACCATGCCGCATATTCCATGATATTGTAAGCATATGTCCCTTCGTTTGTTCCGTATATCGCCCTGAACGCAACAACCGCTATATTCGCAATAATACACAGAACTACGATGCCTCCCGCGTAAAAATACGCACCTTTGCTCCGCAGGGCGGCATCGAATTCCTTAAAAATCTGATTGATCATATCTTTCTTGCGGGTAAGGACTAAAGAGTCCCTACTCCTCAACCGAATAGTTCGGTGCTTCCTTTGTAATATGTATATCGTGAGGATGACTCTCCTTAAGGGAAGCGGCCGAGATCTTGACGAACCTTCCGTTCTCCTTAAGTTCCTCTATATTTGTGCATCCGCAGTAACCCATACCGGAACGCAGGCCTCCGATAAGCTGGAATACCGTATCCTCTACAAGGCCCTTGTATGCCACACGTCCCTCGACACCTTCGGGAACCAGCTTCTTGGCGTCTGTCTGGAAATAGCGGTCCTTGCTTCCGTTTTCCATGGCGGATATCGAACCCATTCCGCGGTATACCTTGTATTTCCTTCCCTGGAACAGTTCAAAGGTTCCGGGGCTTTCATCACATCCCGCAAAGATGCTTCCCATCATACATACGTTGGCACCTGCGGCTATCGCCTTTGTCATATCGCCCGAATACTTGATACCGCCGTCCGCGATGATCGGGATACCGTAATCCTTGGCAACCTCGTAGCTGTCCATTACGGCGCTTATCTGCGGAACGCCGATACCTGCTACCACACGGGTCGTACATATCGAACCGGGTCCGATACCTACCTTGACCGCATCAACACCGGCGTCTATAAGAGCCTTGGTACCTTCGCCCGTGGCAACATTGCCGCCGATTAGCGGAAGGTCGGGATATGCATCCTTTATCATCCTTGCGCATCTTAATACATTTTCAGAATGGCCGTGTGCAGAATCAAGGACAACAACGTCAACCTTTGCCTTGACCAAAGCTTCAACACGCTCAAGCACATTGGCCGTTATGCCTACGCCCGCGCCGCAAAGCAAACGTCCCTGCTCATCCTTTGCAGAAAGCGGGTACTTGATCTGTTTCTCTATATCCTTAATAGTGATAAGGCCCTTTAAGTTAAAGTTCTTGTCAACCAGCGGAAGCTTTTCCTTGCGCGCCTTGGCAAGAATCTGCTTGGCCTCATCAAGCGTGATCCCCTCGGGTGCCGTAATAAGCCCCTCGCTCGTCATGCATTCTTTTATTTTCTTAGTGAAGTCTGTTTCAAACTTGAGATCTCGATTTGTGATGATACCTACGAGCTTCCTTCCCTCGGTAACGGGAACGCCCGATATCCTGAACTTTGCCATAAGCTCGTCGGCATCTTTAAGTGTATGCTGCGGTGATAATGAAAATGGATCGGTGATAACTCCGTTCTCGGAACGTTTAACCTTGTCGACCTCATCAGCCTGTTCCTCGATGGACATGTTCTTATGGATGATACCTATGCCGCCCTGCCTTGCCATCGCGATAGCCATGCGATGTTCGGTAACGGTATCCATTCCGGCGCTCATCATGGGAATGTTTAACTTGATACTCTTCGTTAAATACGTCGATACATCCACCTGGTTGGCTATTACGTTCGAGTAACCCGGAATAAGGAGCACATCATCAAACGTAATGCCTTCTGCAACTATCTGACCCATCTTTTCTTACCTCCGTTTCTATATAATATTTTAGTATATTTTATTTAATATATATTATATTGAGCGCCCTTGTCAACGGCTTATACCTCAATGACTTTTCTCGGATAAAGGTTCTTTATCACCTTAAGGAGTTCCTCGTTTGGTTCAAGTCCGATAAGCTCCTCGGAAGACTGATCCTTAAACACCAGTACCCACACTTTTGAATCGGGTTCACGCGATGAATAATCGGAAACCTTAACCTTCCTCGCCTTATACGGATCAAGCTGATGCGAATTGATCGGACAGATGAATTCCATCTTGGAAAGATCGATCGTCCTGACCTTTTTCCTCTTCTGTTTGCTCATGATCTTGTCGATGGTTATCTCCCTGTCGATGTAGAGGTACTCATATTCAAGATCGAAATTCGGGACTGCAAAATAAGCCAGCAGCCCGAAGATGATAAGCGGGACAAAAAAGAAAAGGTTCCAGGAAACCGCGGCAACAAGCGATACTCCCGTGAGTAAATAGATGATGTATTTAAGGACTCCCAATAAAGGAGAGCTCTTCCTTGCTACCATGCATTCAACATACGATTCGTTCATTCCTGCCTCCTGAATAATCACTAAGAATCAGTATACCAAAATCACCGGGAAAAATCCATTTTAACTATGTATAACAAAAACAAAGTTCCGAGTACCGATATAACCGCGCACACTATGAATACCGGATGCATTTTAAACACGATATCTATAACCTGCGGTTCGTCGCTCCTTACAAGATCGATAAGGATCCGGTTATGCTCACTGTTGTTTATTATAAGCTCGTTCCCTGCGGCATCATAAGCGTGGTATCCCGCATATTTAAAAAGCGGGAATTCGATATAGTTGCCATCGGATGAGCATTTGTATTCGTAATGTATGTCAGTTCCGTTCTTTATGTAGGATATGTTCTCGACGCTGTCCCAGTCTCCGCAGTTGGGAACGTTGGATTCATAGTATGACATATCGGTCCCGGGCGGAAGGTAGCCAAGCTGACGGTAGTATATGTTTCCCGTCATGCGGTCAAACACACACACATCGCAGAAATCGATCTGATAGTAGGCCGTATGAAGTCCCAGATAAACGCACACGATCATGATCGCTGCTGTTATATAGGCAAAATGCCTTTTTGCATCCTGTGAAATGCTTTTATAAAGCACCGCCATCCCAAGGCACATCGCAGGCATCCCTGCCAGCCTGAACCGCTCGGCAAACTGGAACATATTGAGCATGCTGTATATCCTTGGGAACGACCTTATTATCTTCCAGGGGAAAAGCTTTGTGGACATCACGAAAAGCACAAAACCAAGCACGATAAGATAGCGGGAATAAATATAAAGGTATCCGCCCTTCTCCCCATCCGCACTTCCCTTCCTGCGCTTATAAACAAACAGCATGATAAGGCATATGACAAACAGCATTATGTTGTAATAACCGTTCTCGAAAGCGAAATCATCATAAAGAGAATGTATGCACTTTAAGAAGTCAAGGCTCATCTTGGAAATGTTTATTCCCTTGTGCTGATAGTACACAAACGGAACAATGGTGGAAAGCCCGACGATCACAAACAGCCCGACCGACTTAATGAGTGAAACGAATATCCTTTGTATGTCGTTTTTAAAGCTGCGCTTTGCAAGCAGAACGATCACGCAGAATAAGGCGGTACCGAATACGATCACTATCGATAAAACAAACGAAAGGATATGAGAACATAGGAATCCGGCCATGCCAAAGGTGAGCAGATACCATTTCCTTCCCTTTTCAAAAAAGACATCGTACAAACCGACAAACACGGGCATAAAGAACAGCATGGAGATGCCCATTCCGAACGCCTGTCCTCCGCTGTACATTACATATATCCTGTACGGTACAAAGCAGTATACGATGGCCGCAGCAAGCGAAGCGCGAACCGATTTTGTAAAATACTTTGCACTAAAATACATTATCAGTATCGCGGCAGCGTTAATGATAAAAAGCATCGTTCCCTGTGATGCGATAAGGGATACACCAAACTTGCGAAGCAGAGCGGGCAGGTATAAAAACTTGTCCGGATATATGCAGCTTAATTCGCCGTAATCATTGCAGTAATTGTCGTAGATGATTGTCGGAAGCCTGCGGGCGGAGATCGCGGTACTGACGCCGTCCACCCTCATAAGATGCGGCCTTGTATCAACTCCCTGCCATATGTAGTCATAAAAGACCGGAAACGAAACGATCACCGAAAGGGCTGCCATTATACCTGCCGCAGTCCACTGTTCCTTATCAAAATGAAGCTTACGGTAAAAATACAGGACAAAAAGCGGGATAAGCGTTCCGAGTATAACGGTAAGGATCATATAGTATTCGTAATCCGTATACAACGGCCTTCCGGATGATATCTTTATGGAATCGATCCGCAGATCTCCCGAGCCCTTATAGATGAGCCATATCCTGAATTTATCGGAAGCCGGCCACAATGAAAAGTATTCCGTTATCTCACTTGAGCCTTCGGGCAGGCTTACGTATTTGTCGCAGTTACTGTTGCCCGCATAATGAAGCTCGTTGGTGCCCGAAGAATGGTAATTGACGGTAAGGGTGTAATCGCCGCTTAAAAGCTGTGTTCCGGGGGTTGCGGAAAAGACGCCCGAATACCCGGAACTTTCATCAATAAAAAGGCTTCCCGAATCATCGATGCACCCGGCATCTACCGAAAAGTTCGAAAAGTCATATGAATACTCATGTTCCGCCCCGCGCTTTCCGTTAAAATAATAAAGCAGAATTATCAGGGATAAAACGTATACGGTTAAACATGCGAAAACAGCCTTTTTATTCATCATAAAACTTATTCTATCAAAACAGGACCAAACTCACAAGGGGAACAGGCACTCAATTCGCGGTCCTCTCATTTGACATGCGCCCTCCTTTCTTTTACACTGTAATAAGCATGAACATCAAGGGGGATCGATTTGAAAACCGGACTGATAACCTTTCATTTTGTAAACAATTTCGGAGGAGCGCTCCAGTGCTATGCATTGCAGCGTACGCTTAAGGAACAGTGTGATACCGATGTTACGGTCATCGACTACCGCAACTGGTTCATAAGGTTTACCGATTTTGTCAGGATGTTTCCCGTAACAGGCAACCGAAAAGAAATAGCTTCGGGTTTGCGCACCTTCCCCCAGCGCATCGGCAGGCGTCGTAAATTTGCCAGGTTTAACAGTTTAAACATGACTCTGTCAAGGCCCTATCATACAAGCAGGTCAGTTTCACAGGACGAACTTAAATGCGATAAATACATCTGCGGAAGCGACCAGATATGGAACCCGATACTTACGGGCGGATTTGTACCGGCTTATTTTTTAAGCTTCGTGCATGACCCGGCCGCCAAGGCTTCATATGCCCCAAGCTGCGGGACCGGAAGATGGCGTCCGTTCATGTTCTTCCCCGTACGAAGGTACATAAAGTCCATGGGTGCCCTTTCGATAAGGGAAGCCGAAGGCAGGAACCTTGTAAAGCGTCTTACCGGAAGGGATGCCAAACAGCTCATCGATCCGACGTTTCTTTTATCAAAGGAGCAGTGGGACGAAGTAACCACAGTTCCCCAGTTTGCGCTTAAAGAAAAATACATCCTTCTGTACATAATGCAGAAGGACGAATCCGTATACTCCTATGTCAGGGAGATCAAGAACAAATTAAAGCTTCCCGTGGTAGAGATAAGCCGCTACGGTTATAAGCCTGATTTTGTGGATAAAACAGTGATAGACGTGGGACCGTCCGAGTTCCTCGGCCTGTTTAAAAACGCTGAGTTCATATGTACCAATTCTTACCACGGGCTTGTTTTCTCTCTCGTGTTCGAAAAGGAATTCTGCCTTGTTCCAAGCAAAAAGTTCCGCGGCCGTATTTACAACCTGTTAAAGCTCCTCGACATCTACATCCAGCCGAGCCTTGATACCGAGGAAGAGTTAAAGGCGAAGTTTGACAGGGAACATGTCGATGCCGTGATAAGCGAGGAAAAGCAGAGATCTCTTAAATACCTCAATGATTTTATAAACGGTCATGATACCGTTATAGAGTCAAGCACATCAAAGTAATCTTCAAATGTCTTCTTACAGCACAGGGGATTAAGGATAGTGACTCCCGCAACCCTAAGGCCGGCAAGCGCAAACGCCATTGCCATCCTGTGGTCATCATATGTTTCTATATCCGCACCATGCATCGGAGCAGGTTCTATTAAGATACCCGTCTCATCTTCTATTGCACCGCATTTACAGCCAAGCCTGTTAAGCTCGGTTATTATCGCTTTTAACCTGTCAGATTCCTGTAAACGTATATGGCCTATGCCGTAAATCTTCGTAGGCGATTTGGCAAACGCGGAAAGCACCGCCATCGTCATCGCCTGATCCGAGAAATCCTGCATGTTTATTTCGATACCTTTAAAACCGGTGCCGCTTGGAGGAAATACCGTTATCCCCTCTTCCCCGTCCTTAACGGTGCAGCCCAAAAGCTTTAGTGCATCAAGGAACTTCATATCGCCCTGCATCGAATCCGGGTGAACATTTCTTACGCATACTTTCTTATCACAGAGCGGCGACATGGCATAGAAATAACAGGCGGCAGAAACATCCGGCTCGATACGGTAGAGAGAAAGGGCTTTCGGTGATCCGGCACGAACGGTTATGACATCCCCGTCCCGTTCATACCCAAAACCGAACTGCTCCATCATTTTTAACGTGATACCGATGTATGAACCCTTTGTCCTGCTTCCCGAAAGGATGACTCTTAAGCCCCCATTAAGCAGCGGTGCAGCCATAAGGATCGCACTGGCAAACTGTGAACTTAAGTCCGTATCGATCGTAAGCTCGCAGGCGTTTATACCCTCTGATGAAAGCAAAAAGGGAAAATGACCTTCTTCACCCTCACATGTTATGTCAACCCCTGCCGCCTTAAGCACACTTATAAGCGGCTCCATCGGACGCTTACGCATCTGGGGTGAAGCATCAAGGTGATACCGCCCGCCCGCAAATGCAAGAAATACCGTAAGAAAGCGTGCGGCCGTTCCCGCACTTCCTACATTTACCGAAGCTTCCCGGTTAGGTATACTTCCGCCCGTTCCGCTTATCGAGACCGTCCTGTTTTCTTCGTCGATCAAAAGAGAAAATCCGAGCTCCTTAAGGCAGGATAAAAAAGCCCTGGAATCATCGCTGAAAAGGACCCCCGTAAGGGTACAGCTGCCCGTACACATCGCGGCAAGCAGCAGCGCACGGTTTGTTATGCTTTTTGAACCCGGGACCGAAACCGTAATATCGTCCGCTCCCTTAAGGGGCCTCACTTCGTATCTGTCCATATCCTTAAATGTATCTCCGATGCCTATTTAATCGAATAACCGCCCAGCGCCTTGTCATGCACCGTGTCAAAGACATAGAAGCTTATACCTTCGCCTTCCATCATGTATTTTTCGTATCCCGTCATGCTCTGGTGGGTAAAGGATCCGTTATCCAAAACATACGTGAATGCGTGATCGTTATCATTATCATAGGTCCGGTAGAACAATATCCTGCGGTTTCCGTCATTTATACCGGCCTTGAAATCATAATCGTATGAAGAAAAGATGCACTGTCCTTTATTCAGGATAAAGGCTCCGTGGCTTGTAAGCATTTCCCTTTTAAGTCCAAGCGCTTCAAGCTCTGCGACAACCGTATCGTCAACCAGGCCTTCATATCCTGATTCCACACAGCAGAATACAACATAGGCGGGTTCGTTCAAAAGCCTTAAGTATTCCTTTGAGTCCTTATTCTTAACTGCCTGCGACAGATAATAATCATGCGTATCCTGCCTCTGCCTGTATGCATCCACATCCCACGATCCATACTTGGCATCACCCCGGTGATCCAAAAGTCCGTAATTGTCTTTAAGATACCGCCCAATGAAGCTGCTCAGCTTTTCATTGCCGCTCCTGTTAAGATGCAGCACCTCGGCAAAATCATTTTCAAAATCAAGTCCCATCTCATCATACAGCTTGTTGCCGTCAATGTATGGAACACCGTATTCATCCGCAATGTCAAAGATCGTATTGTACTTTTCCTGCTCCTCCTTGGTAACTATATAAGGCGATGAAAGGAAAAGAAGCGGCACGCCCTCCTGCTGTACATATTCTATGATCATCTTTAAGTATTCCGTTTCCTTATCGGACAGCGGCGCACGCTCCGTAACACCCGAAATATCGGGACGCTCGAAGACAACAGTGGTCTCCCTCGGATCGAAGCCCTTATAATATACGCTGTCATCATAGTTTAAGAAATCCTCTTCCGTCAGTTCGACGCAGCGTCCGTGTGTGGAATTAAGCGGTATCAGAAGACGTGCGAAGGACTGTGACAGGGCGCTTGCCTTTATCGCTCCGTAGCGGTTACTGTTACGCTTTATGCCGTAGGTGTTTGTGATAAACCAGTTCTCCGGCTGGTAATCGATCGGGCGTATGCCGGGAGTCGTGATGTCAAGCACTATGACCTTGGGCCTTTGTGACTTAAGCGCCTCCCTTATGTAGTAGTAGCTGTTCCAGAACGGCTGCTCCGCCCCCGCCAGGTCAAAGCCCGAAATCCCGTATTCATCCCACAGAACTCCGGTGTTTATATGGCAGAATATATGCGAGCTTCCCACAAACAGGGCATCGACGCTTCCCTCGGGCTGCCTGTAATATGCCTGCATCTGAACGATACCGTCCTCGGACTTTATAAGCATGATCCTGTCGAGGACAAAATATGCGGACACGAAAACAGCCAATATTATGATCAGCTTAACCGTACACTCTATGAACCTTTTTCTGCCCACACGTTTGATCATTCCTAAAACCTTCCGTAAATGAAATCCGAGGCATCATACGAAGTTCCGTAATAACCCCAGCAGATTATTGCTATAAACATAGCAAGGAATATAAGAAGCCTGAAGATGAAATTCTGCTCCGAAAGGAACGAACGCATTCCGTTCATCTGTTCACACCCGCCGGCGCTTTCCTTTACTCCTCCCCTGCGATGCTCCATGATCGAAACCACAAGCAGGATAAGCAATGAGAGAAGCATGATATGGAATTCCTTCTCATCTATCCCGAGAGCGTATAACGAACGGTCAAAAAAGATCCAGGGATTGAATATCGAAAAAGCATTCCTCCACATCTTAAAACCGTATGTCAGTGATTCTGCCCTGAAAAACGAAAGTCCGAAAATGAACAGGATAAATGTCCTGAACCTTTTAAACAACGTATAGCTGAACGCTTCGGTGTTTATCTTAAGGAGCAGAGTCAGTTTTGCCAGGATTGGTTGACATAACTCAGAGATTATTATAACTATGCCCATGTAAATGCCGACTCCGAAGATATAATTCCATCCGCCGCCATGCCACAGGCCGATAAGGAACCATGATATAAGAAGCCCCAGATACTGGGGGATATTGCACTTTTTAACGTAATCCTTTCCGAATTTCTTTTTGCATGCCTTCCGAAGTTTCCTGAAGGCCTCGGTCTGCTGGACGGCGTAGAATACGTATGACTTAAGCCATCCGCCGAGAGTTATGTGCCACCTGCGCCAAAACTCTGCCAGCGAGGTTGAATAAAACGGATTGTTGAAGTTCTCCGGAAGCGGGATCCCGAAAACCTCGGAAACGCCCAGCACTATATCCATAAGTCCGGAGAAGTCGCAGAAAAGCTGCAGCGCAAAGCATGCGGCCGCAAACCCTATGTAAAAACCGGGATACACCTCGTAGTGATCATATATTTCATTAACGATGACGGCAAGGCGTTCCGATATCACGAGCTTTTTGAAAATACCCCAGATGATGCGCTCTGTGCCGCTTATAAGACGCGTATAGCTTGCGTGATGCTTATCGCCCCACAGCGATCCTTCCATCTGTTCGTACTGCACGATGGGGCCCGAAGTCATCTGCGGTAAATATGATGCAAACAATGCAAACTTGCCGGGGTTTTTCTGAACGCTTACCCTTCCCCAGTAAACATCCGTCATATACCCGATAACGATCAGTGAAAAATACGATATCTTCGGAGGGCACAATAGGTCGACTACGTTAAGCAGCCGCTCCGTTATCCCCGGGTTTATGCCTTTTGAAAACAGTCCCGCAGCCCATGAGAAGATATCAAGAAAGAAGCCGGTATACTTCATTCCGACAAGGAGCAGCACATCAAATATGAGCACACACCTAAATACCGCCTTCGGATGGGGGCTGTCCTCTGTTATCTTAAGGGATGCGGCGTAATTAACGCACAGAAATACAAGAAATACAACGCACTGTATGGGAGTCGCGTTAAGATAATAGAAAAAGAAGCCGGCAACAAGGAGCCATACCCACTGAAGCTTCGCCGGCAGAATAAAATAGATCGCAAGTACTATAACGATGAACAGAAAAAATTCAACTGAGATTAAAGACATATACCACCCTTATCAAGAATCATAATCCCGTCAGCATCTTAAGGAGCTTTACCGCATTGTCGGTATTGGTGCAGCAGGAAGCAAATGCAAATACCGGCCTCTTCCCCGCGGCCTTCTGTGTTGCGAACACAGAAAGCTTATCAAGATACTCACAATCGTCAAGATAGAAACCCGCAGGAAATGTAACCACGGGCTTGAGGACTCCCTTCTCGTCCTCCTCATAAACGGTCGAATAGTAAACCTCGTATCCCTTATCGATGAGCTGCTGTTTAAGGTCCTCAGGCAGCACATCGCTCATATCCATGTATGCACTCAGCTCGCCGTATGAATCCACCAGGCTGTCCGGTCCCAGTACGACATCTATCGAACCTGCCGCAAACAATGCCATCAGCTTCTGCATGTTTGCTACCGTCATCTGGTCTGTTCCGTTTTCGGATATCAAAAACCCGGCATCAAAGCTTATGTTATAAGCCGAGGTATCGACTCCCGCATACCTAATGTAATCATCCTCTATGGGATTGTCTTCGCCGTATGCGATATCGGAGTTTAAGATGACCACATCCAGATAAACGGGCCTCTTGTTTATCCGCCAGTCGCGGATGAAAATACAGATGAACACTATGGCCGCTATAACGGCGATTATGTGGAACCTGTAGTACTCCCATATATAGGCAGCCTTCTTTTTAAAAGGCATATCCTTAAGCTTTACTGTTTCGCGGTTTATCTCATCTTTAAGCGCCATCTCAGTTCTCGCTGCCGTTTCCGGTCCTTTCCTCAACTATGTACCTAGGGCGCTCCTTAACCTCAAGATATATCTTGCCTATATACTGTCCTACGACTCCTACGGAGAACAGCAAAAGGCCGCCGATAAACCACAATGAAAGTACTATCGAAGTCCAGCCACTTACCACATTGCCCGTAATATATGAATGAAGAGCATATATTGCAAACGCGATCGCCAGGATGATCATGCACACGCCCGTGCCCATGATATATGACATCGGCTTTACGCTGAATGATGTAATGCCGTCAAACGCAAAAGAAAGCATCTTTCCAAACGGATATTTTGACTCTCCGGCTGTCCTTGCCTTACGTTCGTAGTATACACAATCTGATCTGTAGCCGATAGTGGGCACGATACCGCGAAGGAAAAGATTCCTCTCCTTGAACTGCGAAAGCCCGTCAAGGGCACGGGAACTCATCAGCCTGAAATCGGCATGGTTATAAACGCTTTTTACGCCCATGCGCTTCATAAGCTTATAAAAGCCCTGTGCGGTGAAGCGCTTGAAAAACGTATCCGTTTTACGCGCGCTGCGGACACCGTACACTATATCGCAGCCCTCTTTGAATTTGGTGAGCATATCATTTATGACAGATATATCGTCCTGAAGGTCTGCGTCAATGGATATGGCGGCATCAACTTCATCCTTAACGGTCATAAGTCCCGCCAGCAGTGCATTCTGGTGGCCCACGTTGGCTGCAAGCTTTAGTCCCCTGACATTGTCAGAGTCATTTGCATATCCGCTTATCAGTTCCCATGTCTTATCGCTGCTTCCGTCATCGACATACATGATAAAACTGTCCCCTGAAACTGACCCTTCGTCCCTAAGCACGTTAAGAAGCCCTGTAAGTTCTTCATTTGTGACCGGCAGTACTTCCTGTTCGTTGTAACAGGGTACCACGATGGCAAGCTTGGTCACCGAAACTCCCTCCGATCCTCCGTAAATCTTATATAAATGATCTGTTTTAAATTTAACATATAATAAACAATTAAGCAAACTACGGGGCGTTTTCAACGATCAGGTTTGCATTCTCATCATAATAGTACATGTGTCCCCTGACGGGAAGTTCCCCACCGGCCATAGCTCCTTTTATGGCGTCACACGCCTTTGCATCATCCACCATGCGTCCCGCAAAATAAACATAGTATGCGCTTCTGTCGCTGCACTTTGAAAGCAGGGCCTCCGACTGATCCTGTCCGGAATCCTCCACTTCGTATTCGGTGGGAACGAGCGGTACAAGGTAATACAAAAGTCCCCTTGAATACAGTGAGTTGCCTTCATTGTTGACCACAAGCACCGTCCTTACATCTATCTTATCCGCACCGACCGGTGCCGTCTCATTGGCAACCTCCCGCATCGTATTCCGCCCGACTTCATTGTTTCTCTCATAATTGGCCGGTATAAGGCTGTTATACATATTTAGCCACGGAGAACAGATAAGAAAAACAAGAGTCATAACCGGAAGCCCCCACTTACGGAGCGCCTTCATGGCCTTTGTCTTATCGGCATTGCCTTCTCCATTAATGTCTTCCGTTCCGTCTGCCGGGAATGCCTCACATAGCCCTATGACCGATACATACATAAGGATAAAGGCATATGTACCGAAATACCGGTCAACGCTCGAAAGGCTCTCGGCCTCCCACTGCTCGAATACGAAAATATATGTATAACATAGAACGAGAAGATATCCTGCCAAGCCGGCAACGGTCACGATCATTCCCGTAAGTATGCGCCCGCGTCCGTCTTCTTTTTTTACCATGACAATGATCGCAAGCATGGTAAGTATCAGGGCCGCAAACAGCGAAAGCCCGTTCTTTTGAAGGCTTAAGGGTGAAACAAATATATATCTTATAAAGCTTTGTACCGTATCATGCGCATAATCCGGGAATATTATCCTTCCGCCGCTTATACTGTCTGAAAGCTTTCCCGACAGATATACCGAATTTCCCTTTATATTGCAGAATACCTTCCACGATAGATAGCATCCCGCGGCACACACAGCAGCAGCGGCAAGCGGTATAAGCCTCATTACCGGCTTACTCTCCCTGCCCTCCTTTTTGCACTTAAGGTGATCCGCAAGGATGGTAAAAAACCAGACGGCCAAAACTATGACGGTAAATACCGGCGCTATCTGCTTTACAAGAGTAAGGCACGACAGTGAAAGGATAATCTTAACAACGGTAAATAAGTCCTTTTTTTCCGTAAAGATAATGTGCACAAGGGCATAGCCCGCCAAGGCAGCCATGAAAGTATCCATCGACAGGCTGTCGATCATCTCATACATGAAAAGGTAGGGAAGCAGCATTGCGGCAAGGCCTGCCGATATCCTCCTTATGATACTGCCCTTACCGGTGACGTATGAAAATACGGGAAGCAGGCAGGTATAGACAAGAAACGCCTTGTACTCAAACATCATCGGATCCGAAAAAGAGCGCATCCCCTGAAAGCCCCAGTAGAAGAACAGCTGCATAAGGGGCGGATAGCTCCTGTAGAACGTGGCGCTGTGGCTTCCGGTCGGCATAGTACCGTAATAAAACATATCCTTGGGAAACGTGGCGTTATAATGAAAATCATCCCATACGATTATGAAGTGATTGCTGTAAGCGATAAACGCAAGTATGATGACCGCTGCGTAGGTAATAAAACCTGCCGTCAGCAGGTTATCCTTTAAAAAGGCAGCCGAAGGAAAGATACGTTTTTTCTTTACGAAATAAAAGACCCAAAGGGCGCAAAGCAAAAGCATCGTCGCGGTATATGAATGATGAGCCTTTCCGAGTATGGCTATCCCATAGAGGATGAGCAGCAGAAAAAAGAGAATCGCAGGCAGCACTTCCCCGACTTTTTTATCGATGATATCAGCCGTCAGGATGGCCGCAAACAACAGTATTATAAGGTTTAACACACTCATTATCATCCGGCATCTCCCCCCTTATGCGGTTCGTTTAATATCCCCCTTGAAACGGCAAACACGTATACATGCTTGCATATTACTATCATGAGCCACACTCCGCCCGCAAGGATCGAAAACAGGAACGCAGCCGTATATATCGTTTTAACCCTGTATTTAAGGTGCAGTTCCTGGACCTCATCCGATTTCGTAAGGTATACCCTTACCCTGTTGCGATTCCCCTTTTCCACCTTAAGCGGCGCTCCGTTTTGATCATATGCATAATACCCTTCATAATAAAACTCGGGAAACTCCATATACTGGCCTTCCGACTTTGATGTATATGAACAGTCGATCTTAGTATACATTTTGCTGTAGGAATATGCCTCAACATCATCATAATCGGAAAATTCACCCGTATCTGTTTTATACCATTCGGTCAGAGTTCCGTCGGGAAGATAATCCTCCATCAGCGTGTTGATCTCACCGACCTGCGGACTGTGAAAAAGCTTTGGCGTAACGTAAAACTGCTGAAAATCAATTACCACTCCAAGCAGCAGCGAAAAAATTATAACACCCATTGCAGCGCGGTGTACCGGATCCTTATCCCGCCGCTTGCAGAATGCAGCCAGCGCGACGGCCTGCGCGACCGAAGGAACAGCCATGATATGGAACCTCCTCGGATACTGCATCATCCCAAGGAACGAATCGATAAACGGCAGCCTCCCAAACAGCTTCCAGGGAAAAAACGGTGTGCCGATTATGAGAAAGATGAATGCGGTGATAAATATCCTTCTCGCAAAACGGTCCAGCTTTCCGCTTACATAAACCGTAACAAGAGCGCTTATCGTGACCGCAAATGCGACCACATTCTGCATCTCCCTGTACCAGTTTACTCCCGTGTTGTAGAAATCGGTCCAGGCCAGTGCCGCCCGGTTCCATGCGGTAAAGTAGAAGCCCATAAACGGCAGCAGTGTACCTATCGATAAAACGCTAAACATTATGGCAGCCTTTACAAGTGCCATAAAAACTTCCCTTTCCTTTAAGGCTATTATATGTGCGATGATATATACAAACATCACTATGAGCGACAGGGCAAAACTTAATACATGACAGCTAACTATCCCCCACAGTCCGATCGCGATAAACTTCCAGCTTGACCCCTTCTTTTTTATGACTTCATAAATCCCAACTATCAGTATCGGCAAAAAGACGAGTGATGTCCCCATTCCCGCTCCGGCGCCAAGGTTCATCATCACAAACAGCCTGAAGGGCTCGATAAGATAGACAACGGCCGCGATAACAGCCCGCTTAACGGACCCGAACATCCTTCTTACGCTTACTGCAGTGACTAATGCCGTGGCAATATTGACCACTATCATGTAGATATTATATGCAACCGGTATCGAAACTCCGAGCAGCCTGAGAAAAGCGGGAAAATACAAAAACAGACTTGGCTGTAATATAACCATCTCCCCGTATTGATTTGCATAATTGGGACCGATGATGACCGGAAACTGTCCGTCCCGTATACCCTGCACGATGGCTTCGATCCTTTTAAGAGCTCCCTGGGTATCGACCTCATATCTGGTTCCCCTTGAGCAGTACGGGATATTGACCAGGATAAGGGTGAGCACCAGCAGGACAATATATGACAGTTCTCTCTTGGAAAGCTTTAGCCTGTTGAAGATCAGAACAAATATGCATAAAGCCAGCGCAACGATGGCCGCCGAAATTATATACGCCTCCGTATCCCTGTTAAGCCTTATGTCCGAACGGATAGCCATCCTGTTTACCGCAAGCTCGCCTTCCGACGACTGATAAACCTTCAGCCTGCCTTTATCCGTTCCTATGGGCAGGATCAGCAGATCATTAGTGATAGTGTTCTCCGTACCTCCCGTCACCGGAAGTTCAATACTGAACGTGCAGTTATTGTTTCCCTGCACGAGCACATCCGCTTCCGCCGTAGAGGAATAAGTGATGTCTATATGATAATTACCCGAGGGCAAGATAAACGGCTGTGTATCGAATACAAAATCATCCGAAGGTGCGTATGAACGGATCGCGCCGTCTGTTATCTTAGCAGTTTTAAGTTCAATCTCCTGCGGTGCAAAAACGATGATCTTATTCTGATCCTTCCTTGACATGCACAAAATTGCTGTAAATACAAAAACAAGGCATATTAAAAATATGCCAATGATCTTTTCTTTATTGCCAAGCCTGTATACTTTATCCGTTTTCATGTATTTCCACCTTCCGGTGGTGCGACCAGTTCCTCGATGACTATCTGGAACGGATCTATGACCTCGTTTTCAAACACGATCCCGGCTTCCCTACAATTACCGTAAATTACCGGAAGTTCCGAACATCCAAGCAGAACCGGGTTTTCATCAGCGCAGGCAAGGCTCCTGAATAATTCCCTGGTCGCCTTGCCGATCAGGTTCTGCTTAACATCCTCGATTATTGTCCTTATATCAACAAGTCCCTTTTCATCGGGATTTATGATCTCGATCTTCGTCCCCGAAAAAGCATCCGTATATATTCCGGTCTCCACGGTTCCCTCGGTAGCCAGTAACCTGACCTTATCATAACCCTTGCTGACACACAGCCTTACGGCAGCCTCGATTATGTTGATCACACAGCCTTCAGCGCCATCAACAAGCTTTATCGCATCAGGCAGAAAAATGTGCGCGGTATGGCAGCCTACTATTATCCTGTCAGCACCGCAGTTCATCAGGTTCCTTACCGATGAAGCAAGGCATTCAACTACTTTATCCTTTTGCTCATTATAAAGAACGGCCCTGACCCTGCTCGGAACGGTGGAAAAATTGTCAATTATCACGTGAGGCTTCTCCCAGTCCTTCTTGGTGGGAGCCGCATCTATAATACGCTTAAACAGATCGACCGTGGCATACGATCCCATTCCGCCTACTATTCCTATGATATGGTCATTTTTCTCACTCATGTTGATTCTCCGCAGTACGGTCAGTCCTTACCGGCCGCATATTTTATGGCAGCTGCAAATACCTGCATCGCAAGCCTTAAATCCTCGCAGCTTAAATAGGTGGGTGCAAGACGGATGAATGCATCCTTCGGATCATTCCCATACGGGAAAGTCGATCCTGCCGGAGTTATCCTGACACCCGCATCCTTACACAATTCCCAAACCTTTTTCGCCGAAACTCCGACGAGCTCCACGTTAATGAAATATCCTCCGCCGGGCAGCGACCATTTAGCCAGCCCCGTTCCGTCAAGCTCGCTCCGTAATACTTCATCAACCGTTTCGAACTTTGGATAAACGATCCCGGCAAGCTTTTTCATATGTGCCTTAAGGCCCGCCGCATCCTTAAAGAACAGGAAATGCCTGTATTCGTTTATCTTATCTCCCGACTTTAACTGAAGCAGCGTTTTCTTCTTATACCATTCGGTGTTGCTTAAGGAGGATGCGAACAGGCCGACTCCTCCGCCCGGGAATGTTATCTTTGATGTTGACGCAAATTCATACGCCCTGTCAGGATACCCTGCCTTCTCGCATTCCCTTAATATATTGAGTATCTTCGGTTCCTTGTCGGTAAGATGATGGATCACATAAGCGTTATCCCACATGAGCGTAAAATCATCCGCCGCCGCTTTAAGTCCCGCGAGCCGCCTTACCGTAGTATCCGAATATATCGCACCCGTCGGATTCGAATAAAGCGGAACGCACCATATGCCCTTTATGGTTTCATCATTGCGTACCAGTTCCTCAACCTTATCCATATCCGGTCCGTCATCCAGCATATCAACCGGGATCATCTTTATCCCGAAAGCATCACATATCTTAAAATGCTTTTCATATCCGGGTGAGGGACATATGAAGCTCACGCTGTCATATTCCTTCCACGGCTTGTGTCCGTTAAGTCCAAAGAGTACCGCCTTATTTATAAGATCATACATTATGGTAGTGCTCATGGTCCCGCCGATGTAAACCTCATCAGGCGTAACGTCCAGGATCTTGGCAAACAGTTCCCTTAAGGGCTTAATACCGCCTGTACCGGCATAGCCGCGATAATCAACCTCATGCACAAGGTCCGTTTCCGATGTAACAACGTCAAGCATCGGCATCGCAAGAGCCAGCTGATCCTCGGACGGCCAGCCGCGTTCCATATTAATGCTTATATCCTTACCCAGGTATTCTTCGTATTTCATTATTTGAATATCTCCTCTGCTATCTTAAGATCGTTCTCATCATCTATCTCAAACCAGAGTCCGTCTCCCGAAGTCAGTCCGTAAACCGCATGAGAGTCATTACGGACTATACGCCTCATTATGTTTTCAAGAGGTGACTTTCCGTTTGTTTCCTCGCAGATATCATTTAAGCAGGGCGTTAAAACGTCCTTGGTAAAGCCTGCTGAAAACTTATGTATATTGATGGTCTTATATTTATCCTCAACTACGTAGTTTTCTTCGCGCATCGACTTGTGTGTCCAGTCTGCTACAAATCCGTCATCCGCAAGCTCGACAAAGGTTCCGTCAAGACGCGGCTCATACGGCTCGACCATCGTAGTGTTTTCATGAGTATCATCAACAAGCCTTCTTAAAAGCACATTATCAAAAAAGACATCGCCCTCAAGCAGATACAAAACATCAAAATCGCCTACAGCACTTAATCCTTCTTTAAGTGAAAATGAAGTATTTGTCTGTGCGTAGATATCGTTAACGGCATACGTGATCTTCATCCCCTTATGATCGCTGCCGATCTCCTTCTTTATCTCATCTCCGAGATAACCGATAACAAGCACGGTCTCCTCAACACCAATGTCCTTAAGGTTATCAAGTGCATTAAACAGTATGGGAGTTCCGTTTACCCTGGTAAGGCATTTGTGTGTGGTCAGTGTCCTCGGTTGTAACCTCGTTCCCATACCGGCAACAAGGATCACGGCTTTTGCTGTCATTGAAAGTCCTCCTGCATAATGTAATGCCCCCTCCTTTTCTCTGTCATAAGGACTACACCACTTCGTGGTACCCCTCATGACCAAAGTCGGCGGCCAATCTATGTCATAAGGACTCCACCACTGCGTGGTACCCCTCATGACGAATGTCTGGAACCATCCTGAATTATGCTTCGCATAATGGTTCCT